>CAMSTW010000051.1 GCA_947063855.1 uncultured Dorea sp.
AACGTGTATCATTGTATACAATGATACACGTTTTGTCAAGATAATTATTTTACGGAAGACTTTACTCCTTCCACACAATCCGCTATACTTATAGTATCATGTAAAAGATTCTTTAGGAGGCGGTGAAAGGATGTCAGACATGGGAATGACAAATAAACAGTTTCAAGGTTTTGTAAGGCTTGCATTAGCTCAGATTGACCGGGCTTTGCAAGAATCCCCGGATAATGAAAGTTTAATAGCATTAAGAGATATCTTCCAGTCAATGCTGGAAGACAGTTAACATTCAGAGTAACCCGTAAATCCAAGGCGTAAAGTCTTTATTGAATCATCAATATGTATCCGACGAAAGGGGCCGTTGTAAAATGTCCAAAGCACCATTTTACAACGACCCCTTTGTTCATAAAGATACTCTATTAATACAACTTCGCCCCAATCTCTCTCGGCCTGAAGCCTTCATCCTCCAGCGCCTTCATAATCTCATTCTTATGGTCCGTTCCGAACGCTTCCATCGTAATACGAAGCTCCACAGCCGCATTCCGGTTGGTGCTGACAAACTGGTTATGCTCAAGCTTGATTACATTTCCCTGTGCATCGGCGATGGTGGCCGCAACGCGCACCAGCTCGCCCGGCTTATCCGGAAGCAGTACAGACACCGAGAAGATCCGGTCTCGCTGGATCAGCCCATGCTGTACAATGGAAGACATGGTAATCACGTCCATATTGCCGCCGCTTAAGATTGCCACCGCCTTCTTGCCCTTAAGGTCTAACTGCTTCAATGCGGCAACCGTCAGAAGCCCTGAATTCTCCACCACCATCTTATGGTTCTCTACCAGATCCAGGAACGCCCCGATCAGCTCGTCATCTTCCACAGACAGCATACGAGCGATATTCTCCTGTGCATATGGGAAGATCTTCTCTCCCACCCGCTTCACCGCAGTACCGTCTGCAATCGTGTTGGCGCTGTCTAAAGAGACCGGCTCGCCTGTCGCCAGGGCCGCCGTCATGCTCGCCGCCTGGGACGGCTCCACGCCGATGATCTGGATCTTGGGATTCAGCATCTTCGCAAGAGTGGCAACGCCCGTAATCAGCCCGCCGCCGCCTACCGGAACCAGGATATAATCCACCGTGGGCAGTTCCTGCACAATCTCCATGGCGATACTCCCCTGCCCGGTCGCAATATCCTCATCATCAAAAGGATGCACGAAGGTATATCCCTTCTCTTCCGCCAGCTTTAGCGCATACTCACAGGCGTCGTCATAGACATCTCCATACAGGATGACCTCTGCGCCGTAATTCTTCGTGCGGTTCACCTTGATCAGCGGAGTCACCGTAGGCATGACAATCACCGCTTTACATCCGAACTTCTGGGCGGCGTAGGCGACTCCCTGGGCGTGATTGCCTGCAGAAGCAGTAATCAGCCCTTTCTGCCTCGCCTCCTCGCTCATCGTACTGATCTTATAGTAGGCGCCGCGCACCTTATACGCCCCCGTCTTCTGCATATTCTCCGGCTTCAGGTAGATCCTTCCGCCGGTCTCCTGGCTTAAATATTCACTGTATACCAATTTCGTCGGACTCGTGATGTTCTTCACAAGCTCACTCGCCTGTTCGAATTTCTCCAATGTCAACATAATCTGCTTCCTCCTGTTATTTTTCTGCACATTCTCCTTTTGGAATCTGCCCTTTCAAAAATACCTGGCTTATCTTTCCGTCCGGAATATTTCCATTTAAACATGATCCTCTTCCATGCTCTCTGCCGTAAATAATGCGCGGACAAATGTATCCGCATCAAACTTCTGCAGATCGTCGATTGACTCCCCGACTCCGATATATTTCACCGGAATCCCAAGCTCTGCGTGGATCGCCACGGCGATACCGCCCTTTGCCGTCCCGTCCATCTTCGTCAGGACGATTCCCGTAATATCCGCCACCTCGTTGAACTCCTTCGCCTGCTGCAGCGCATTCTGTCCCGTAGTTGCATCCAGTACCACCAGAGTCTCCCTGTAAGCCTCCGGGAATTCCCGGTCGATGATCCGGTTCATCTTCCTTAATTCTTCCATCAGGTTCTTCTTATTATGGAGCCTGCCCGCCGTATCGCACAAAAGCACGTCTGCGTGCCTTGCTTTGGCGGAAGCCACCGCGTCGTAGACCACCGAGGCCGGGTCAGAGCCCTCCTGCCCTCCGATCAGATCCGCCTGGGCGCGGTTCGCCCATTCCTTCAGCTGCTCTCCCGCCGCCGCGCGGAAAGTATCCGCCGCCGCAAGCACCACCTTCTTATTCTGTGCCCGAAGCTTCCCCGCAAGCTTTCCGATGGTGGTTGTCTTACCCACGCCATTGACGCCGATCACCAGCACTACCGACGTCTTCTCTTCGAACTCATAAGCAGTCTCGCCTACATCCATCTGCTCCTTGATACTCTCGATCAGAAGCTCACGACACGCCGCCGGCTCCTTGATATGCTGCGCCTTCACCTTCGCCTTCAGATCGTCCAGGATATCATAAGTTGCCTGTACTCCCAGGTCTCCCATGATCAGCACTTCCTCCAGCTCCTCATAGAACTCCTCATCTATATGGGAAAATCCACTGAAAATGCTGTCCATCCCGGACACGATATTATCCCTCGTCTTCCCAAGCCCCTGTACCAGACGCTTAAAAAATCCTACCTTCTCCTTCTGCTCTTCTGCCATCTTAACCTCCTGCCTTGCAATATTCTCATTCATTTTTTTAATTATGCATCCAGTTCATCCTCCAAAAGACTTACAGACACAAGAGTCGACACCCCCTTCTCCTGCATGGTGATCCCATACAGCCTGTCCGCCGCCGTCATGGTCCCTCTTCTGTGGGTAATCACAATAAACTGTGTATTCTTCGTCAGTTTATGCAGATACTGGGCGAATCTGTCCACATTATTATCATCCAGCGCCGCCTCGATCTCGTCCAGCAGACAGAACGGCGAAGGTTTCAGGTTCTGGATGGCAAATAACAGCGAGATTGCCGTCAGCGCCTTCTCCCCTCCGGAGAGCTGCATCATATTCTGCAGCTTCTTGCCGGGCGGCTGTGCGATGATCCGAATCCCCGCCTCCAGGATATCCTCATCCTCCATCAGCTCAAGCGTTCCCTTGCCGCCGCCGAACAGTTCCTTGAATACCGTATCAAACTCACTGGCAATCCTTGCGAACTGCTCCTTGAACTGCTTGCGCATGGCTGCGTCCAGCTCCTCGATGATCTGCTCAAGCGTCGCCTCGGCCTCCACAAGATCGTCGTGCTGGTTCTTAAGGAATTCATACCGCTCGGACACGCTCTTATATTCCTCGATGGCGTTCACATTCACATTTCCAAGGGCGCGTATCTCGCTCTTTAATTCCTGGATCCGCTTCTTCATCTTCGCAAGGTCGGTCAGGTTCGTATCCCTCAGTTCTTTCGCACGGATATAGGTAATCTCATACTCGTCCCACATGTAGCTGATCTGCTTCTCCGAAGCCGCCTCGTAGTTCTCCTTCTGGCTCTCCAGACGGAAGATCTCCTTGTCAAGATCGGACATATGCTTCGACAGATCTTCCCTCCTCTTAAGAAATGTCTTGTGCTTCTGGTTCAGCTCTTCCCGTTCCTTCTTGAAGCGTTCGATCTCAACCCCGATCTCCGCAAACAACTCCTTAGAATTCTCTATGGTATCCTTAAGGTCCGCAATCTGGTTCTCCTTATCCTCTATCTCCCGGGACGTTCCGCCCTTGCTCTTCTCAAGTTCCTTAAGCTCCTCCCGGAACTTCTCAATCTCCTCCCGGATACGGCTTACATTCTCATTGACAAATGTAAACTTCTGCTCAAGACTCGCGAATTCCAGATGAATCTCTTCTGTCTTCTTAAGCTTCCCGGCCTCTTCTGCGTGTACCTCATCCAGAATCCTCTGCTCCGACTCAATCTGCTCCGTCAGCTCATTTTCCAGCCGCTGCGAGGTATCCAGCTCTACATTGATAGAATCCTGGTTGTCGATGATATCCGTGATCTGCGCATCCAGCTTCTCTTCCTCTGCCCTTGTGGACCTTACAAGCTCCTCGGCGTTCAGAATCTTCGCCTGAGCCTGGTCGGCGTTCATCTTCGCCGTATTCTGGATGACATACGCCTTCTGAAGCTTCACGCTGATCTCATCCATCTTCTCATAGTATCCGGCACGCTCCTTACGCAGGAGGTCCGAAGATGCTTCCATCTCATCCATCTCGCGCTTAAGCTGTCTGACCGTCTTCTCGAACTCCTCCATCTCACGCCGCCTGCTCAGCAGGTTGCTGGAATTCTTGAACGCCCCTCCGGTCAGGGAACCGCCCGGATTGATCAGCTCCCCTTCCAGGGTAACGATCCGGATAGACTGGTTATATTTCCTTGCAATGGCAAGCCCGTGGTCGATGTGATCCACCACAAGCGTTCTTCCCAGCAGATTATCCGCAAGGGTACGGTATCTGTCCTCAATCTGAACCAGCGTGTTCGCCGTTCCGATGGCTCCCGGCTCCTTTAAGGCCTCGGGCCTGTTCAGTCCCGAATACGCCCGGATACTGGTGAGCGGCAGGAATGTCGCCCGCCCGAACCGGTTCTTCTTAAGGAACTGAATCATCCGCTTGGCCGTCTCCTCATCCGCCGTGACAATGTTCTGGATGTTGCCGCCAAGCGCCGTCTCGATGGCAATCTCATAATCCCTGGCCACCTTGATGATATCGGCGACTACGCCCAGGATTCCTTTCTCGCGTTTCTTCTGGTCCATCACCTTCCGGATACTGTTGCCGTACCCGTCGTAGCGCTCCGTGATATTCTTAAGAGACTCAAGCCTTGACTCTTCCCTGTGGTAAGCCGTCTGCCCGATCCGAAACTGCTCCGTCTGCTTCGTAAGCTGCTTCTGCAGGACGGCTATCTTCTCTTCATATGCACTGTTCTCCTTGGACAATTCGATGATCTTGGCAGAGACTTCTTTTAATTCCTGCCGGTATCCGTCAAGCTTCTCCTTCTGCTCCTGAGCCTGCGTCCCCGCATCCAGGATCTGACGGGTCATCCCCGCCTTCCTGACCTGGATCTGCTCAAGCATCGTATCATACTTCTGGATCTTCGCCTTGGTAGATGCCCGGTTGTTCAGAATCTCAATGATCTCACCCTTATTCTTGTCCACAGACGCCGTGATCGAAGCAATCCGCGACTGCACGTCGATCAGTTCTGCCTTCGCCTGGTTCTCAAGCCTGGTCTGCTCATCAATCTGGCGCTGTATGGTCTCTTCTTCCTGCCCAAGCTCAGTAAGCTGGTCTTCTCTTACGCCAATCTCCGACTCAATGGTCCGGGCGCGCTGGTCATAATGCGCGTCATTCATACGCATACTGTTGATCTGTTCCTTCAAAAGCTCGATCTGATTCTCCAGCTGCTGCTTCAGCATCGTCGTCTCATTCAGCTGGCTCTTCGCCTTCTCGATGGACGAGTCGATCTCATCCACCTGCTCCTCAACCGTCTCATACTCCGTCTTCATGGAATCATATCTCTGCCCGGCTCCCTCAAGCTCCGTCCTGGTGATTCCAAGCTTCTCATCGATGTCCCTGACCTGTTCTTCAAGCCGCTCCGTCTCAAGCAGGAACATATTGATATCGTAGGTCTTAAGCTGCTCCTTTTTCTTCAGATATTCCCTTGCCGTCTCTGCCTGTCTCTCCAGCGGACCTACCTGCTTCTCAAGCTCCGCAAGGATATCATTGACACGCAGAAGGTTCTGCCGTTCCTCCTCAAGCTTCTTCACCGACATGTTCTTGCGGCGCTTGAACTTCACGATCCCCGCTGCCTCGTCAAAAAGCTCCCGTCTCTCCTCCGGCTTCCCGCTTAAGATCCGGTCGATCTGTCCCTGTCCGATGATGGAATACCCTTCTTTGCCGATACCCGTATCATAGAACAGTTCATTGACGTCCTTAAGCCGGCAGGTACTCCCGTTGATCAGGTACTCGCTCTCCCCCGAACGGTATAATTTCCTCGTGACCGTGACCTCCTCAAAATCTATCTGGAGCTGATGGTCCGAATTATCAAGGGTAATCGCAACCGACGCATAGCTTAAGGGCCTGCGGTTCTCCGTCCCCGAGAAGATGACATCCTGCATACTCCCGCCCCGAAGCTGCTTCACCCGCTGCTCGCCCAAGACCCAGCGCACCGCGTCTGCAACGTTGCTCTTGCCGCTTCCGTTTGGCCCCACGATCCCTGTGATCCCGTTATGGAAATCAAATTTAATCTTGTGTGCAAATGATTTGAAGCCTTGCACCTCTATACTCTTTAGATACATTCTACACCTACTTTATATTCATCTTCCGCAGCCTTAAGATACTCTGATAAGCCGCAACCTGCTCGGCCGCCTTCTTGGTATGGCCGGTGCCGATGCCATACTCCTCCTCCCCGACATACACGGCCACATGGAACGATTTGTCATGGTCGGGGCCTTCCTCTCCTACCAGGCGGTATGTGATGGCTGCCTTAAAATGAGCCTGTACAATCTCCTGCAGGATAGTCTTGCTATCAAAAAAGAGTGTTCTATTCTCCAGATCATCCAGAATAAAACGATGAATAAACTCTTTTGCATTAGCAAAACCACCATCCAAATAGATAGCGCCGATCAGCGCCTCCATCGCATCAGAAGTGATGGAATTACGCTTCCGTCCGCCTGTCGCATCCTCTCCCTTGCCCAGCAGAAGATAGAATCCCAGATTCAGCTCCTTCGCACAGAACGCCAGCGCCGATTCACACACCAGACTCGCCCTCGTCTTCGTAAGTTCGCCCTCCGGCATCCTGTTGTTCTCATAGAACAGGAACTCGCTGGCAACCAACTCAAGCACCGCATCCCCCAGAAATTCAAGACGTTCGTTGCACTCATACTTGGGCAGATGCTTCTCATTCGCATAAGAGCTGTGGATCATCGCCTTCTTGATCAGGCTGAAATCCGTAAACGTGTAACCAATCTTTTCTTCCAATACCTTTAAATCCCGATTCATTCTATCGCCTCACAAACCTGAAACCGGGGCCTGCTCCAAAACAACCGATCTTGCAGCCGCCTCTACCTCTATGTTCTCCAAAAAGCGAAAAAGCCCTGCCGGGCTTTTTCACTGCCGCAATGCCCAATATACCGTTACATATCGAGCATTAGTTATTCGTTGCATTCTTGATCTGCTCTACTGCATCTCCAACTGTAACGATCTTCTCTGCCTCTTCATTGTCAATCTCAATATCAAAAGTCTCCTCTATACCCATAATGATCTGAAAGATATCCAGAGAATCTGCTCCCAGGTCATCTACAAATGTTGTGTCCTCTGTAATCTCATCTGCATTCACATTCAATACGTCTGCTATAATCTCTTTTAATTTTTCGAACTCCATACCCATTCTCCTTTTCTTCGTTTTCTCTTTTTGACTGTGTCTTCTCATGTACTCCCGGACGCTCTCTCAAACAGTAAACAGCAGACACCGGAAAGTATCCGGTCATACATCCTTTATTCAACGGATAGAGTATCCGCTTGAATACACTCTCTGATCTTCTCGTTGATCTTCTGCCTCTTGAAGGTCACGCACTGGATCAACGTATTGGCAACCTCCTTCGCCTTCGCGCTTCCGTGCGTCTTCACAACCAGGCCGTTAAGTCCCAGAAGCGGCGCCCCGCCGTACTCACTGGCATCGAAGGTCTTAAGCGTTGCTTTTAGCGCCGGCTTAATCAGCACCGCCCCGATCTTGCTGCGAAGCGAGGACATCAGCCCCTCCTTCACCTTACTGATCAGGACCGCACCCACGCCTTCATAAAGCTTCAGGATGATATTTCCCGAAAATGCTTCACAGACCACAACATCCGTCTGCCCATGGGGAATCTCCCTTGCTTCCACGCTGCCGGTAAAGTGAATATCTTTCTGCGCCTTCAGAAGCGGAAAGGTCTCCTTCACCAGTGCGTTGCCCTTCTCTTCCTCCGCGCCGATGTTGACGATGCCCACCGAAGGTCTCTTCACGCCAAGGACATGTTCCATATAGATGGAACCCATCTTGGCAAACTGGACAAGGTGAGAGGATCTTGCATCTACGTTGGCCCCACAGTCAAGCAGAAGGGATACTCCCTTCTTGGTAGGGATCAGAGACGCCAGCGGCGGACGCTCCACTCCCTTGATACGTCCTACCAGCACCTGTCCTCCGACTAAGATGGCGCCTGAACTTCCCGCCGACACAAACGCGTCGGCCCTGCCCTCCCGTACCATCTTCATGCCGACTACAATCGACGAATCCTTCTTCTTACGGATGGCGTTCACCGGCGGTTCCGCCGTCTCGATCACCTCCGAGGCATGGACGACCTCAATCTGCGCCTTGTTGAACTGATACTTCGCAAGCTCTCTGTCTATGACCTCTTTTTTTCCGATCAGGAATACCTTCATGGCAGGTTCCTTCCGGGCCGCATCTACCGCCCCCTTCACCATCTCTGCCGGGGCATTGTCCCCGCCCATGGCGTCCAGGGCTATGTTCGTTATCTCTGACATCTGTATTCCTCCTGGTATTTCCTGCACATCGTCCATTAAATAGCAGGCCATACCGTATAATCCCATGGTCCGTTATTTAATTTACGATGCGCTAGACTAATTTTACTAGACATTATACGAAAAAGCAATACCTCTTTCTATTCAACAGATAAATTAGATTTCATCAGCCTGACTTTTGCCTTCTTCCCAAAGAATGCTATTCCATAGACAATCTGTTGTTCATAACCTTCCGGTATGGTTCTGGCATAACCATTGGCTGCAATCTGACTGAATGCCGCTTCACAATCTCTGCCGAGATCCTCTTCGGTTCTTGAGCGCTTAAATTCCAACAGAAGAACTCTTCGATTCATTCTGTCTCTGACACGGAGATCCAAACGTCCCAGGCCTGCCTCATCATTTGAATCAACTGCATATCCCCGGGAAGTGAAGAGTCCGTTTAGTATTCCATGATAATAATCTTCTCCATAGTCGAAATAACTGATGGAATTCCAAAGAATATCCGTCAGACATCCAGACGCCGCCCCCTCATCTTTATTCCACATTGCTGCGATAAACGCATTCACTCCGGACACATCTAAAGTCCGATGAAAGCGGGCAACTACTGCTTCGCGGAATATCTCAGAGATCTCCGCATTAGGAATCTTAAGCTTTATTCTGCCCTTTGCATGTACTTTATCTGCCTTCGACACATATCCGGTCATAAGCAGGACACTCCAAAGGCTCTTCTCTGATTCCGCCAGCTGATCATATGTCAGTTCCTGTGAAACTTCTTCACTGATCGTCCCTCCATTCAGAAGGGTCTCAAACTTATCAGAAACGTCAAACTTCGGGTGATTGATAAATTCATCCAGGATTGCATTACCACTTGTATTGGCCCAGAAATTCTGCGGCTCTTCCTCTTCATCATCCATAAGCGCCGACAAATAGCTGACCACATCCCAGGGGCAGTAAACCTCACTGTTCCCGAATATATAACCATCATACCAGTCTGCGATGATATCCGCCTTGCCAAAAAGGCCGGTAAAATCCAGCATCTTTACAACCTCATCCTGCGTAAAACCAAAATACTGACTGAACCTGTTGTTCAGCACGCAGTAGCAGGCGAAATTATTTACCCCGGTAAAAATACTTTCCTTAGATATCTGCAGGCATCCGGTAATTACAGCAAACCTCAGAAACTCATTGGTCTTAAGGGATGTGCTCATCATTCCCCTGATGACATCCAGCATCTTCCGGTAAAACTCCTTGTTCTTCGAAGCCTCTGCTTTGGCCAGCGGAACATCATACTCATCAATCAGCAGAATCGCAGGCCTCCCATGCACCGCACACATCATACGCATGAGTGTGACAAGCGAAGTCTTAATCTCCTCCGGCTTAGCATTCTGGCTTATCAGCCGGTTGAAGATCTCCTTATCTTCGTCCAGTACTTTCTCGCTGCCGCGCAGATAGACATGTTTCTTACAGAGGCTTGCCAGTGTATCCTTAAGCATCCCGTAGGCTCCTTCAAAATCCATGCCCTCCACATCCTTAAAGGAAATAAACAGGACAGGGTACTGGTTCATCCATTTTGTACAAAATTCCGGGTAGTTCAGGATATCCAGCCCTTCGAAGCTTTCCCGGCTGTCTCTTTTGATATCAAAAAAGCTTTCCATCATACTCATGGTGAGCGTCTTCCCGAAACGGCGCGGGCGGGTGAATAACGTCACCTTGTTGCGCGTCTTCTCCACAAGCTCATAGAGCAGCTCGGTTTTATCTACGTAATAGCCGTTTTCTTTGATGAGTTCATCAAAGTTCTCATTTCCTACGACAATCATTTTCTCCATGGGATACTCCCTCCCCTCAAAGAAAGGTGTTCTGCTATAATAAACTAATGCTCCATTTCGATATTATATAACAAATTTTAGGTCTGTTCAATATAGATAAACATTTTAAACAAAAGTAGCGTTCCCTGCATCAGAATAAAGAATGTGCATACTCTATATCACAAAAAAGGCGCAGCATCACTTCGATGTTACACCCTTCACAAACGGCACCCCCAAGAACTTAAGCTCTTCCTTAAGCACCGCATACTTACTTCTGCTGACCGGAACCACCACATCCCCCTCAAGCGCCGCCTCGTATGTCTGGCCGAACATACTGGCCCCCACCTGTCTGATATCCCCCACAGGAATCAAAAAGGACTGATGGCACCTGAAGAAACCATAATCACTGAATATCTGCTCCAACTCATCCAGAGACATGGCCGACTGAAATTCTCTGCCGTCTTTTAACCGTATCCGGATCTTCCTCTTCTCTTTACAGATATAACTGATCTCCCCGGGCTCCACAAGCACATAATCCTGGCCGGACCGCACCGCCACTTTCCCGGCGGAAGGTAAAGCTTTCCTCTCCACTCTCTCAAAGGTCCGCCCAAGCCTTGCCGTATCAACCGGCTTTGTGAGGAAATCTACAGGCTCATAATCATAGCTCTCTGCCGCGAAATCCGCGTGCCCCGTCAGGAATACATAAGGAAGCCCCTTATGCTTTTCCTCAAGATACGCAGCAAGAGAAAATCCGCTCATGTCCGGCATTTCAATATCAAGAAATACCAGGGATACCGGCCGCCCTTCAAGGATCTCCATCGCGGCCGCAGCCGTCTGTGCATATAAAATCTGATCACCAGGTACGTAATGCTTTAAAGCGGCAATCGAATCCTCCGCCGCGAGAGGCTGGTCATCCACCAGAAGCACCAGTCCGTCATACATTATGACTTCTCCTCCTTATAAAGCTGCAATGGGAGCTTTGCAACAAAAAATATAATATCTCCTTCCATTCTGGAATACACCACCCCGCCGTATTTGGCCGCAAGGGCCTGAATCGACGCGATTCCGATTCCCTCATGCCCCTCCTTTGAGGAGCGCCCCACCCGGTAAGTCCCCATGGGATTCAGCCTGCTTACACGGTTTGAAACATTGATGATACAGAACTCGCCCCGCTTCAGAATCGAAAGCTTAATCCCATAAGACTTGTCCGGAACCATCTCTGCTTCATCAATAGCATTCTGCAGAAGATTTCCGATCACCTTATTTGTCTCATAGACATTCGTGGCAATCTGGGACAAATCATTTTCAATGGAAATATCCATAGGGATTCCGCTCTGGGCCGCCTTATTCTTAAAAGAAAGAATCAGTGCGCTGACCGCGGCGTCCTGAAGGGGCAGGATCTGGTTCATCTCAATGGAATCCTTCAAAAGCTCATTCAAATATCTTTCGCACGCATCATAATCCTTCCGAAGCAGAAGCCCGTGAAGGGTCTGCACATGGAAATTATAATCATGGCGCTGGGAACGGATCACGCTCATATACGTCTGCATATCATCCCGGTACTGCTTTTCCGTAAGCACTGTCATCTTCTCCTTGCGGTTTGCGATGATCAGATTCAGAAGCTTTAAGCCGCCGAAAAATGAAAACCATTCCAGACACATGACCGGCACGGTATAGATTCCTGTTACGGCAGGTATCATCAGACATATCCCATAAACCGCAAAATAAATTCCAAGTTCTGCCATGCGGCGGTCTGCATCACCCATTTTCCCTTCCCCTGCAGTATTTTTCTGCTCTGTGAAATATTCCTTCCAGCCTGTTTTCGGGAATTCGGCCGACATCTTACTGCATATTGCATATGCGGTCAAAATGCCAAGTACCATCAGCATCACACGGAAAAAAAGTGAGAGAAAATCTATACGTAATATCGTCCCGGCAGTCACCTGCAGCATACCGAACTGGGCATATGCAATCGAAAGCGCCGCGGCAATATCTATCCACGTCCCCTTAGGCTCTAAAACAATGGGAATAAACACTGCCAAAAACAGAAAGCAGACGATACCGCTCATCCTCATACCCATATTCAGGCAGGCAGATAATCCGCACAGAACACCCGCAAGAAGGGAAATCACTACGCTGCGCCGCACCTCCGTTCCCAGCCATGCAAAGGCAAAGTAACAGGAAACCGCTGCTCCCACACTCAGAAAACCATATCCGGCAATCAACATGGCGCTCCCTCCCTTCCTGCTTATCATGTACGCCCGGAACAATCCTTATTAAATAATCGAATATTGTAAAATAACAGTCCTAATCGCCTGATTTTACTTCAAAAATATTACTAAGTATATCATCCCTTGTCTTATATTTCAATTATCTAATAGAATCCGGGTTCTGTCTAATCATGATACAAAAGCTCGGACAATTGTTCATGGATCCGCTCCGTATCCATGCCTCCCACAGATTTATGGACCAGCTCTCCGTTGTGGAAATACCGGAAAGCCGGAATCCCCATAATCTTAAACCTTTTGGCAAGATCCCTGTACACAGAAGTATTTACCTGCAGAAACTTAATAAACGCCATATCGTCCGCCACTTCTCTGTAATAAGGCGCTGTACCCGCACAGGCGCCGCAGTGGTCGCCGTAAAAATCCACCATCACATATTCCGCTGAATTTACCAGCTCATCAAAATTCTCGCTCGTCGCTTCTATCACTGCCATATCCTTACACCTCCAGATATTTTTCTGCATCCGCCATCAAAAGATGATAGGTATGCTCCTGATATTTTACCTGTCTGAACATGGAAATGTCTGTCTGCTTCATAAGGTTTTCTACCTTCTCTCCTCGTTCATCCGCCATTTTCTCAAGCTCTTTCAGATACATTTCCTCTGTCAGTACAAAGCCGTCCTTCTCGGAAAAATAAGAATACATGAGATAAGGAATAAAGTACATTTCCTGTCCCTCCGAGGCTCTTCTAAGCGCCTCCTCCTCTGAAATAGTCTCTCCCTCCTGGGTTCTCTTCATATCATATCCGGCTGCCAGCATAGAATCGTACATAATGCGTGCCCTGATATCACACCATTCCTTCTTTTCTGCCTCATTAATATCAAACTTACTTCTCTTTGACATCTCCTCCAGCCAATAGCGGGCAATACCCATACAAGCTTTCTCCTTTCGCTCCTTATCATGCTGCTCATGATAAAAGCGGTAATAATCCTCCACTGTCCGGACACCCGGAATATCAAGCTTCTCTGCCAGCCCATCGCCTATCCTCATGACATGAATACGCACAGATTTCTCTATCCTTAATGTAAGAGAGATGTCCTTGATGCTGCAGTCAAATTCCTCTCCCCGTTTTTTTCCTAAGACTGCCTCTTCTGCGCCTTCCGCGCCCGGAAGCTTCCGTCCCGGGTACAAAAGAACCGCCCTTCCTTCCCAGTTTTCTTTAGAAGCCTTCACACAGATGCAGCGCACGCAGTCTCCCTTTTGCACCTCTCCTTCGGTCTCCTCTTCCCCGGAGTGATCCCTTGCCAGAGCCTCAAGCTCCGCTTCAATCTCACTGTCCGGAATATGCCAGCGCCCCATCTCCTCCGGGACATCCAGCAGTTTATAATCATAGCAGTCCGTCATTCTTGACTTCATTTCCGATACTTCCTTTCTTTATTTTTATTCAGATATCTCCTGTATCCAATCTTATTAATTGTATAAATCTTACTGCGCAATCCCCGCCCCGGCCTTCGCAAATGTACGGTAATACTCGTTCGTCTCAAGCAGCTCTTCGGGAGTGCCAAAGCCCTTAATCTCTCCATCGCATAACACAATCACCTGGTCTGCAAATACAGTGGCTGAATAATTATGGGCAATCAGAATCGTTGTCCGGTTCTTCATCAGGTTGCTTAAAGCCTCTGTCACAAGCTGTTCGCTCTTCACATCCAGATTACTGGTTGCCTCGTCAAGCAGGAGGTAATCCGGATTTCTCATCATGGCTCTTGCGATGGCGATACACTGCTGCTGTCCCCCTGAGAAATTAGAGCCTCCGGGACCTGCCTGGGCGTCAAACTGTCCCGGCGTGTTCATGATAAAATCATAAACATTCGCCATCTTTGCCACATGAATCAGTTCCTCTTCTGATACAGGACGCTCTACGCCGTAGATAATATTATCCCGGACAGTCCCGGACAGAATCGGCTTTTCCTGGGATACAATAGCAAAGCTTTTCCGCCAGGAGGAGAGCTTAAACTGGGTCACATCCCTGTCTCCAAAATATATGGTGCCGGAGGTAGGATTGTACATCCGTTCCAGAAGCTTGAAAAGGGTGCTCTTCCCGGCTCCGTTTGTTCCTACGATTGCCGTAACCTTTCCCTTTGGAATCGAGCAGTTCAAATCTCTTAATACAGAAGCTGTCTCATAGGAAAAGTCCACATGGTCTAAAATAATATCCGCGTCCGCTACATCCATCTCGCAGCCGTCCTCCGGCTCGTTGGGACATTCCAGAATAGCCCCTATTTTCTGTACAATACCCGCATTTTGTGAAAATGTCCCAAAGTGTGTACAGATTTCAGCCAGACGCACCGTTGCAAGGCCGCACAGAGTATAAAAACCTATGAGCTTCCCGACTGTCAGCTCCCCGGCCGCAACCATTTTGCTTCCAAGCACGAAGGATATCACAATGGTAAGACACCCCATAATCTCCATTCCGCCCAGCTGAATCATAGAAGTATAGCCAAGGTAGATATCAGCCTTACACTGCTTCTTAAAAAGGTCCTCTGCCTTTCTATGCTCTTCCTCCTCCATACGGAAGGACTTAATAAGCCTTAAGCCTCTTACGTGCTCCGCAAGATAACCCATTGTAGCCGCAAGCCTGGTTCTTGCCTTTATACCTGTCTTGTAGGAGAGTGTACTGTATAGTATGGTAACACCGGCAAGCACCGGAATTACAAGAAGGCTCGCAAGGGCCATCTTACTCTGGAAGGTAAACAATTTCTGATAGGCCACAACTCCTGCATAGGCTGCCGTAAAGATATTGATCAGCAGCTGGAAATAATTCCCCGCGTTGTCCGCGTCCGTTGTCACACGGGTAACAAGCTCATTTACATTGTCCGAATCATAATAGCTTGTGGGAAGATGCATCATTTTATTCCATACCTTCAGGCGGACTCCCAGGTTAATCTTCTGCAGCACCAGGCCTGAAATATAAGTAAAAGCAATCGTAATGGCCCCTGCCAGCAACTGGAACTCAATATAGCGCACCAGCTCATCCGTTTTGATGGAATTCTGTGTACCGTCAATAATAGATGCCGTAATTGTAATAGCCTCCACCTCTACATGTGACTTTATCATCGAAATAGCTACCACAAAAAATAAAAGCAGCCACGGCAGTTTCATTCCCTTAAATATTTTCGTATATCCATTGATCAGCTTAATCACCTTACTGCCTCCTTCTCTGCCTCACAGGCGGCAATCAGCTCCATAAACGCCTGACAGCTCCCATATAACTCATCGTAGCTTCCGCAGCCTGCCAGTACTCCTTTGTTCAGCACAACAATCTGGTCCACCCGCTCAAGAAGGGACAGATCATGTGTAATAATAATTTTCGTTCTTCCCGGGAACATTTCAAAAATCGTATCCTGTATCATCTTCGATGCCGTAACATCAAGAGCAGAGGTGGGTTCGTCCAAAAGAATCATATCGGATTTCCGCATGAATTCCCGCGTAAGCACAAGCTTCTGCCTCTGTCCTCCTGACATGGAGGTTCCGCCAGGCGCCACAGGGGAGTCAAGGCCTCTCTCCCATTTTCTTAAGACATCTGCAAATCCGGTTCTTTCGGCCGCCTCCCAGATTTCTTCATCGCTCACTTCCCAATGGAGGCCGTATGTGAGAGCCTCTCTTGCCGTCCCGCTGAAAATGTCCGCTCCCTGCTGCACATATCCCATATGGCTTCTTAATTCGTCCAGGGACATTTCCGATACCGGAATTCCTCCAAAGGAAACCGTTCCTTTACAGGGCTCGTAAAAATGCTCCAAAAGACTTACAGAGGTTGTCTTTCCGCTTCCGCACAGGCCGATAATGGCTGTAGAGCTTCCCGCAGGAACATGGAAAGAAATGTCCTCTATTGCCTTTTTATCCCCATAGGAGAAGGACACCTTGTCAAAGGTAACCTCCGCATGCTCCGGCCTCTTTGTATCCGTTACTGTCTCTTCCTCCTCCGGGGCAAGCAGAAGCTTCGCTGTCCTTGCCATTGTCCCCTGAATCATCTTTAAGTTTGTCCAGTAGTCAATCAGGTTAGAAAATGCGGTAGAGAGCGTGCCGGAAAACATATAAAATGCCACCCATTGACTAATATCAATGTCTCCCCTCTTAAGAAGAATGACTCCGAAGACCATTACAATCATGACCTGTGCCATCCCGATTAATGTTGTAAGCGCTGTAATACCACATTGTAATTTATTGACGCGCATATTGGCGTGGAACAGCCCGTACGCGGCTTTTTCACCATTTTTCAGCTCTTTTTCTTCATTTGTGTATGTCTTAATGAGACTTAAATTCCTGACTCGTTCCGCCAGATATGCAGTCAGACCGCCAATCTCCTGAAACAGGCTGTCCTGCGTCTTATAACGCATCCGCCCGATAAAAACCATATACAAAATCTTCACCGGCAAAAGAAGGAAAACGGATATGGTAAGCCATATATTATAGGAAGAGATTGTCTTAAGCGCCTCCACCACATAGTAGAGGGTAGGAAGAAAACCAACCAGAAACTGCACCAGAAGCTGGGCTGCTGTTGTCGTATCATTGGTAATGGTACTCATAATATCTGAAGGATTGTTGCTGTCATAATAATCCATCCGGATATGGAGCATCTTCCTCCAGATAACACGCCTTGCATTTCTTGCCGCAATATGCTGGGCCGGAGTTCTAAGAGCAACGTCCCCGCACAGTACAATCGTAAAGAGCACATAAAACCAGATGGCATCCCACAGTACCTTGTTATCCAGATTTCCGCTCATAAGCCCCGCCGTAATAGTCGGCAGCTTCAGCATGACCTTGTTATAAAAGAAATTACATAAAAATGCGATAATAATCCAATGCCAGGGTAATTGTATTTTTTTCAAAAGGTTCCAGAAATCACGCCAGCTTCCTCTGCCGGATTCTCCCTTTTTTACCTTTCCGTCCACAATTTTATCTCCTTTCGGTTATCCAAAACTTCTGCCGCCGGCAGGCAAAGTTATACTAGTTTTAGACATGATATAAATCAGGGGCGGAGTAAAATGAGTTTTACCCCGCCCCCGGTTCTTTCCTTATTTTACTCGTAATCAACCAAACCGTTAAAGCTCTTCATCATTTCAATATATGCTTCCGGTGTTTCATCTGATATGGCGCCTGTGCCTGCCAGAGAAATAATCGATCCTTCCAGCGTATCGCCGTCCACTGTAGCATACAGCACATTGCCTTCCTGTGTAATCTTCTGTCCCTGTGAAGTGTAGAACTGTGCAAGATCTGTGGCGCTTGCCTCGTCCGGCGTCACAAAATACTGATACTCCGCCGCCGGAGACCCGCCGTTCACATATACAATATCGTACATCTTCGACGCCTGATAGCCCATGTTTCCCATATCAGAGAGAAGCTTGCTGTTCTCGTCTCCTACCAGAACATATCTCTGGTCAAAGTCAATATCCTGGGGATCGTTAAAAGTGTAAGTATCCGTCATCTGGAGACTGAAATTCTTGTCTATCGTCTGCTTTTCGCCTTCGCTGTCTGCTTCACTCTCAGTCTTCGTATCTGACTTATCTGCGCCATCCTTGCCGGATGATCCACAGCCGATCATCATCATTCCCATCATCGCACACATTAAAATTGAAACCAGTTTCTTCTTCATGTTACCTGTCTCCTTCTTTTACTTCTTCCAGTTGATATACTTCTTTGATGAAGTCCTGATAGCCCGCCAGGCTCGCTTCATAAGCCTTCTCCATGCCCGGGAGACTGCCGATCAGATCCGCCAGATCCTCCTGCCTCGTCTCTTCGCATACCACAGTTCCATTCATAACAAAACAGCGGTATTCTGTCAATACTTTTCCGTCCTTTACGTAGAAGATGATGTATACATCGGATACTTCAGCATTTTTCCCGGCGGTAAGTATTGACGCCGGTTCGCCGGCTCCTTCTTTATGGAACACATAACGCATATCATACGCAAGGTCCGCCGGATCTGTGTAAGTGTATTCCGGCGTAATCCGGATATCCTTCGGATTCTCTGCCGGTGTGACCGGCGTCTCCACCTGCCCCGCCTGTGACGGATCGAAGGTCTCTGCCGGTATCTCCGGCACTGCTTCCGGTGTCCGGGTGTTTCCTGCCGCCGCCGGGTCGAAGACATCCTCTTTTGGTGTCTCTTGAACTGCTTCCTGCGCCTGGACGTTTCCTGCCGCCGCCGGGTCAAAGACATCCTCTTTTGGCGTCTCTTGAACTGCTTCCTGCGCCTGGACGTTTCCTGCCGCCGGGTCGAAGACATCTTCTGCCGCTGCCTCCGGCGCCGCTTCCTGCGCCTGATTCTTTCCTGCCGCTGACGGGTCGAAGACATCTTCTCCCGTCGTCTCATCTCCATCCGCTGTATTGCCTGTGTCTGACGGGTCGGAAACTTCATCCTCTGAATCGCCGGCCGTCACATCCATTAGCAGACTGTCCCTGGATTCAATGCCTGCCTCTCTGGCTGCTGCCTTCAGGCTTTCCTCACTCTCAGCCAAAGCCGTCTCTGCTTCCAGTCCCGCTTTCCTGGCAATCTCCCGCAGCTTTGACTCTGTAGATTCCGTCTGCATATCTGTCTCTACCGCCAGAATATCCGCCGCCAGGGTGATTTCTTCTGGGGACGTGATTAATTTCATCCCATTTCCTGTTAAGAAGTCCGCATATGTCTTCGCCGTTGTATCCTGCAGAATTCCAAACTGCACGTACATATCAATCGTCTGCTGTATCTTTTCTGCCGATGCAAATACAAGGACTGCATTTCCCTCTACCCTGACATCCCCGGCGTCAATATCCGGACGTGAGATGGACTGCTGCGCAAGCGCTTCCGCCGCTTCATTACTTTCCATAATACAGATTTGATAGTCGCCAATAGCCGTAAGATCTTTCTCATAGATGATTTCATACATTGCCAAAGCCTTGGCCGCCTGTGAAACCGGACCGCCTGCATCATATAATACATATCTTGTGTCATAGTCCCGGGTAAAGTTCTCGGAATCCCTGAACGTATAGCTGTCTGTCATCTTGATATCAAATGCAGGTTCTTTATCTGGCTGCAGATTACTTCCAGGCTCTTCTATGATTTCGTCCATATTGTTTGACACAAACAATTTCTCAAGATACTCTTCTGTAGTCCCTTGTGTGAAAATCTCATATTCTACATAGGTATCAATTGTCTGCTGTACATACTCGCCGGTGGAAAATATAAGTAATACATTTCCTTTACAAAAAACAGAATCTCCAAACGCTTCGCTCATTTCCTGCTTTTTCTGTTCGGCCTGTTCGGCATTGCTCATTACATATGCCTTGTATTCCCCTGCTGCTTTGCCGCCTGTGATATACAATATCTCATAGAAGCCTTCTGCTCCTGCTGACTTTGCATATTGGTTCTCTTTATCGCCATATAACACATATCGTTTGTCATAACTCTGGGAAAACCATTCATCATCCTTATATGTAAAGCTTTCACTCATCTTAATACCAAACGTGTCTTTTTGCGATGTACCTTTCAATTTACTCTCCGGTACTGGCGGATTCGGATTCTCCTGATGATTGATGTTCTTGAAGAACTGGTATTTTTCCTCTCTGACCAGATAATTCAGATAGGCCTCTGGCGTCTCACTTTCCAAAGCGCCGCCGCTATACTTATAAAGCATACTGATCATCGCCTTAATCTCGTCAGATGATGTGATTGCTTTACAACATATTCTGCCTTTCACCGTATCCGTATTCCCAAATGCCTTCTTTAACGCCTGCGCACCTTCTTCATTTTCTGACAGATAATACTTATATTCAGCCGCTGGTTCTCCATTTTTCAAATACAAAACTTCGTACAAACTTTCTACTTTCGTCTCTACTCCGCTGTCTTTCTTGGGTACTGCTGTAACCCCGGCACAATTAGAATCCCCATACAGTACGTATCTTGTATCAAAGTCTATATCTTTGGGATCCGTTATGGTAAATTTATCAGTCACCTTAACTTCAAAAAGCTCTGCTTTTGGCGTCCCGGCTTCTGTTATTTTATCCGTCAGCTGCTCTGCTGTAACCGCAATCGTTTTTTCATTTGAAGTACCCGGGTTATTCGGATTGTCCGGGTTATTCGGATTATTCGGGTTATTCGGATTGTCCGGGTTATTCGGATTGCTTGGGTTGTTGGGGTTGCTTGGATTGCTTGGGTTGCTTGGGTTGCTTGGATTACTTGGGTTGCTTGGATTACTCGGCGTATTCGTATTCCCGCCGCCATTCGAACCTGACGACGGCTTATACTCACTCATCCCGCCAAAGTAGAACTGCATGCCAAGATATGCCTGCGGCGTCTCTGATGTAATCGCTCCATTTGCATAATACGTACGGATAGACGTCTGTACATAGCTTCCCGAGCAATATTCGTATGCCACATCGCTCCAGTTCCCATAGCTAAAATCACTGCTGTCGTTTGATGACGCATATTTTGCCGCCAGCCCCCGTGCATCTGATTCGCCGGACATCACATAACAAGTATACTGTCCTGCCGCTTTTCCGCCCTTTGCGTAGAGGATTACATAAACGCCTTTACAATTGTATCCTGCTGCGGCCGCCTTCTTCGCCGGCATACAATCAGAACCGCCATATAATACATATCTGGTATCAAAGCTTATGCCTGAAGGATCTGAGAATGTACACGAATCGCTCATCTTAATACTGAAACTCTCACTGGGACTCGTTCCACCAACGTTTGCACCGCCGTTATCTACATAGTTCGTC
Organism: uncultured Dorea sp.; assembly: GCA_947063855.1. Taxonomy (GTDB): domain Bacteria; phylum Bacillota; class Clostridia; order Lachnospirales; family Lachnospiraceae; genus Sporofaciens. Next base: position 21,289 of record CAMSTW010000051.1, read on the forward strand.
TTCTGATTCCCGTCTGCACCGGCGCCGTTCACATCTCCATTCTCCGTGTCCCCTCCCGCCGCTCCCGCGTCGAAACCGTCGTCCTTATCTGAATCACTCTTCTTCGCATCTTTGTCTTTCCCGGACTTCTTGGACAAGCCTGTCTCCTCAAGCAGCTCGTCGATTCCTCCGTTCCTTGATAAGAGATATCCACCGCTGAAGCTTAAGCACAGCACCAGCGCAGATACGACTCCTATGATTATCTTTTTCTTCTTGTTCATACTTTCACGCTCCTTGGTATAAACAGGGAACCACCCTATTTACTATTTGTTTTATCGTAACAAAATTCTTATGGAGCCTCAACGTGTCTGGTCTATTCGGAAGATATCGACGTCTATTCGGCATTTTCCATGAACCACCTCCGCTTCATTATCAGATTTTTGCCGCTACAGATCTTCAATCTGTGTGAGGACTGTGCCTGCGGCTTCCAGAGAAGTCCTGCCGCCTATGATGCATACGCCCGCCTTTTCGCAAAGCTTGTCTAGGACATCGGCGGTATACATCAAATCCTCTTCTGACGTGTGAAGGATCTGTCTTCTCTCACGGAGCAGCATCTCCCTCGTCACGCCGCTTAAGTAATCCTCCGCGGCCCGGATGCCTTTTAGCCGTACGCTTAACAGGGGTTCTGTCGATGCAATCGTGCTGACGATATATCTGTCCAGCGGTTCCTTGCCCTCGCATATGCCGCGAAGCGCGGCGCCGGCTTTATCAAAGCTTATCAGTGAGTCTGCCGCATTCGGATCCCGGAATGTTGTGAATACCACATCCCCGTTTCCCGATACGGTCAGGCCAGTACCATACGCTCCGCCTTTTACACGAATCGTCTCCCACAGATACCCGTAGCTTAATATCCTTGCCGCTACTTTCATGGCCCCGTGGTATCTGGCCCCACATATATTAAGGTTTGCACCCTTCCCTGCGAATCCAATCTCTGCCGGAATCCGGATTCCCGTCTTTCTGGCTGCTGTATAAGTTTCTCCCTCTTCGATACAGCAAACGTTTCCACATGACCTGGAAATATATTCTGACGCAGCGTCTGACGAATCCGTTTCATCTGGCAACAGCCGAACAAGCTGCGTCATCCATGTCTCTTCCATCTCTCCGGTCACGCTGACCGCCGCACGTGTCCGTACAAATATCCTGTCACAGAGCTGTCCAAGCTTATGTACAAACCCTGCGCCTTCTTTCTCGAATTCATCGTCCATCCTCTGTATGAACCTGAGCATCCGGATTCCCTGGAACGCCTCCTGCACGGCGCCTTTCGCGGAGAAGCCGGCTGTCGCCAGGCGGGCGGCGTAAGCATTTCCGTTCATCAGGATATGCTGCTCCATGGACAGACGAAGCTGCCTAAGCCTTGTACGGATATAGGACAGATCATCAAACCGCGAGCCGTTCAGTACCTCTTCTGTCAGCCGGATGACATCCTCAAGCCTCTCCTTAAGCGCCGACACCTGCACCACCAGATATGGCGTACAGTTCTCCGTCTGGTCCCGCCTTGCGAACACATCCACGTAAGACTGGAACCGGCCAAGCTTCTCATCAAGCTCTGCCTGAAGATCAAGGGCGCTGTAATGCTCTGTCTGTGTCTGTCCCAGAAGCATCCGCAAAAATGACACCATGCTTAACTCTTCAAGGGACAGCCCTGTCAGTGAAAAATAATAGGATACGTGTACAATTCCCTCTGTCTCCAGCCTATGGATCAGAAC
>CAMSTW010000052.1 GCA_947063855.1 uncultured Dorea sp.
ATTCTTCTTTTTTGCTCTACAAGGGGGAAAAACCGCTATTTCCCGACAGCCCCTTTTGATGTCAATACATTTTGCAGATGTCAATACATTTTGCAGATGTCAATACATTTTGCAGATGTCAATACATTTTGCAGACGCCAATATGCTCTTCTTAATACTTCGCCATATCATCTACAAATGTCCCCGTACTATTCGAGGAACTCGTACGTGTAACCGGCTTCGGAATGTCGATATCTATAGAATCCGCAGAGTTCATAGAATCTGTTGAACTTCCTGAATCAAAAGATCCAAAGGAATCAAAGGAGTCATAGGTATCATATGAGGATGAACCGCCTGTCGAATTCCCTGCCGGAGAATATGTCGTACCTGACGCCGGAGCAGAAACCGGTGCGGCGTTCACCGCAGATGCCGGCATACCCTTCAGGCGGAAACGTCCAACCAGACTCTTAAGCAGGCTTGACTGGCCAAACAGCTCTTCGCTGGCGGCAGCGCTCTGCTGTGCCGTAGCGGAGTTGGTCTGGATAACAGAGGAGATCTGGTCGATTCCCAGAGTAACCTGAGAGAGCCCCTCTGCCTGCACGTCGGTGGCGTCTGTGATGGAAGCCATATTCTCTGTAATATGCTGGGCGTTGGAAACAACCAGTTCCAGAGACTCCTGAGTCTCTGCGGCAATCTGGTTACCCTCTGCAACCGCGTTCAGAGAATCACTGATCAATACGGTAGTATCCTTCGCGGCCTCGGCGCTCTTGGAGGCAAGACTTCTTACCTCATCCGCAACAACCGCGAATCCCTTACCAGCCTCGCCTGCACGCGCAGCCTCTACAGCGGCGTTCAGAGCAAGGATGTTGGTCTGGAACGCGATATCCTCAATCGTCTTGATAATCTTCTCAATACGGCTTGAACACTCGTTAATCTTGGTCATGGCAGTCATCATGGACGCCATCTTGGAATTACTGTTATTCACCTCGGCGCCGGTCTGTGCGATCAGATCGTTGACGTCACGGGCCTTCTTGGCTGTCTGGTTCACCTGATCTGACAGGTCGCTTAAGGTAGCTACCAGCTCTTCCACGGAACTTGCCTGCTCGGTAGCGCCCTGGCTCAATGCCTGAGCGCCGCTGGATACCTGATCCGAACCGCTTGCAACCTGCTCCGCGGCCTGATGGATCTGCCCCATGGCGTCGTTCATGGACAGCAGAATCTTCTTGCCGGAATTCTGGATGGATTCGAACTCACCCAGATAGTCCATATCCATCTCAACACTCAGGTCGCCGTCTGCAAGTGAATCCATCCGGGTGCTGATGTGTCCGATGTAGCTGGACAATGTCTTTAGTACGAAGCGGAGATTCTCCGCCAGCTGTCCCAACTCATCCTTGGAGGTATATGTAACCTTGGAGTGCATATTACCCTGTGCCATGGCCTTCACTGCGGATTCAATCTCAATGATCGGATGCGTGATATCCCGTACAACCCTCATTGTCATAGATATAGTAAAGATAATACATACGGCGGCAAGGCCAAGCAGGACATATGTGCAGACCCTCTTGGTAGAAAGTCCGGACTCATAATACTCATCCGCCTGATTCCGGGCCGCGTCAATCAGTTCGTCTGTGACCGCTGAGAAATTAATCCCGGCTTCCGCGTACTCACCGTTCAGTACGAAGATCGCGTTGTCGTAGTCCTTGGCCTTCAGATATCCAAGGGCAGACTGCCTTGCATGCGCCAGCTGGTTCGCCGCGCTGTCAAGTGTCTGAAGAAGCGAGGCGTCGCCTTCAAAAGATTCCCTGACGATATCAAGGCATGCATTCAGCTTCTCGGCTTCGGTGTCAATCTCACTCAGAAGAGACTGTGCAGTTGACTCATCAGTCGCAACAGCGGCGCGGAACATGTTCAGCTGAACCTTGCGGGTATGCGTCTGGGCTTCTAAGGAAGCCGAAACCATCGGATATGGAGTATGGTAGAAGTCGTCCAGCCCTCCAAGAACGCTGCTAAGTCCGATGTTCGCAGCGAGTACAGTAATGATGTAGAACGCCATAACGATGCTAAATGAGATGATGAGCTTACTTCTCACTTTTAAATTTTTTAACACGTTTCATTCCTCCTAAAGTTAATAATTAATTACATGTAAAAACACACGATATGTACCTTCTATTCTATAACGGTTTTGCAGAAAAGTAAATATCAGATTGATTCTTTGTGTCACATTTTGATGGAAATTTCGGGAAATGTTAAAAAAATAATTCAAAAAACTTTTCAATACTTGACAAACGTGGTATATTAAACGTGGTATAAAATAATGTGGCAAAACATAAGTGTATAAAAACGGAGATGAAGACGATGGGAATGGACTATACAATTTATGAGAACTGGTACAAGTATATGAGCAATGTGCTGAATCAGATACAGGGACTGTCAGATTATTCCGGCAGGTCATCCACAGGGCAGGTGTCTTATGGGGATCAGAGCTTCTCAGATATTCTTAACACGATGCTGAGACTGAATGGACTGCAGGATACGGGTTATTCCCAGAGTACGGCGGATACGCAGGACGCCGCTTCTGCCATAAGTACGGGATCTCAGAGCATGGACGCCATCTTCGAGGAGGCGGCCAGGCTGTATGACGTGCCGCTCAATCTTCTGAAGGCGATGGGGAAGGCGGAGTCCGGATTCGACGCGAACGCGGTATCGCCGGCAGGGGCGCAGGGAGTGATGCAGCTCATGCCCGCCACGGCCAGATCGCTGGGAGTGGACGATCCTTTTGATGCAAGAAGCAATATCATGGGCGGAGCGAAATATATCTCCCAGAAGCTTAAGCAGTATAATGGCGACATAGATCTGGCGCTCGCGGCATACAATGCGGGTAGTGGGAATGTGGCGAAGTACGGCGGGGTTCCTCCTTTTAAGGAGACCAGGAACTATATCAGCCGGATCCGGAGATATATGAACTCGGACCTTACGACCGGAAAGACCGTGGAAGCACGAGGCGCGGGCGTGAATGCCGCGGCCGGCGGCGCGTCGGGGATACAGGCGGTCGGTACAAAGGGGAGCGGCCGGGATGTGTCGGGCAGTACATATAAGCTTTCCCAGGATAACGCGCAGTATTTTGTGGAGATGATGCGGATGCAGATGCTGAACCGGGCTGGGACACTGAGCCGGGGATTCTGGGACGCGGGCGAATCAGATGTGATACTCTGATCAGAACGATTGGGGAACATAGATGATGCAGACGCCACAATGCGCCGCAGTAACGGATATAATATGATATAATACAGCAGGAATATGATGCAGGGAGTTGTAACGCAATAGGCAGGAGAGTCTCCCGGATATAGCATAATGCGACGTAGCGGCTCCTGCGGGATATCTGCCGCATGTAACATCTTGTGGCTTGGGGAGATTGTAAGCGTAACGGCCACAACATCTTGCGATTGCGTATTTTTTGACAATCCCATACCGCGAAAGAGGGACGCGCCGACTGGAAAAGTCTTCATGAAATAGCAGTATTTTTATAGTGGATAAAATGTGAAAATATGTTGAAATGTGTGGACATTTTGACGGATTGAGACTATAATAGTTAGGAATAGTGTCTTTAGGCTCGCATGGGATGTAAGACGAAGTATATATAATTAATTTAATAGAAGGAAGTGACAGATTTGTTGTTCGGGAATACGATATCAATGGCACATAAGTCTCTGGATTTTTTGTGGCGGCAGCAGGAAGTGATTGCGGCCAATATTGCGAACGTGGATACACCGGGATACAAGAGTAAGTCTGTTAGCTTTGAGGAGACTTACAGGAATAAGCTGGTGGCGGCCAGCAAGACGAAGAACACGGCGAAGATCCGGCAGGCGATCGACGAAGCGGATTGCCTGGAGTACAGTTGGGATTATTCCGCCAGGGTGGATGAGAACAATGTCAATGCAGACGTGGAGAATACCAAGATGGCAAGGACTACCTTGCATTATCAGTATCTGCTTCAGTCGGTGACGAACGATATCAAGAGATATCAGAGCGTTATAAAGGGACAATAATAAGGAAAGGATTGATATAAGTTATGGAAGAGATGTTCATCACACCATTGCAGCCGTGGAGACTGACGGCAGCGGGCACCATAGATAAGGGCGAGGACCGCACGCTTGTGAAGGGCGAGGAGGGGATAGCTGCCTTCAAGTCGGTTTTCGAAGGGATGATCGACAACGTGAGGACGACGGAAGATAATCTTGCGAAGCAGCAGTATCTTCTGGCGACAGGGCAGATAGAGGATCCGCATACAGTCGGGATTGCGTCGTCAGAGGCGCAGCTTGCATCGGATATGCTGGTATCGCTGCGCAATAAGGCATTGGAAGCTTATAATGAGATTATGCGTATCAGCCTGTAATACAAGGAAGTATCTGCAGGCGGATACTTTTTGCTGTGTGAAAGACAGCGATACATAAATCAAAGAGAGATAAGGTTTTGACGACGATGAAAGAAAAGATGGGGCAGTTAAAAGAATTTGCCGGGAATTTGAGCAGAAAGGTCAAGATACTGATCATCGCAGGAGCGTTGATCTTGATCATTGGGGCGATCGCGATCGCCGTCGTGCTGAATAACCGGCCGTATACGGAGTTGTTTTCGGGCCTGGGACAGGAAGAGGCGCAGCAGATTGTAGATAAGCTGCAGGAAGACAATATTGATTACCGGTTCGAGGGAGATTCTACGATTCTGGTCAACAAGGATATCGTGGACCAGACGAAGGCGACGCTGGTTCAGGAAGGATATCCCAAGAACGGTTTTACATATGATACATTTAAAGACAACGCAGGCATGCTGACGACCGATTCAGACAAGAACACCTATAAGGTGTATGAATTGCAGGACCGTATCGGTTCTACCATTCGTCTTTTCGATGGGGTTTCGGACGCCAAGGTGACGATTGCTCTGGGGGAAGAGAGCAAGTATGCGTTGAATGACGAGGAGACGAAGTCGACTGCGGCGGTTACCGTGATCATGAAGGATAACGGGACGCCTACGGTAGAACAGGTGGCGGGAATCCAGAGACTGGTATCAAAGAGTATACCGGGCATGGAGCTTGAGGACGTCGCGGTTATCGACGGGAACGGTAACGACGTTTCCGTGGACGCTGAGGGCAAGCAGCAGAATTCCGGCAACTCTGATATAGATGAATATGCAAGACTCATAGAAGATAAGGTGGCGAGCAATGTCAGGAACGTGCTGGCGCCGATCTACGGACAGCAGAACGTAAGGGTGTCTGCGAACGCCCGGGTGAATATGGAGAAGCTGATCCGGGAGTCCACGACTTATACGACGCCGGATAAGATTGACGCGCAGGATAAGACCGGAATCATCAGCCATGAAGAGACCTATGGCGAGGGCGTCGCGGGAGAAGACGCCGCCGGAGGAGTGGCAGGGGCAGAGACCAATGCCGATACTCCGGAATACGATACGAACGGGAATGTCGACGGAGCGCAGTCTTACAGTGAGAGTGCAGTCAGAGACTACCTTGTCAATGAACTCAAGGAACAGGGACAGGTCGATCCGGGACAGCTTGAGGATCTTACGGTATCGGTTGCCATCAACGGCAACGGCTACGGAAGCCTGAGAGAGAACCAGATCCGTTCCCTGGTGGCCAATGCGGCTGGTATCTCCGCAGATGTACAGGAGCAGAAGATTACGATCGTAAGCGCTCCGTTTGACGGCATCGGCGATGATGAAGAGGCCGAAGAGACGTCCGGCAGAGGAATCCTTGAGAGGATACCGCTGTGGGCGCTCATTGCAGGCATAGCATTGATTCTGGTACTGATTGCGATCATTGTCATCCTGGTAATCAGAAGACGCAGGAAGCAGGATGAAGAAGAAGTCGAGGAGTTCATCGAAGAAGAGGAAGAGATAGACGAAGAGCTTCCGGAGGTGCTGGATCTGAACGACGAGTTACAGGAGATCCAGAACGACAGAGGCATGGAACTGAAGAAGAATGTACGGGAATTTGCAGAACAGAACGCAGAGATCTCAGCTCAGTTGTTGAAGAATTGGCTGAATGGAGGTGCCGGAGATGGAGGAAATTAGAGAGAGTAAGTTGACACCGGAGCAAAAGGCGGCGGCGGTTGTTGTTTCTCTGGGAGCCGATAAAGCATCGAAGGTATATAAGCACCTGAGTGAGAATGATATCGAGCGGCTGACCATAGAGGTGGCGAAGCTTGGGCATATAAGCCCCGAAGAGATGGAGCTTGTCCTGGATGAGTTCTATAAGACCTGTCTGACGCAGAAGGTTGTGACTGACGGCGGTATGGAGTATGCCCGGGCTGTACTCGAGAAGGCATTTGGAGAGAGTACGGCGCAGTCGCTTCTGGATAAGCTGTCCAAGTCGCTGAAGATACGGCCGTTCGAATTCATCCGGAAGAGCAATGTCAAGAACCTGATCTCATTCCTGCAGCATGAGCGGTCGCAGACGATTGCGCTGGTTCTGTCTTACGCGGATTCGGATCAGGCGTCTATGGTCATCAGTGAATTGCCGAAGGAGAAGCGTATCAAGGTGGTAGAAGCAATCGCCAGGATGGAGAGCGCTTCGCCGGAGGCCATCAAGGTGGTGGAGGATTCTCTGAAGAAGCGGTTTGACAGCATACTCACGACAGACGTTACCACGATTGGCGGTATTGATTACATCGCGGACGTCATGAACCATATGGACAGAGCGAACGAGAAGTACATATTCGACGAACTGGGCAAGAACGACGAAGAACTTGCCGAGACCATCCGCAAGAAGATGTTCGTATTCGAAGATATTGTATCTATGGATAACAGATCTATCCAGAGATTCATCCGTGAATGTGATGTTAAGGATATCGTATACGCTCTCAAAGGATCTGACGATAACATCAAGGAACTTGTATTCTCCAACGTATCATCACGTATGGCTGAGAGTATCAGGTCCGATCTTGAGATTACGGTTAATGTACGTCTGAGAGACGTAGAGGAAGCTCAGCAGAGAATTGTCGGCGTAATCAGAAGACTCGAAGAAGCCGGCGAGCTGATTATTGTTAAGAGCGGCAAGGATGAGATCATTGCCTAGTATAACCCACACGATGTACTGACAGAAGAGATTGAATCACTGCTTAAAGCTGCAGAGAATGGAAGGGATGAAATCATTGCCAAGGATTGTAAAAAGACCGGGAGAGGAACAGGATATCAGGCCGTTTGATTTCTTCGCGGGATTCAGGATTGACAGCCAGCCGGAGGAGGAAGAAGAGACCGAAGGAGAGGAAGACGAAGAAGAGGCCGAAGAGGATGATGGATTTGAAGAAGAGCTTGCGGCCTTAAGAGAAGAGATCTTAAGCGAAGCGAACGCAGAGGCGAAGAAGATCATAAGCGACGCCCGTTCTCAGGCGGAGTATCTGCGGGAGCAGGGATACCGGGAAGGTCAGGAGGAAGGCAGACAGGACGGATTCAGAGAGGCGTACGAGGAGCAGAGAAGGCTTCTCGATGCAGAGGTGGAGGAGCTTCATCACAATGCAGTCAATGTGATTGAGAGCGTTTCCTTAGAGAAGAATAAGCTCCTGGAGCAGTATGTAGACGACTTGAAGCGGATATCCCTTGCGGTGGCGGAGAAGATTATCCAGACCAGTTTACAGTCGAGCGGTGAAGTGGTAAAGCGGATGATTCTGGCCGCCACGGATAAGATCACCAAGAAGCAGTGGGCGAAGATCTACATTACAAAGTGTGATACCGTAGTCGCGATGGATGTGGATGCGGAGTTCCTGGAGAAGTTAGCGGGACTGTCTGAGAATATTAAGATTATTACCATGGATAATGGGGAAGAAGGGACATGTATCATCGAGCTCCCGGATGAGATTATTGATGCAAGCGTTGGTACACAGCTTGAGAACATCAAAGACATACTGAATAATGTCAGAGTATAGAGGGGCGGATATATGTTTTCAAAATTGCCGGAACTGATACGTAAGACAGAGACAATCAGTCATATAGGAAAGATAGAGAATGTGATCGGGATGGCGATGGAGTCTTCCGGCAACCGTGCCAGTATCGGAGATATCGCCATGATCTACAACGAGGAGAAGCACAGGCAGATTCCCGTAGAGGTCGTCGGATTCCGCGGTGATAAGATGCAGCTGATGGCCTATGAGAACCTGAACGGGGTCGCGGCGGGAAGCTTTGTGCGCAATACCGGGAAGCGGCTGAAGATTCCGGTAGGTGAGTTTTTAAGAGGAAGGATTATTGACGCCACAGGGAATCCCATGGACGACCTGGGGCCATTGCCGTCTTCACGGTATTATTATGTTGAGAATACTTATATTAATCCCCTGACGCGTCCGCCTATTACGGATCCTCTGGAGTTTGGGGTGAAGGCGATCGACGGGCTTAATACGGTAGGCAAGGGACAGCGTATCGGGATATTCGCGGGAAGCGGCGTCGGCAAGAGTACACTGCTTGGCATGATTGCGAGGAATGTCAAGGCGGATATCAACGTGATCGCTCTGGTAGGAGAGCGAGGCCGTGAGGTACGCGAATTCATAGAGAAGGATCTGGGCCCGGAAGGGATGAAGCGAAGCGTGCTGGTCGTTGCGACCTCAGATCAGCCGGCGATGCTTCGTATGAAGTGTCCGCTGGTGGCAACGACGATTGCGGAGTATTTCAAGGATCAGGGCAAGGATGTGCTCCTGATGATGGATTCCCTGACCCGATTCGCCATGGCGCAGAGGGAGATCGGGCTTGCAACAGGAGAGCCGCCTGTTGCAAGAGGCTATACGCCTTCCATATACGCCGAGTTCCCGAAGCTTCTGGAGCGAAGCGGTAAGTTTGAGAAAGGGTCTATTACCGGTATTTACACGGTACTGGTAGAGGGAGACGATACCAATGAGCCGATCGCAGATACCGTCCGGGGTATACTGGACGGTCATATCGTGCTTACAAGGAAGCTGGCGAATGAGAATCATTTCCCTGCTATAGATGTGAATGCCAGTATCTCCCGTCTGATGGTGAATATCGTGCCGGAGGAGCACAGGGAGGCGGCCGCGAAGATGCGGGATATCCTGAGTGTCTACGCCAAGAACGAGGATCTGATCTCGATCGGAGCCTACAAGTCGGGGACGAACCCGAGACTGGATGGAGCCATATCGAAGATTGACAGAGTGAATGCGTTTCTGATGCAGAAGATTGATGAGAGCTTTTCGGGAGAAGATTCCCTGAAGATGATGAGGGAGATAGTACGATGAAAAAGTTTTTTTTCTCATTAGACACAGTACTGAGTTATAAGGAGCAGGTGCTTGACGGGCTGAAGGCCGAGCATGCAAGGATTCTCCAGAAGGTGCGGGAGTGCGAGCACGCCATAGAGCAGCTGGAGCAGGAGCATCTCCGTTGTGCGCAGGAATTCCGGGATAACCGGTTTAACGGCATGAAGATCAGCGATATCCATACCTATGAGAATTATCTGGAGGCGCTGGGGATCAAGATCAGAAGGAAATACGAAGAGCTTGAGAAGCTCAAGGAGAAGGAAGAGGCCAAGCGCAGCGAGGTCGTGGAGGCGAAGAAGGAGACTTCATCCATTGATAAGCTCAAGGAGAAGAAGTTCAAGGAATATGAGAAGGCTGTCCAGAAGGAAGAGGAGCAGTTTATTGACGAATTCGTGACTACGAGGCGGGCGATGGCGAAGATTATGGGGTAATACTGCTTATGGCAGATTACTATATAATATAACTGATTTACTGTGCTGCAAGGTGTATCAAGTGTGTATTAAGGGTATGCCGGGACGTGTTAAGAACGTGCTAAGAATACGGCGCGGATGATGTCGGATAGTGGCACAGACAAGGATTGGTTATATAATATCAAGATGACTATATCTTAATAAGAAAGGAGGAAGAGCCATTGGATAAGTTGGGTATGAAGACGGTAGACCTTGCGGCGCAGATGTTTGGCAATACGAAGACGGCCGGTCAGACAGCGGATGTATCCGGAGATTTCCGGAAGATGCTTGAAGGTAAGAATGAAGGCGCCGGCGCAGGTCAGGGCAGTCAGGACAGCAAGGAGATCACGAAGGATGAGAAGCCTGCGAAGACCGAAGCAGCCGATGATGCGAAGAAGGATACGGGCGCAAAGGAGACTGGAAAGTCTGAGGAGACCGAACAGACCGGCGGGGCTGACAAGACGCAGGAGGATACCAGGCAGGCAGAGCAGATGCTCGCTGCGCAGCTTCAGCAGAGGCTTTCTTATGGATTTATCCAGAATGCTCCGGAGACAGGGGCAGAGACCGCGGCCGACACGCCGGGCACGACGATGGATGTAAGCGGTACAGAGTTAGAAGGTCTGGTACAGCCGGATATGGCTATGGAGGAGACCGCCGTACAGGTGCAGACACAGATGCCTGAGACGGGCGTGGTTAAGAACGTCCGGACAGATGCGGGCGCCGGGCAGACCAGTATGGGAGCGCAGGGCGCGGCAGACGCAGGTACAGCAGAGACCATGCAGGTCACAGCCAGAGAGGACGCATCAGAAGCAGGAGGACAGACCAGGGATTTCTCATCACAGCTTAAGAATACGGCAAAGACGTCACAGCCAGAGAATAAGGTTCAGCCGCAGCAGGAGAATTATGCCGCGCAGCAGGCTGCAGCCGCAGCAGGTCAGGACAGAGTGGTCAGGACAGAGGATGTAAGACCCCAGGGGCCTGTCACGGTGCATGTATCACAGCCGGAGGAGCTCCCGGAGAAGGTCACAGACCAGTTGCTTGCGAAGCTTCCGGAAGGCGTCAGGGAATTCGAGATACATATCGAACCGGCGAATCTTGGTAAGATCGCAGTGAAGGTACTGTATGCAGGAAGCCAGGCGACCATCTCGATCATCTGCTCAGAGAAGCGGGCGATGGATATACTTGGACAGAATGCGAAGGAGATCGGCAATATCATCAACCGGAATCTTGGCGGTGAGACGACTATCATCGTGGAGAAGCAGGAGACAGATTATCTGAACCAGACCAGAGATGAGAACGAGCAGGCGAACCAGAACCAGCAGAAGCAGAAAGAAGAGAACCAGAAGGATCAGAAGAATGATGATGCGGAGCAATTTCTTCAGAAGCTGCGGTTAGGGCTGGCACGGTAAAAGAAGATTATAATATAGGTATAGAAAGGAGAAGCATATGGCAGGAATTGATACAGATATCCTGATGAGTGATGCGGCGAAGTATCAGTATGACGCGTCAAAGGCATCACAGACGACGGCAGTCTCAAACAAAGGCGATTTGACGATGAATGACTTCTGGAGACTGATGGCTGCACAGCTGCAATATCAGGATCCCATGAATCCTATGAGCAACAGTGAGATGATGAGCCAGATGACTCAGATGGCGACGATGAATGCGATGACCTCTGTGTCTGACGCAGTAGCGAAGTTCGCGACCGTATCCAATAACCTTTCACAGGTTACACTGACCACTTATTCTACAGGACTTCTTGGTAAGGAAGTAACCATTGCAATTACAGATGATGAAGGGTATATGACCGGGGTAAAGAAAGGTACGGTCACAGGCGTGGATCTTACAGGTGCGACTTCGGTATATGTTGACGGTAAGAAATATGAACTGTCTGAGGTTATGGGAATCGGTGCGCTTCCAGATGAAGATATCCAGAAACTGCTTGATGCGGCCAAGAAGGACAGAGAAGCGGCACGTGCCAAGTCAGGAAATGGCACGACGAATAAGACAACAAAAACAGACAGCGATAAGTAGAAATAAGGGGTTTCATGAGGGAGCAGAGACAAAGGCGGTGCATATTTGATGAGTAAGATGAATCAGATTACGAATGCCGGAGCGCTTAAGCTGCAGCATGCATCAGCACAGTTGCAGACACAGGCCCTTACCGGTACAGGAGCGAAGACAGGTACAAAGACAGGCGCAAATGTACAGTTTGCGGATCTTCTGCAGAAAAAAGCCGAGAAAACTCAGTCCGTTCAGTTCTCCAAGCACGCGGCACAGCGAGTGCGCGAGCGGGGAATCGAGATGACGGATGGTCTCCTTAATGATCTGAACCAGGCCATTTCCAAAGCCAGGGACAAGGGCGCAAGGGATGTGGTTGTTATCGGAGAGAGCGGGGCTTTTATAGTGAATGTTCCTCATAACGTCGTAGTGACGACGATGTCGGGAACAGAGATGAAGGAAAATATATTTACAAATATCGACAGCGCTGTCCTGATGTAAACCGGACCATGATATGGAGGTTTGGTATCTGCGTGACTGGCAGATACGGGCGGAAGCCGTGCGGGAGCCGAAAGGCAGACGCTGCACGTTCCGCAGGGCAGTGAACATAATAAGAAAGGAAGTAATTATATATGGTTAGATCAATGATCGCGGGAGTTTCAGGACTTAAGTCACATCAGTCCAAGCTGGACGTAATTGGTAATAATATAGCAAATGTTAATACCTGGGGATTTAAGTCATTTAGTTACAATTTCCAGGATGCGGTATATGCGAATTCTATCAACAGTACAGGCGGAAGCCAGTTAGCCGGAGCCGCCGGCGGGCACAATGCTTCACAGGTTGGTTATGGTTCGACGATGTCATCGATCTCGACAGAGTTTAACACAGGAGCAGGCTCACCGTCGTCCAATAATATGGACTGTATGATCGATGGTACAGGATTCTTCCTGGTAGGTAATATGGTAAATGGTACATTTGACGATGTGGCGTCTTCCGGACTGTTCTTATCAAGGGTTGGTATCTTCCGTGTAGATAACAATGGTTATCTGGTTGATAATCAGGGAAGTTATGTGTATGGATATGCGCCGATTGAAGGAACCGGTACACCGGAGACCCCGGCAAAGGCTAGTTCGTCTACGATTAAGGATTTACCAGTGACATTGAATAAACCGGGCGAAGGGCCAAATCCACTGCCTGCTTGGGTGAAACCTGATAAATGGTCAATCACAATCGCCGGTCTTACTTTTGAAACAAGTGTTACATCCGAAAATGATTTTGAAGACGCGGTAAATGATTGGATAACGGCAGTAGCAAAAGAAAAGCCGCAAGTTGATGACGGTACTGGCCAAATGGTTGACAATGAAAAACTGAAAGGTACAAATGGCCAGTTGTTGGATTTTTCACAAGTTAATATTGGTTTAGATCGTATTGGGCGTTATCTTAATAGTGCGACAATTACAATTACAGCAAAAGTTGCGGGACCCCAGCCGGACGGCGGTGTTTTTGATCAGCTTCGAGAAGCATTAATCGGGGATGGTGAAGTAGTGGATCCGGATAATCCGCAAAATAAGCTGACAACGACAACGACTGATATTGCAGGAAATAATCTTGTCCCAGGCGTAGCAGCAGAATATGCGGATGAATTATCCACCATCCGTATCCCAATTGACCCGGAGACCGGACAGCGTTACGATATCCAGAGCTGGATTATGAACGAGGATGGAAGTATCATGGGAACAGATATAAACGGTCGTTCTGTCCCAATCGGCCAGCTTTGTCTGGTATCCGTAGAGAACCCGAACGGTCTTGAGAAGCAGCAGGGTTACTACTATACGCCGGGAGCGAACGCCGGCTCGGTAGAAGCAATCAAGCCAAACGGCGGTCCGGTTGGTAAGATTAAGGGCGGTTTCCTCGAGATGGCCAACGTAGACTTAGCGAACGAATTCTCCAACATGATCACCACCCAGAGAGGATTCCAGGCAAACTCTAAGATCATCACCGTAACAGACGAGATGCTTCAGGAACTTGTTAATATGAAACGATAGTAATTCTTGACAATTGCTGCAATATATTCCATAATAATATGTCGCGGCACCACAGAGTGGATGTAGAACCAGTCATACAAGACATATTCCGGGATAGCGGTTTCATATCCCGGGATATGTTTGAAATCTAAGAGGAATTATGATATGATAATGCTGACGAAACTGAATAACACAAAGATCGTATTGAACTGTGCTCAGATAGAATCCGTTGAGCTGATACCGGAGTCGAAGATCCTCATGACGAACGGCAAGTTTTACATAGTCAAAGAGGGTGCGGAAGAGATAATTGAGAAAACAATTGAGTACAATGGTAAGATACATTGTTATCGTGCAGATAGATAAGAAATAAGGGCGGTGAGATAAGTGGATATTACAAGTATTTTAGGTGTGATCATTGGAGCGGTACTGATCGTATTCGTTGGTATCGGTCCGGATAAACTAGGGAATTTCTGGGATGGCCCCAGTGTCGCGATCGTTCTTGGCGGTACGATTGCCGCAGTTATCGCAAGTTACCCCTTTGGAAGACTGAAGACACTTCTCAAGCATACGAAGATCCTCTTCCAGGGGAAGAAGTATAATATCGGAGAGCTTGTGGACACACTGGTTGAGATGGCGCAGCTCGCCAGACAGAATGGTCTTCTGGCGCTGGAAGAGAAGGCCAACGAGATTGACGATATGTTCTTCAAGCAGGGCATCATGCTGATCGTGGATGCGACAGAGCCAGAGGAGGTGAGAAGCCTTCTGGAGAGCGATGTGGAGGCCATGGTCGAGAGGCATGAGGACTGTATCGGTATCTATC
This sequence comes from uncultured Dorea sp., assembly GCA_947063855.1. Classification (GTDB taxonomy): domain Bacteria; phylum Bacillota; class Clostridia; order Lachnospirales; family Lachnospiraceae; genus Sporofaciens. The sequence goes on from CAMSTW010000052.1 coordinate 14,537, forward strand.
AGATGCTGGAGGCGAAGGCTCCTGCGTTCGGTATGATCGGTACTCTGGTTGGTCTGGTTAACATGCTGAAGAATATGAACATGGACGAAGGCGGCGCGTCTGACATCGGACCTGCGATGGCGACAGCGCTGATCACAACCTTCTACGGTTGTGTGCTTGCCCATCTGATCTTCTCGCCAATCGGCGCCAAGCTTAAGGTAAGGAATGAAGAAGAGCTTCTTTATAAGCAGATTATGATAGAAGGTATCCTGGCGATCCAGGCCGGAGATAATCCGAAGTTCTTAAGAGAGAAGCTGGTTACATTCGTATCACAGAAGGAGCGTCAGAAGCTTCTGGATCCGGATGCGGTATCCAAGGGTAAGAAGGGTGCGGAAGAATAACAGGAGGCAGATATGAAGAAGAAGAATAAGTCGTCGGGAGGCGGCGCCAATTGGATGGATACATATGGCGACCTTGTAACGTTGCTGCTCTGTTTCTTCGTTCTGCTGTATTCCATATCAACAGTAGACCAGTCGAAATGGATCCAGCTCGTTAAGAGCTTCAATCCCAACGCCAAGGAAGTGTCTCAGATCGTAGAGAATACGGAGATAGATGCGAACGACGAAGTTCCCGGGGGCGTGGATGTAGACGAGTTTGACGATCTGTTCGAGAGTCTGAAGCAGGCTGTGGAAGAGGCGCAGATGAGCGGGGAAGTAGACCTGTTCAAGGGTGACGGATATACCTTTATCACATTCCAGGATAACGTATTCTTTGACGGTGACAGCGCTGTGATCAAGGAACAGGGGATGAATGTTCTCTCACAGTTCGCCTCGATTATGTCAGGAGTCAAGGATTCGGTGAAGGAAGTACAGATCTTAGGACATACGACTCAGGCAGATCCGAATGTCCCCAACGAACCGGAGAGCGACCGTGTGCTTTCGGCAGAGAGAGCGGCACGGGTAGCTGCATTTATACAGCAGCGGACAGAGGTTTCGCCGGATAAGATCGTATCCGTAGGATATGGCCAGTTCCGTCCGATCGCTCCTTTCGACACGCCTGAGAACCGGTCGAAGAACCGAAGGGTTGAGCTGCTGATCACGAAGTCCGATGCAGTGGAGCACAGCCTTGAGGAATATTATCAGGAGATGAACAGGACGGCTGAGTAAATATAAGGAGAGTGGGAGTGAAGGATGGCAGATGTATTATCGCAAAGTCAGATAGACGCTCTGCTGAATTCGATGCAGAATTCCGGAGCAGATGCGGAAAATGTGGCAGAAGAGCCAAAGAAGCCCGAGAAGGAATACAAGAAGTATGATTTCTTCAGTCCGAAGAAGTATACAAAAGATAAGCTGAAGATGCTCAGCAGTATCTATGATAATTATTCCAGAATTGCAGCTTCACAGATTAACGGGCTGTTCCGTGTGGCAAGTGAAGTAGAAGTCATGGGTGTTGAGGAACAGCGGTATTATGAATTCGGGAACGCGCTGAATGAATCAGACGTACTTACAATTGCAGATGTAGAGCTGCCGGACCGCTCCAATAACCCGCCGATGCTGATGCATATCAACCCGATGCTGATGGCGTCTATGATCGACCGGATGCTTGGGGGAACCGGGACAGATATGACGGTTGATATGTCTTATACATATACTGATATTGAGCTTGCGCTGTATGCCAAGATCATCCGGTATCTGGTCATGATTACCAGGGATGTCTGGGCAGGTTATATCAATCTGGATGTCAGCTTCGAGCGTATAGAAGAGAATCCCAGCATGTTCCAGGGAATCAGCGTAGATGAGACCGTGGTCATCATCATGCTGAGTATCAAGATGGGTGAGATCGAAGGCATCATGAATATCTGTATGCCGGGAACGCTTCTAAGTAATATATTCGAGATTATTGATAAGACGAAGCACCTGGCGAAGAAGAGTGACGCGGCGCTCTACAGGAACAGCCGTGAGGATATCATGGATAATATCAAGGAAGCGAAGATGGATGTCATGGCACAGCTTGGTATTGCCAGGATGAATCTGGATGATGTATACAATCTTCACGTAGGAGACGTCATTGATCTGAATAAGCCGCAGAATTCACTGGTTTCCCTGTATATCGAGGGACAGCCGTGGTTCAACGGACAGCTTGGTGTTCATAATAAGAATATGGCGGTCAAGATCGAAGACCGGATCCTGGAATGTAACAATGATCCGAATGTCAGTGACGTTGCTGATACGGAAGAGGACAGTGTGGCGGTATAATTACCAGATAAAATCTGTAGAATTATCTGAGTAAATACATTATAATGAAAACAATAACAATAACAGTAGAAGTGAGGTAGAGAAAGATGGCAAAGATTATGTTAGTGGATGACGCGGCGTTTATGAGAATGATGTTAAAGAATACGCTGTCACAGGCAGGTTACACAGATCTTATCGAGGCGGAAGACGGTGTGAAGGCTGTAGAAGCATATACGGCAGAGAAGCCGGACCTTGTATTTATGGATATCACCATGCCGAATAAGGATGGTCTTGAGACCTTGAAGGAGATCAAGGCTATGGATCCGGGCGCTACGATCGTTATGTGTTCCGCTATGGGACAGGAGACGATGGTAATGGATTCCATCAAGTCAGGAGCGAAGGACTTTATCGTTAAGCCATTCAAGCCGGAGCGTGTTCTGTCAACAGTGAAGAAGATCCTCGGCTAGGCAAGGAGGTTATATATGTCTTTTTTGAGTTCATTTGATATCAGTGCATCAGGCCTGACGGCAGAGAGACAGAGACTGGATATTGCGGCGGAGAATATTTCCAACAGCGAGACCACCAGAACAGCAAGCGGCGGCCCATATCGCCGGAAGATGGTCGTGTTGGAAGAGATTCCGTCAACATCAACTTTCAGAACCAGATTCAATAGTCTGCTGAACCGCACTGCGTCCAAGGGCGGAGTGAAGGTGACGGAGATCGTAGAAGACCAGAGAGATCTGAACCCTGTGTATAATCCGGATCACCCGGATGCCAATGAAGAAGGTTATGTTATGATGCCGAACGTAGACCTTGTCAAGGAGACCATAGACGGTATGTCGGCGACAAGGGCTTATGAAGCCAACATTACGGCGTTCAATGCCATGAAGCTTATGGCACAGAGAGCGCTGGATATCGGCAAATAGAAATAAGGGTGATTTTCCTGGAAGGAGAGAATAGTTAATATGAATTCAGATTGCTTTAGTAAACTGGAAATAGACGCCATAGGCGAGATACTCAATATCAGTCTGGGCGCTTCTGCGACAGCAGTTTCCACGATGCTGAACGCCAGGGTAGACATTACGACACCTGTAGTCAATGTCGTGAGAAAAGAAGAATTTGAGATGGACAGGGTAGAACCGGCAGTCTGTGTCGAGATTACTTACGTTGAGGGTCTGGAAGGCGAGAATGTCATGCTCCTTAAACGGCATGATATCAAGGTAATCGTAGAGATGGTCATGGGCATGGAGATCGCGGATGAGGATTTCGAACTGGATGAGATCAATATCAGTGCGGTCTGCGAGGTTATGAACCAGATGATGGGAGCATCTGCCACAGCGCTGTCCGAATTCCTGGGAAGAATGGTGAACATCTCCACGCCTATTTCGTTCGAGGTGGAGAACGAACAGGAATTTATAGATAAGTATTTTATAGATAATGAGCCGAAGGTCGTTGTTGGATTTACTCTGAAGATTGCAGATAAGCTTGAGAGTGAGTTCTTCAATGTTATGCCGATCGCGCTTGCAAAGGGTCTGGTAGAAGGGTTCCTTCCGCCGGATGCGATCATAGATTATAAACCGGGCAAGGAAGCGGCAGAGCCTGCGCCGGCCCCGGCAGCCCCGGCACCGGCGGCGTCCTCGGGCGGTACGATGTCCCAGGAAGAGATCGAAAGAATGCTTGCCGGGATGGGATCCGAGCCAGCGCCAGCCCCGGCAGCGCCAGCGCCGACACCTGCGCCTGCCCCGGCACCGGCGGCGTCCTCGGGCGGCACGATGTCCCAGGAAGAGATTGAAAGAATGCTTGCCGGTATGGGATCTGAACCTGCGCCAGCCCCGGCAGCGCCAGCGCCGACACCTGCGCCGGCTCCGGCAGCGCCCACACCAGCAGCAGCGCCGGCTCCGGCAGCACCGGCAGCCGATCCGATGACGGCGACAGGAATGCAGAGCGCACCGGCAGGAGCGGCACAGCCTGCGATGATGCCGATGATGCAGCCTGCGATGAGTCCTGACGTATCCATGATGCAGATGCAGATGATGCAGCAGATGATGCAGCAGATGCAGCAGATGCAGCAGATGCAGACACAGATGCAGGAGCAGAGTAACAAGGCGCCGGAACCGAAGATGATACATGTACAGTCACCGGCACAGCCGAGCCTCAAGGCAGACAATGGTATCGTGCTGGAAGGCGAGCAGGAAGAGAACATGGAGCTGATCATGAGCGTTCCGCTGGAGATCTCGGTGGAGATCGGAAGAACGCGGAAGCTTGTCAAGGATATCCTTGACTTCACGAAAGGATCGCTTGTAGTTCTGGATAAGCTTGCCGGAGAGCAGGTAGATCTGTTCGTCAACGGTCAGTGTATCGCGAAGGGCGACGTTGTAGTTGTAGAAGACAACTTTGGAATAAGAATTACAGAGATCATGAAAGTGAATCTGATCGCATTAGAACAGCGTTAACAGAGTAAGGAAGGAATTGTATGTGGAGAGTGATTGCCACCTTTGCTGCAGTAGCAGCGATTATATACCTGAGTTACCTTGCCAGCAAGTACATAGGCAAAGGACTGGGCAGAACCGGCACTTCCCGTTATATGCGTCTGATCGACCAGATCACGCTTGGACAGGACAGGCACATTGCGATCATGCAGATCGGCGGGAAATACCTGCTTGTTGGCGTTACATCGGGCCAGATCAACGTCTTGTCTGAGGTTCAGGATGAAGATCTCTTCCCTCTTGAACCGGATGAAGAGGCTCTGGCGATGCAGATACCGGATTTCAAGAAGGTGATGGAGAAGCTGGGCGGCTTGAAGAAAAGGGGAGGTAGAAATTAGTGTACGATACAAACCAATCATTGATCAATGTGAATGGGAATCAGGTTCCTACACTTGATATATTATTGATGATGACGATCGTCTCACTTCTGCCCTCTCTTTTGATCATGGTGACATCGTTTGTCAGAACGGTCATTATTCTGTCTTTCCTGCGTAATGCGATGGGAGTACAGCAGACGCCGCCGAATATGGTTCTGGTGGGGATTGCGATATTTCTGACGCTGTTCATCATGGATCCCGTGATCAAGGAGATCAATACGGAAGCCTATACGCCTTATAAGAATCAGGAAATTACACAGGAGGAAGCAATCAGCAGGGCACAGGTCCCGCTCAAGGAGTTCATGTTGAGGAACACAGAGAAGAGCTCTCTGAATATGTTTATCGATTTATCCGGGAGAGAGGACATAGAGATTGAGAATCAGGAACAGCTTACAGAGCTTCCGATGACGGTCATCATACCTTCTTTTATGACCAGTGAACTTAAGAAGGGATTTACAGCGGGTTTCCTTTTGTACCTTCCGTTTCTGCTGATTGATATCGTGGTATCCAGTACGCTGATGTCCATGGGTATGATGATGCTTCCGCCGGCCATGATTTCGATGCCGTTCAAATTACTGTTATTTGTTACCGTGGATGGATGGGAATTATTGTTCTCGACGATTGCAGGAAGTTTCCACTGACGCGGAGTTTGGAGCCGTGTATGACTGTTATTGCACAGAAGTTATCAGATCCTGAACAGATGTGGAGCAGACGTGGTGTCAGATGTCGAACAGACGCGGAGCAGACGTGGTGTCAGATGTCGAACAGACGCGGAACAGACATGGTGTCAGATGTTGAACAGACGCAGAGTGGATGTAAGGCAGGGCGGATACAGCCTGAATGCAGGATTAAGGAGGGAGCGCATAGATGACAAATGGAGAAGTAGCGGATCTGATGTACGATGTGTTCATCCTGATCATCCAGCTCGCAGGTCCGCTTCTGGTGATCAGTATGCTGGTTGGTATCCTGATCTCGATCATACAGGCGGCTACGCAGATTCACGAACAGACGATCACGTTTGTGCCGAAATTATTGGTAATAGGTGTCATACTTGTATTTTCCGGAAGCAGGATGCTGGAGACATTACAGGAATTCACTGCGCGGATATTCCAGATGATACAAGGCTGATACAAGGAGTGGTGACATGTCGATAAGTAATACCGCACAGCTAACCCTGTTTTCATTGATCATGATGCGGATGTCAGGGTTTATCTTAATGAATCCGATATTGGGACGGAACAACATACCGGTGAGGGTAAAGGCGGGATTCATCTTTATCCTGACCATGGCGGTTTATTCTGCCTCGATGGAAGAGGCCGTAGAGATCGTAAGTACGATAGAGTTCGTATTCCTTCTGCTCAAAGAATTCGCTGCGGGATATGTGATCGGATATGTCATGCACTTGTTTTTTTTTATTG
>CAMSTW010000053.1 GCA_947063855.1 uncultured Dorea sp.
TATTGTCCTAAGTGCAGACAGGAAAGTTTAGTTGATGTGAAAGGTTTGGTTGTAAGGGTCATAAAAGCTTATCAAAATCAGAAAGGATGAAACATTATGGAGGCCGCAGTTTTGCAGATATTTTAGAAGCAGATCCGCTTGCTGCAGATAGGATTCTTTGGATTCGCCGGTTTTTAGAAGCAGATTGGCTTCTTTTACAGCTTGCGGCCAGGGAAGGGTACTATAAGCCGCATCGGTCAGAAGATTGGTAAGGGCATTCTGCCTTAGAGTCTCTGTCTGGATATTTTCATGATTCAGGTATTCGCAGCTCAATTGAGGAAGTAACTGTCTGGATTTGAGAAACTCTTTTGAATAGATTAGGCTGCTGAATACTTTCATAAGATCGGTATTCCCATGACCAGAGCATTTTTTGGTTTCTCTGTAGAAGACGATCATGTTATTCTCTATTGAAGTAACGCGGTGCAGTGTGGCAAGCGCATTATGATAACTATTTATAATTTCTGACATGCTGTCACACCAGTTTCCGACAGAAGCCAGTGACGGGTATTCCGGAAATAAGATTTCTTGTATCGTTTCAATCATTGGCGTTAACTCCTGTTCTGGAATGGGGTTATCTGTATTAAGTAAGACGACATAACGGTGGTGATACGAAGTGATCAGGCCGTTATATTCAATCTGTTCCAGATAATCATATAAAATGTTTGTCTCCGGAGTGAACTGAAAGCCCTTTTTCTGTAAAGAAGTCAGAATGATGATCTGGAAAAAGGGATACTCTAAAGAGATTCCGGCTTGACGGTCACAGGTTAATTCTGAAATCGCAGGATACCCTGCTTTTAGAGGGAGAAAATGTCATAGGCATGAGGAAAAAGCATACAGCCCCTTTTCGGGCAGTTGACAATTGAGCTGCACTAAGGAACTGTCGTCTGCTGCTTCCGGTATGGAAGATTACCAGATTTACAAATTTTTTACATTTACCGATTGCTGCACATACTAATCTGTGTTATATTTTATTCAGATACATTTTGTTAAATCCAATTTTAACAAAATGTATCTGAATAAAATAGGAGGTGTTTCAGATGTTCATAGGTAGAGAAGGAGAACTTGCATCCTTAAAAGAATTCTATGATAAAGATGGAATCGGAATGACAGTTATATATGGCCGCAGACGTATTGGAAAATCTACTCTTATTACTGAATTTATCAAAGATAAAAAGACTATTTTTTATACAGCCACAAAAGTTGGAAGAAAAAGAAATTTGGAACTGTTTTCAAAGCAGGTAGTAGATCTGTTAATGCCAGGTGTGGAGAATATCAGTTTTAATACAATAGAAACTGTTTTTGATTTTATCGATAAGAACATTAGAGAAGAGAAGATTGTACTTGTAATAGATGAATTGCCATATTGGGCAGAAAGAGATGATGCTCTTCTATCTATTCTGCAAAAATATATAGATACAGTCTGGAATGATAAAAATCTTAAAATTATTTTATGTGGTTCTGCACTCAGTTTTATGGAGAACAAAGTACTCAGTGAAAAGAGTCCTTTGTTCGGAAGACGTGATTCACAAATCAAATTGGAAGCATTTAGATATTTGGATGCGGCAAAATTTGTTCCGGATTATTCTAATGAGGATAAAGCAATCTGCTATGGAATTACCGGCGGTGTGGCGAAATATCTTTCGATGATAGATTCTAAAAAGAGTATTGATGAAAACATCGTAAGATTATTCTTTAGAACCGATGGATATTTGTATGATGAAACAAGGAATCTTTTGATTCAGGAATTTTCTGATATATCAATTGTGAACAATATTGTTGAACAGATTGCATCCGGAGTGAACACTCTTAATACTATTGCGGGAAAAATTGGAGAAAAAGAACAAACCGTATTATACTCGTTAGACAAGCTGATTAATGTGGGTCTGGTTGAAAAGAAGAAATGTATCACAGACGAGAAGAACAAAAAGAAGACCCAGTATGTCTTAAAAGATTATATGTTCAAGTTCTGGTATGAGTTTATCCCAAAGGCAACCAGTGTCATTGAGATGGGACAGGGAGAGGTTTATTATACAAAGGTGGTTAAGCCTGCATTACATTCTTTCATGGGTTCAGTCTTTGAGGATATGTGCAGATATTATACATTGATGAAGGGAATAAAAGGTGAGTATGGCTGTTTTGTTACTTCTGTAGGTATTTGGTGGGGAGCAGAGACTGTTACAGATAAGAACGGAGACATAAGAACGCAATCTGCGGATATTGATGTCGTTGCTTTATCTGAGATAGATAAAAAGGCTGTTATTGGAGAATGCAAATTCAAGAATGAAAAGATTGATAAAGGTATTTATGAGACTCTGATTAGAAGAGGAAAGCTTCTTACTGCTAAATATAAGGTTTCAAAATATATTTTCTTTTCACTGTCGGGATATACAGAATGGTTTGAGACCTTATCGGATGATGAGGTTTTGTTACTTACGTTAGATTCTCTTTACGAAGAGAAAGCATAGTGCAAGTTCTCAATCAGATTGTCCCATTGCGCTGGATTGACGATGACTTCGGCGTTTTCGCTTATGGTTTATGTCCGGGGGATCTTAAGAATCCTTTCAAAAAAGACCGCCTTGATACGGAATGCGGGCATTTATTTTAAGGAGGAATTGTCATGGACAAAGTATCGGGGAAATTGACAGTATTTTTTGAAGAACCCTTTTGGGTGGGAGTGTTTGAACGTGTTTCAGATGGAAAGCTATCTGTGTGCAAGCAGTTTGAACTGAAACAGCAGAAAAGGAAAGAAAAGCATAGGGGTAGGTAACATGTATGGTTGACGGGGAAAGTGATAAGGAGACGCACATTGCTTCTATCCAGATCAAATTCCCCGCCATCTTTCTATCCTGAAGTTCTTTTGCTTATGCCCCGAAAACATACCGGTCTAACCGCTCAAACGCCTCTTTTACCCGGGAAAACGGAAGAGCGAGGTTCATGCGGATACACCATTCACCCAGAAAAGCCTTTCCGCTCTGCCAGAAAACGCCTGCTTCATACCCAAGCAGAAGAAGCTCCTCCAGTGTTTTGCCATGCAAAGTACACCATGCTTCACAGTCAATGAACAGCATATAGGTTCCCTGCGGTTTTGAGACGGTCACTCCTGTAAAATGCTGTTCTATATAATCACAGGCGTAATCCACATTTCCGGCGATCACTTCCTTAAGTTCATCCACCCATACGTGGCCTTCCGGCTTGTAAGCGCCGATCAGCGCATGCATAGACAGGACGTTCATAGAGTTGTAGTGGCACAGAGAGGATTCCTTCACGATCCTTTCTTTCAGCGTCTGATCATAGATAATATGATAACTGCCGGTCAGTCCCGCAAGATTAAAGGTCTTGGAGGGAGCATACAAAGCAATCGTCCGGTTTCTGGCGTCTGCGGAAACAGATTGCGTCGGAATATGCCGGTTACTCTTTAGCGTAATGTCTGACCATATTTCATCAGAGATTACGGTAACATCGTATTTTCTGTAAAGTTCCATGGCCCGCTCGATCTCCCGGCGTTCCCAGACTCGCCCGGCAGGATTATGGGGCGAGCAGAAGATTGCGCAGTGGATTTTATTTTTAACGATTTTTTCCTCCATATCTTCGTAATCCATCCGCCAGATACCTTCTTCATCCTTTTTCAAGTGGCTGTGGATAATATGGTAGCCGTTATTATTTAACGTCCCGGTAAATCCGATATACGTCGGGGCATGGACCAGCACATTGTCCCCCTGTGAGCACAGGACATGGAGCGCGGAGGATACACCGCCAAGCACGCCGTTCTCATAGCCGATATGCTCCTTTTTCAGCCCCGTTACATGATTTCTCTTTTCATGCCAGTCGATAATGCTTTGGTAGTACTCGTCCCTGATCCGGAAATACCCATATGCCGGATGACTGGCCCGTTCAATGATGGCTTCCGTGATTGACGGGACCACCGGGAAGTTCATATCGGCAATCCACATGGGGATCATATCCAGTCCGTCCTTTACATGCACCTCCTTCCCCGGTCCAAGCAGATTAGGAAGAACGTCGACCGCAATTGCATCCCGTCCCCTTCTGTCAATGATACTTGTAAAATCGTATTTCATAGCTATTTCTCCTTTCTTCCATATAGATGACATGCTGCCCAGTGATTGGGTTCGATTTCCTGCATCACGGGCTCTGTGTCATGACAGATTCCCATACATTTTTTGCATCGCCCCGCAAAACGGCATCCCTGCGGAGGGTTTACCGGACTTGGGACTTCCCCCTCCAGGATCATCTGCTTGCGGCCGGCGGAAATATCCGGATCTGCAATCGGTATCGCTGTAAGAAGCGCCTCTGTATAAGGATGAAGCGGATGGTCATACAAGGTATCGGAATCGGTAAGCTCTACCATTTTCCCGAGATACATAACCCCGATCCTGTCTGAAATATGCCTTACGATGGAAAGATCATGAGCAATAAAAAACATAGTCAGATCTTTCTCCTTTTTCAAATCCATCAGCAGGTTTATAATCTGCGCCTGAATGGATACGTCTAATGCCGAGATCGGCTCGTCGCAGAATAAAAACCCGGGATTTACCGACAAAGCTCTTGCGATCCCGATGCGCTGTCTCTGGCCGCCGGAAAACTCATGGACATTTCTGGATGCATGCCCGGCAAGGAGTCCGGCCATTTCCAGAAGCTCAAGCACCATTTTCTGCTCCTCTGTTTTATTCCCTGCCAGCCTGTGGATCCGGATTCCCTCTGCGATGATGTTATAGACCTTCTGATGCGGGTCCAGTGATGCATAAGGGTCCTGAAAGATCATCTGCACTTCCTTGGTAAAGGCAAACCGCTGTTTCCTGGTCATTCTGTGAATATCTTTCCCGCGAAAATATACTGTTCCGTCCGTTTTCGGCAGAATGCCTATACAGGTTTTGCCGCAGGTTGTTTTGCCGCATCCGGATTCGCCCACGATTCCCAGGGTTTCTCCCCGGTAAATATCAAAGGTGACTCCGTCCACCGCCTTTAAATAGTTTCCATGTTTTGCAGGGTAATACTTTTTGAGATTCTTAACCTCCAAAATTTTCTCGCGATCATTCAATATCAATACCTCCTCGTATCACATGTATAACCTTAAGCGTCAGTACCGCCGTGTATTGTGTGCAGCTCATTCAGCCAGCAGGCGGCGGCATGCGGCCCTTCTATCTGCCGGAGTACCGGTGCGTGTTCTTCACAGATATTCATGGCCTCCGGACATCGCCCGCAGAAGGCGCAGCCCTTTGGCGGATTCGCCATGTCCGGGATATTTCCCTCGATTGCACGAAGCCGTTTCGTTCTGTCTCTGTCGATTCTTGGGACAGAATCCAATAGTGCTTTCGTGTAAGGATGCACCGGATGATAAAAAATCTCCCGTGCGGGTCCTTGCTCCACAATTCTGCCGGCATACATGATGATAATCTTATTGGCGGCGTCGGCGACGATTCCCAGGTCGTGTGTAACAAGAAGAATCGCCATATTCAGTTTTTGCTGTAACTGCTTCATCTGTTCCAGAATCTGCGCCTGAACCGTCACATCCAGAGAAGTTGTGGGTTCGTCTGCAATAAGAAGCTCCGGGCGGCCGATCAAGGCCATTGCAATCATGACTCTCTGTCTCATCCCGCCGGACAATTCATGGGGATATTTCTCAAGACATCCTGCCGCGTCGGCAATTCCGGTCATCGCAAGCATTTCTACCGCCTTTTTGACTTTTTCGTCCCGGGACAGGCCGGTATCATGGTTGTTCAGCACTTCTATGATCTGCCGGCCGATTTTCATAGTAGGATTTAACGATGCCAGTGCATCCTGAAAAATAATGGAACAGTTCTTGCCGCGGAACCGCTCCCACTCCTTTATCGTAAAATCCGTTATACACTGCCCTTTAAAATATATCCGGCTTCCCTCCAGGATCTTCCCTGGCTTTTTGATCAGTCCCATAATGCTTTTTGACGTAACCGACTTCCCGCATCCCGACTCGCCGACCAGGGCGGTCGTCTCACCGGGCGCAAGATCAAAAGATATATCCCTTACAGCCTGTACGGTGCTTTCGTATGTAAAAAACGATACGGAAAGATTTCTCACCTCTAATAAATTCCCCATACCTGCCTCCTTTCTGTCTTGCCGACAGATTATTTTACGATTTTAGGTTCCAGGACATTTCTTAAAACGTCACCTAAAAGATTAAAGCTTAAGACCGTTATCAGTATCATGAGTCCGGGGAAAACTGCCAGATACGGATAGTTTAAAATATATGCCTGGGCTCCCTGCAGCATACTTCCCCACGAAGCCAGAGGGATCTGAACGCCCAGACCCAGAAAGCTTAAGGAAGATTCCATCAATATTGCATTTGCGACGCTTAAGGTTGCGGCAACTATGATCGGTCCCAGAATGTTAGGTATAATATGGACGAATATAATACGTATATTTGACGCCCCAAGATTCCTGGAGGCAACGATAAAATCCCTCTCTTTCAGCGACATGGTCTCCGCGCGGGTAATACGTGCAACAGACGCCCATGAAAAAAGACTCAGCACAACAACAAGCGTCTTTAACCCCGGCTGCAGGAATGCATTCAGGATCACCATTAAAAGCATGCTGGGAAGTGCAAGAAAGATATCGGTAAAGCTCATAAGAAACGTATCCAGCCGTCCGCCGGCGTATCCCGAGAATACGCCGATCACCGTCCCGATCGCGACTGTCATAAGCATAGACAGGAAACCCACCAGAAGCGACACCCGCCCGCCGTATAAGGCCCGGGTAAAATAATCCCGCCCGTATTCATCGGTTCCGAACCAGTGCTCCCCTGATATGCCCAGAAGCTTCTGCCCGGCATCCAGCTTATATGGGTCATAAGGGCTTAACGGCGCGAGAAGGACAGCGGTGATTAGTATAAAAAGTAAGATAAGGCTGAACATTGCGGCTTTATTAGAAAAAAGTTCTTTCTTAAAAGTCCTTATATTATCCTTCATCTAAGGTTCCTCCTCTCTTAATTCTTGGGTCAACCAGCGTGTACAGTATGTCCGCGGCAAAGTTTCCAAGTACAAGCAGCAGTCCGGAGAACATTACATATGCCATAATAACCGGATAATCCCGGCTGCCGATGGCTCCCATGGCAAAGGTTCCGATTCCGGGCCATCCGAATACACTTTCCACGATGAATGAGCCGCAGACCAGGGAGGCAAGATTCATCCCCATCAGGGTGATGATTGGAAGTAAGGTGTTCTTGAGCACGTGCCGGAAAAGGATTATGATCTTAGGCGTTCCCTTCGCCTCCGCAGTGAGCACATACTCTTCGCTTAGCTGAACGATTGTACTGGAACGGATATAGCGGATATAGACAGCCACATTCCCGATACTTAATGTGATGCACGGCATAATGATATGCTGAAACGTGTCGAATGCCGATTCGGCCCCGACAGAATGCATCCCTGAGGAAGGCAGCAGGCGGAGCACTGCCGAAAACAAAATAATCAGCAGCATGCCGAACCAGAATGCCGGAATAGACATTCCTATGTATGCAACAGAACTGATAATATTATCAATCCAGGTGTGCTTCTTATACCCGGACCATAGTCCCAGGGGAATGGCCAGAGTCAGTGACAGGATCATCGAGCATCCCATGAGCAGGATGGTTGCCGGAAGGCGGCTGACAATCTGCGGCCACACAGATGCCTTATTAGATAAGGATACCCCCAGGTCGCCCCGCATCGCTCTTGCGGCCCACGCCATATATTGCTCGGGCATACTTTTATCCAGCCCCAGTTCTGCCAGGATATTTTCTTTCTGTTCGTCGCTCATATCTGCAGTAATATACATGGATGAAATATCTCCGGGTGCAAAATAGATAACTGCAAAGGACAAAAACGAGATCAGCGCCATAACTATTATGAGTCTGATTATTTTCTTACACCAGTATTTCCACATGGCCTTCCTCCTCTATTTGAATAACAGCCTGCTTCTTCTTTGAAGCAGGCTGTAAGACACTTACAGACTTTTGGGGTTATTCAACATTAATCTTCAGATAATCAATAAATTCAGGAATAACGCCTGAGCCATCCAGTCCCGTTACGTTTTTCTGGGAAACCATAATATAATTGGTATATGTAAGAGGATATTCCCAGTATTCTTCTAACGCCTTGTCCTGAATATCATTCCATACTTTCTGTTTCTCGTTCTCATCCGTGATTGTAAGCGCCTGTTTTACAAGATCAGACAGTTCCTCACTAAAACCACAGTCACATAATCTGTTTGTGAAATAGCTTACAGATTGTCCGCAGTTCGTTCCGCGTTCTGAGTCCCATCCGTTCGTTCCCAGATCCCAGGTAGACGCCTGTTCGCTGTCAGCCTTGGTGAAAAAGCGCGGGAAAAATGTTGCAGAGTCACAGCCTTCGAGATTGACTGTAACGCCGATCTCAGCAAGCTGCTGTTGTACAACGGTAGCTACGGCCTCCATATTGGCCCGGTCGGCGTTATAGATGTATGTAAGGGTGGTGCCCTGAAGTCCGGAGGATTTTGCCAGCGACTTTGCTTCTTCCAGATCATACGCATAACCCTTGCAGTCTTTATTATAAATGGACTGGTCCGGCGTGAGCAGGCTGTTTGCCGGAACCGCAAGCTCATCTGTGCCATATACGAACTCTATGATATCCTGACAATTTAATGCCAGGAAGAGAGCCTTTCTTGCATCCTTGGAAAGGGTGGACATTACTTCACCGTTTGGATTCAGCTGAATGTAATTCAGCCGTGCCTCTGAGACAGAATAAAGATTGTATTGTTCTGAATCAGAGTAAGTCTTAAGCTCTTCGGCGGTTGTCAGACGCATATAGTCGATCTCGCCGTTTTCAAAAGCAAGCTGCCTGGTGCTTCCGGAACCGATTGTCTTCATGACGACAGTCTTGACATTCGGCGTTCCCCTGTAGAAATCCTCGCGGGCCTTGAAGACCAGACTGTCCTCGTTGATCTCACTGACAGTATAGGCTCCTGACGTTACCATCTCAGGGGAATTAAAGTAACCGCTGTCGTCAATCTTGGAGGGATCGTCGTCAAAGGCGTGTGAAGGCATGGGATAGAACTGGGCAAGTGTTCTGGCATAATTGTCATAGGCCTCGGGAAGTACAATCTCTAAAGTCTTGTCATCAACCTGATTGAATGTTACCTCTTTGCCGTTGATTGCCGTAAAAGAAGTGGGGCCTCCGTAGGAAAGTACTCCATAATCAATCGTAAACATGATATCCTGTGCTGTAAATGGTTCTCCGTCGCTCCAGTCGGCATCCTTGTTAACATGAATGGTATAGGTCTTCCCGTCATCAGATATGTCAACACTCTCCGCGAGATAATATTCAAATCCATCTGCAGTCTCCGCAAACAACGGTTCATAGATGGGCCTCGTAATACTTACCTGGTCATCGCTGGACTGTGCGCTTGGCTGGAGAGATGCAGGCATACGGTTCAAAGCCAGTGTAAATGTTCCCTCCTCCCGTGCGCCGCTCTTCTCTTCGGTCTCTTTTGGGTCTGTTCCGGTGTTCGTCTCCGTCGCTTCTTTGCCGCCGCATCCTGCGAGCAGTGATACAGCAAGCGCCGATGTCAGCAAAAACGACATAACTCTCTTTTTCATAGACTTTCTCCTTTTCTTTTTTTCTAAATTTTACTCTGATAGTTATTTTTCTGTCAAATCAGTTTTTTTGATATATTTTGCGAATATATTTGGTTTATCTATAATTTTTTTAAATTTTTCGACATTTTACGGCTTTGCCGGGAACTCTTTGAGCTGAGGGTAGAGTTCCCGGCATTCTTGTGGTATAATATTCTCATTGACGATCGGTGCAAAAAGCAGTAAAAGAACGGTGCGACCAGCTGGGGATGAGAGGAGATGGTGAGGCTGTGCATGAGAATATGACTGCGGATACGTGCATGAGACGAGGAACCGGAAAGGGAGAGGACTCCAATCGGCCTGTTCTGAAACGAAGAGGACGGAGAAGAACATTTATATGTCTGCTGCTGTGCACGGCAGCCTGTGCAGGCAGCCTGTGGATGAGCGGATGCAGCCGGCCGGCAGAGAAAGATTCCGTGCCGGTATCAGGCAAAGAACAGGACGCAGAGGGACAGGCCGAAGATACGCCGAAAGCAGTGAATTTCAACCGTGAGCTGGATGATTATCAGCCGCTTAAGAAGGAGTATAATTTTTATCTCACATATAAGGTGATCCATCCGTGGTGGGATGCGGTAGCGATTGGGATCGAAGACGCCGCAAAGCAGTACGAGGAAGAGGGAGTCGTCATCAATTATGAGTACCTTGCGCCAAAGGAGGCCTCCGCGCAGGATCAGGTGCAGCGCCTTGCGGACGCCGCAGAGAGAGGATTTGATGTGATTGGCGTGGATGTGGCGGATGTGGACGTTGTCACGCCTGTGATCAACGGGCTTTTAGAGAACGGGCAGAAGGTCATGACATTTTCAAGCTCCGATGCGGCAAAAGAAGACGGCTGCAACCGTATTGCATACGTGGGGAATACGCATAATTATGAAGACGGAGCCAGCCTTACGGAGGAACTGTGCAGGAAGCTTGGGTATCATGGGAAGATTGCCATTCTGATAGGAACCAGGGGAGCGCCATGCCATGAGGACAGGGCGCAGGGAGCCCGGGATGTAATCGCCGGATATCCGGATATGGAGATTGTGGAGATGGCGTATGATGAAGATAAGGTGGAGAAATCCTATCAATACGCGAAGGCGTTTCTGGCGGACCATGAGGATCTTGACGGTTTTGTCTGCTGTAATATGAGCAACCCGGTCGGTACGGCACGGGCAGTGATCGAAGCGGGGAGAGAGGGGGAGGTCGTGATCGTCGGAATGGATCATGACCAGGAGGCCCTGCGGTATCTCAGGGACGGGATTATCTATGCGCTGGGGGTTCAGGACTGCTATTCCATCGGGTTTGACACCGTTCAGGTGGCGGTCAAGATTGCAGACGGATGTGCGCCGGGAGAGATTTACCCTGAGAAGACGGAGGAGATAACAACGATTGTCTATCAGGAGGGCGCTGCGGCTATGCTGCAGACATTATATGGTGTGATTGATTAAGGAGTGGGGAATGGAAGGATTGCAGCAAACCAGTACAAACAAGAATCAGAAGAAGCGGACAGCCGCGTATGCCGTGTGGGGCGGGATAACGATTGCGCTGATTCTGATCGTAACAACATTATGGGTATCGAAGAGCGCGAGGGTCGGTACGGACAAGGCTGTGGCCAGGGTCAGTGAATTCTATCTGGAAGAGCTGGCCGGAAGAAGGGCGCTGGTGGTTTCGGAGGAACTGAATAATAATTTTACGTACATGGAGAATGCCCTGGAGGTGCTGGAGCAATCCAATCTCGCATCCCAGGAATCGCTGCGCAGCTTTCTTGGGAAGGTCAGAAAGCTCTATGGGGTGGATAAGTTTGCCATGGTGGATGAGGACGGGATTGTCTATGCGCAGCACAGCACGATGTCGGGACTCAGCAGATACAGCTTTCTGGCAGAGGATCTGACAGAACCTGTGATCAGCACGTCGAATCTCTACGGAGCAAAGAAGCGGGTGGTTCTGGCGATGCCGGTGGAAGGCATTTCTTTTCAGGGAAAGGAGATCAAGGCGTGCTTTATTCAGATCAACATTGCAGAGATGTTAAGCTCGCTGACCCTTCAGACCAGCGACAACGAGACCTACTGTAATCTGTATTACCGTAACGGAGAGAGCCTGACCAATGACGATTTCGGATATCTGACGGCCGGAAAGAATGTGTTGTCTGCGCTTGGAGACGCTGCGATGGAAGACGGGTCAGACTATGAGAAGCTGATAGAGGATTTTGCAGAAGGGAGGTCCGGCCAGATCTCTTTCACATATCAGGATACGGCGGAGGATCTCTGTTATGTTCCGGTGGAAGGGACGGACTGGATGCTGACGATCCTGATCAGGAATAATGTGATCAGCGACCAGATCAGTTCGATCAGTGAGGAGATGATGAGCAATGGCATTGTTCAGATCATTATCACGGTGATTGTGATGCTTCTGGTATTCCTGGTGCTGATCGGGCAGTCCAGGAGGAATGCAAGGATTCTTCTGGAACAGGAGAAGGCGGACCGGAACAAGATTAGGCTTGCGTATGCCCAGATCGAGCGCGAGCAGATGGACATGGAGAATATCCATACGGCGATGGGATCCGGACGGTGGAGTATGGAATTTAACGAGAAAGGGGAGATTACCGCCTGTATCTGGACCGAAGTCTTCCGGAAGATGCTGGGGTATGACAGTGAGGAGGAGTTCCCCAACAGACTGGAATCATGGTCGGACCTTCTGTATCCGGAGGATAAGGAGCGGGCGCTCAGGGAATACTGGGATACGGTGAGGGATTATTCGGGCAGGAAGAGCTATGATGTAGAGTACCGTCTCTATACCAGACATGCCGGACTGAGGTGGTTCCATGCGGCGGGCAGGCTGTCGAGACGGGAGGATGGTTCTCCGCTTTCCTTTATCGGACTCTTTGTGGATATTGATGACGAGAAGAAGATGGAAGAACAGCTTACCAGACAGAAGCTGGATCTTCAGGATGCGCTGGCGGCGGCGCAGCATGCCAACAGGGCGAAGACCACATTTCTTAACAATATGTCCCATGACATCCGCACGCCGATGAATGCGATCATAGGGTTTACGTCTCTTGCGGCCGCGCATATTGAGAATACGGAGCAGGTGCAGGATTATCTGTCGAAGATTACTACGTCCAGCAACCATCTGCTCAGTCTGATCAATGATGTCCTGGATATGAGCCGTATCGAGAGCGGGAAGGTGAAGATAGAGGAGCAGGAGACCTCGCTGCCGGAGATCATGCACGATCTTAAGACGATCGTACAGGCAGACATTACGTCCAAGCGTCTTGAATTCTATATTGATACAGACGATGTGGTGAATGAACACGTTCTGTGTGACAAGCTCAGGCTGAACCAGGTTCTTCTGAATCTTTTAAGTAATGCCATGAAGTTTACGAAGCCCGGCGGAGTGGTCGGAGTCCGTATCCTGCAGAAGGGGAATGCCCCGGAGGGATTCGCGGCCTATGAATTCCAGGTGAAGGATACAGGAATCGGGATGAGCAAGGAGTTCCAGGAGCATGTCTTTGAACCCTTTGAACGTGAGAGAACCAGTACGGTCAGCGGTATCCAGGGAACCGGGCTTGGGATGGCGATCACCAGGAACATCGTGGATATGATGGGCGGTACGATCTCGGTAGCCAGCGAGGTGGGGAAGGGATCGACCTTTACCGTGGCGCTTGAGTTTCGGACCTGCTCGGGGCCGGTAAGGCAGGAAGTGATCCCGCAGCTTAAGGAGCTTCGGGCGCTGGTGGTGGATGATGATTTCAATACCTGCTCCAGTGTGACCAAGATGCTCGCCACCATCGGCATGCGGCCGGACTGGACTACGTCCGGCAAGGAGGCGGTACTGCGTACCAGACTTGCCGTAGAGCAGAATGACGAGTATGCGGCGTATATCATAGACTGGCTGATGCCGGATATGAACGGCATTGAGGTTGTGCGCAGGATTCGGGGGATTATCGGCGACGGGAAGCCGATCATCATCCTGACGGCCTATGACTGGTCGGATATCGAAGAAGAGGCGAGAAACGCGGGCGTTACAGCCTTCTGCTCCAAACCGATCTTCTTATCAGAACTCAGAGAGATTCTGGAAGCGCCGTTCGTGACTGCGGATGTGAGGGCGACAGCCCTTAAGGAAGAGATTTCCTTTGAAGGAAAGAAGATCTTCCTGGTTGAAGATAATGAGTTGAATCAGGAGATTGCCGTGGAGATTCTTGAGGAGGCTGGATTCGTGATCGACGTGGCGGATGACGGCGCTGTGGCGGTTGAGAAGCTTAGAGAAGCAGAACCAGGGCAGTATGATCTGGTTCTGATGGACATCCAGATGCCGATCATGGACGGATATGAGGCGACAAGACAGATCAGGAAGTTTGAGGATCAGGAGCTTGCGAATATTCCGATTATCGCAATGACGGCCAATGCCTTTGAAGAGGACAAAAAGGCGGCTCTTGACGCAGGGATGAACGGGCATATAGCGAAGCCGATTGATATTCCGAAGCTGATGGAGCTGTTGGGAGAGATATTGAAGTAGAGCTGGTGACGGTACGCACGGTGTGAGCGGTCGGTAGGTGAACGAATCACCTGCCTCCTGCTCGATTTGGAAATGCGCCTGCCGCCAAAGCTTTGATTTATTCCAGCAATTCCTTAAGGCATGTAAGAAGCCGTGTGTTATCTTCCGGCTTCATAATGCAGAACCGCACATATTCTCCCGGAAGCCCTTCGAAGGAGGAACAGTCCCGGATCATCATGCCTTGCCGGACGGCGTGTTCGAACACATCGAAGGAGGTCAGATTCTCTTTCAGAAGCTTCAGCAGAATAAAGTTCCCGTAGGCAGGATATACCTTCACATACCGGAAGTCCTTCAATACAGCCAGGCATCTGGCGCGCTCCTGAAGGATCAGTTCTCTTGTGCGGCGGATATATTCCGTATCCTTTAGCATCAGTTCCCCGGCATATGCACCGATGCTGTTGAGCGACCAGGGGTTCTGGTGCTTCTTTAATTCTTTAAGGAACCGGCGGTTGCTGGTCACGCCATATCCCAGCCGGAGGCCGGGAGCAGCGAAGAACTTGGATACGCCGCGGATGATCATCAGATTGTCGAATTCAGAAACCAGAGGGATTCCGGTAATTTCTTCCACGGAGGGAGCGAATTCCACGTAGGTCTCGTCAATCATGATAAAGATATCGCGTTCCCTGCACATTGCAGCCAGTGAGCGGAGCTCATCCCGGGTAAGGGCAGAGGAAGTGGGATTGTTAGGGTTGCACAGTATCAGGAAATCTACATCATCTGTGAGAGCGTGTCCAAGATCCTCCATATCTAATCGGAAATCCCGGGTCTCGTCCAGGCAGTATTGGGAGATTCTGCCTCCGGTAAGGGATAATTCTCTCTCATACTCCGAGTAGGTAGGACCAATCACCAGTGCATGCCGGGCATTCCTCTGACTGATCAACAGAGAGATCAGCTCAGTGGAGCCGTTGCCGGTTACGACATACTCCATATCTGTGCCGCAGTAGGCGGCGATTACCTGTCTGAGACTCCGGTAATCTCTGTCCGGATAACTGGTGATGATATCCAGATGCTCAGACAAGGACTCGCGTACAGAATCCGATAAACCCAGAGGATTTACATTGGCGCCGAATCTTACGATACTTTCTTTGGGGATTCCGTAATATTTTTCAATCTGTTCTACGTCGCTCCCGTGGAATGCGGGACGCGGTTGTGTATGCTTTTCAGACATGATTTCATGTTCCTTTCTATAATGTACATTTGTGTAGTAACTCCATTAGAGCTGCGAATGCTTTTAGAATATTCCCCAATATTGTAGCATAGTACAGACAGCATTTGAAGCTTTTTCATAATATCGGTATGATATCCATAAAGAATATTTTCACCTGTACGGCTGCAAATCCATTTCCAGTGCACAGGCAGAACTATTTTCCTCAAATTGTATAGTTCCTTCCCTGAACAGGAGAGAAGAATTGTTACATTTTCTACTTGATTCTGAAAATACATTTGATTATAATGTGCTTGCACATATTTGATAAATCTTTCACAAGAGGGGGATATTATGTTAAAGAAATGTATTGCTTATATCGGGAGCCTCTTTGTCATGCTTGTCTTAAGTCCGCTGACCGTATCTGCGGCAGAAGAGTCTGCGGCGGCAAAGGCGGCGATACCACTGTGGCTCTGTATTCCATTTGCAGGGCTTTTATTCTGTATCGCAGTGCTTCCGCTGATAAAAGGCGAGTGGTGGGAATCTCATCAGCCGCTGGTGGTTGCAGGCTGGTCGCTTCTCTTCATCCTGCCCTTTGGCGTTCTGTTCGGGGCGGGGACGGCGGCGGAGACGGTGCTTGAGTGTCTGGTCAACGACTATCTGACCTTTATCGTTCTGCTGTTCGGCCTCTTCTGTGTAGCCGGAAATATAACCATGGAGGGAGATCTGGCGGGGTCGCCCCGGGTAAATATCATCCTGCTTACGATCGGCACGCTGCTTTCCAGCTGGATCGGCACGACAGGCGCCAGTATGCTGATGGTCCGTCCGGTGATCAAGATGAACGCATGGCGCAGAAACCGTTCACACATACTGGTATTCTTTATATTTCTGGTATCCAATATCGGAGGATGCCTGACGCCGATCGGGGATCCGCCGCTGCTGATGGGATTCTCCAGAGGGGTTCCGTTCTTCTGGAGCCTGCATCTGCTTCCGGTTATGCTGTTTAACATGGCGGTACTCCTGACGGTCTTCTACTTCATCGACAGAAAACGCTATTGCCGTGATATGGCAAGGGGACGCAAACCGGATATCAGCAAACCGGGAACAAAGATTCAGCTTCGGGGACTTCACAACCTGATCTTCCTTGTGATGATCGTGGCGGCGGTAGTCCTAAGCGGGATTCTGCCGGACCAGCCGTTTTTTAAGGACGCCCGGGGCAGTGTCCGCGGGATACACATTTTCGGAGAAGTGGTCTTAAGCTTCCCGGCGCTCATTGAGATCGCGATCATACTGCTTGCCGCTTTTCTGTCATTTAAGACGACAGATCCGGTGATCCGCAAGAAGAACCACTTTACCTGGGGAGCGATACAGGAGGTCGGGATCTTATTCATCGGAATCTTCATCACCATGCAGCCGGCGCTTGCGATCTTGAAAGGAATGGGCGCCGGCCTTGGAATCACGGAACCGTATCAGATGTTCTGGACCACGGGCGTGCTCTCAAGCTTTCTCGATAATACGCCGACCTACCTGGTGTTCCTGACGACGGCGGGGGCGATTGGTTTCACGGACGGACTTGCCACGACTCTTGGAATGGTGCCGGTGAAGGTGCTGACGGCCATATCCTGCGGCGCGGTGTTCATGGGAGCGAATACTTATATCGGAAATGCGCCGAACTTCATGGTGAAGGCAATTGCGGATGAAAATGGTATCCATATGCCGTCGTTCTTCCGGTATATCGGATGGTCGCTGATGGTGCTGGTTCCGGTATTTTTGCTGGATACGCTTATATTTTTCAGATAAGGGGGAGTTATAAGATGGCAAATGAAGAGAAGAATCTAAGAGAACTTGCCGGACGAATCTACGATCTGGATGAAGAGGTCTATCGTGAACTGGGTTCCGCACTTGGGCGTGTATTCAACGGGAAGAAGGACGACTGCATCGAAGAGACCGTGCGGATGATGCATGAGCGGAATCAGGCGTATATCTTAAGAAGCGAGCTGGCGCTGATCAGCAACATGGCGCGGACGATTCCGGACCGGCCGGTCAGGCTGGGTATAATGAGAAAATATGATGAGATCTTGAAGGAAGTGACAGAGCTTCCCACCAGCTTTATCAAAGGGGATATTCTGGATCAGAAGATCGCGCAGCTCAACACGCTGAACCTGCAGTCACGTTTCGCGGAAAATGACCACCTGATCATCTGTATCGGACGTACCTACGGCTGCGGCGGCAGTGAGATTGGCTTTACACTGGCGGATACTCTGAAGATTAACTACTATGATGTGGAGATATTTGACGAGGTGCTGAAGCGCCTGGAGGCGGAGAAGGAGTCGGTGAAGGACCGGGGCGGTTATCCCTATAAGAAGGACGGAAAGGATAACCGACAGTACCTGAATGAGATACCGGCGTTCGCGCCGGCGCCGAAATCGACCCTCAGGGAGAAGTTCAGAGAATTCAACCGGTATCACGGACTGCCCAAGAAGGATGCGGTGTTCTTCAACCAGAGCGACCTTTTGTGCGATATGGCGAAGAAAGAGGATTTTGTCGTGATGGGGCGGTGCGCGGACGCGATTCTGACCAATAACCGGATCCCGCATATCAGTATCTTCATAACAGCGCCGTTAGAACAGCGGATTCACCGGGTTATGGAAGTGCGTGGCGTGGAGAATGAGAAGAAGGCGAAGCATCTGCTGGCGAAGCTTGACAGGGCGCATATCAAGTATTACAAATATTATACCGGCCGCAACTGGGGGAAGGCAAGGAACTACGACCTCTGTATCAACAGTGCGAGTTATGGGATTTTGGGGTCGGTGGATCTGATTATGAGGATGATAAGCAAGGAGAGTAATTAGTAATGGAACTGCCCGTTTAGATTCGCCTTTGGCGAGGGGCAGTTCTTTTTTTCGTGCAGCTATATTGGTTCAACACCAGACAGCACACTGGCCTTGGCACATTCTTGATTTTAAAGAAATATGTTCTGTGATTCTGCGTACGGCATGTTACAATATAAAAATGGGGTATCATGACGTTCGGCATATCCATGAAGACTCAGAGAAAGGAGGGAGATCGTACAGCGTGCGTGTGTATGGCAAACGGACGGTTCCTCATAAAATCAAAGAGAAAGGGATGCGTTGATTGAATTTAAGGTATATTGTTATGGACTCGAGAGAGAATAACATCAGTTATGAATGACCGATTAACTGAACAATCATGAGGAAGATTCAATCCATGCATAAGGTGACAGGTTATATTATGAAGGTGACAGGAATGACGAGTATGAATTCTCCGAATCAGGCGGAAATCTTCAAAAATCAGGTGGAGCTTTGGGGGAAGAGCCGCGCGAAGGAGTCCTTTGCCCAGAGATTCGCCGGTTTTAAGACGGATGGATCCTCCGCCCAAAGATTCGCCGGGGCGAGGACGGAAGGAAGAGGAAACGCAGTGAAGAGTGATTTCCTGATGGATCTGACAGACATGAAGGAGGAAAATTATCTGATGCGGTTCATGAATGGAATCAATTATTCAGAATATGTTCTTGAGATGATCCGGCAGGGGAAATGCCAGGTAAGCCCTGCAAGCGGCCTGGGAACGGTATGCATGATGTGTGAAAATGATCTGAGATATGCCAGGAAAATGCAGGAAATATTACAGCAATTGAAGGGGAAGCTCTCAGAAACAGGCTGCGCCGAAAGTGATTAGGGAGGTGCATATGATGGATTACATACGTGCGGCAGAGATCTTACCACAGGAATTGATCGAACAATTGCAGCAATATGTGGACGGAGCCGCGGTCTATATCCCTAAGAAAGAGGAGGAGAAGAAGGCCTGGGGAGAGAAGACGAACACGAAGACGGAACTTGCCAGGCGGAATGCGAGGATATATATGGAACACCTTGCGGGAAGACCGATCAAGGAGCTGGCTGAGAGATATTTCCTGGCTGAGAAAAGCATCCAGCGGATTATCCGGCAGGAGCGTTCGAAGAAGAGCATGGGCGTTAAAGGATAAACTTGTAAAATTTTGTTTGTAGTATTTTCCCTATAGATTTATAATAAAATGTAATGGAATTTTTGAAAAAATTTTAAGGGAGAAAAAGATGGCGACAGATTTTGCAGGCAGTACCGTATCAAAAAATATTATCTCACAGGCAGTCCCGCTGATTATGGCGCAGATTGTCCAGATTCTTTACAATGTAGTAGACCGTGTATATATCGGACATCTCCCGGGTTCGGACGGCCTGGCGCTGACAGGTATTGGGCTGGCGTTCCCTGTGATCACCCTTGTCATGGCGTTCACGCAGCTTTTCGGGGCAGGCGGCACGCCTTTGTTCTCTATGGCAAGAGGGGCAGGTGAGGAGGAGCAGGCGGAGAAGATCATGGGAAATGCATTCTTTATGCTGCTTAGATGTGCGGTTGTGTTGTTCGTATTCTGCTATCTCTTACGCCGTCCCATCCTGTTTTTGTTTGGAGCAAGTGAGGATTCCTATGTCTATGCTGATTCATATCTGAAGGTCTATCTGTTTGGAACTGCATTTTCCATGATATCCGCAGGGATGAACGGATTTATCAACGCCCAGGGGTTCCCGGGGACCGGTATGCTTACGACGGTTATCGGGGCAGTGCTGAACCTGGTCCTGGACCCGGTCTTTATCTTTGTATTTCATATGGGGGTAGCAGGAGCGGCGCTGGCTACGGTCATCAGCCAGATGGTATCGGCGCTGTGGGTGGTACGGTTTCTTACGGGTCCCAAAGCGGTACTGCATATCAGGAGAGCGTATGCCAGAATGGACTGCAAGCTTGTGAGGCAGATCGCGTCGCTGGGATTGTCAGGTTTTATCATGCAGTCTACCAACTGTCTTGTGAGTATCGTGTGCAATATAACGCTGCGGGCTTATGGCGGAGACCTGTATGTCGGGATCATGACGGTGCTTCATTCCATCCGGGAAGTGATGACGCTTCCGGTTTTTGGATTTACCGACGGTGCGCGTCCGGTTCTTGGTTATGATTACGGCGCAAAACGGTTTGAACGGGTCCGCTGCGGGATTCGGTTTATGACGGTTGTGGGGATTGGCTATACGATTCTGGCGTGGATCGTGGTCATCGTCTCTCCGCGCCTGCTGTTATCTGTATTTACGAACAATAAAGAGATGCTGGATGCGGGGCAGGAGGCGCTTAAGCTGTATTTTATGGGGTTCTGTTTCATGGCGTTCCAGTTCTGCGGACAGAGCACCTTTGTCGCGCTGGGACGTTCAAAGCAGGCGGTGTTTTTCTCGCTCCTAAGAAAGGCGATTATCGTAGCGCCGCTGACTGTGCTCCTGCCGCGGCTTGGGTTTGGCGTGCACGGCGTATTCCTTGCGGAGCCTGTTTCGAATCTGATCGGCGGAAGTTCCTGCTTCATAGCGATGTACCTGCAGGTGTACCGGAAGTTATAAACCATTACGAACCGCACCCGCGCCAGATTCCATCAGCTTTGACGCTTAAAAAATTTTCGTAAAAAACCTCCCATTTTACGGGGAAATA
>CAMSTW010000054.1 GCA_947063855.1 uncultured Dorea sp.
ACACATGAAACAAGAACGTATTGATGCTGGTTCATTAGAGTTAAACGAGAAAGTAGTGTCAATTAAGCGTGTAACCAAAGTTGTTAAAGGTGGCCGTAACATGAGATTCACAGCTTTAGTAGTTGTTGGCGACGGAAACGGTCATGTTGGTGCAGGCTTGGGAAAGGCTACTGAGATTCCGGAAGCGATCCGCAAAGGAAAAGAAGATGCGGCTAAGAACCTTATTACCGTAGCATTGGATGCAAATGAAAGTATTACACACGATTTTACCGGAAAGTTTGGGGGAGCTTCCGTACTGCTTAAGAAGGCTCCGGAAGGTACTGGTGTGATCGCCGGCGGTCCGGCCCGTGCCGTGATCGAGATGGCGGGAATCAAGAATATCCGTACCAAGTCCCTTGGTTCCAACAACAAGCAGAACGTAGTTCTTGCCACCATCGCCGGATTACGTCAGGTGAAGACTCCGGAAGAAGTAGCTAAGCTTCGCGGCAAATCTGTTGAAGAGATCTTAGGCTAAGGAGGTAGGTTCAGATGGCAAATTTAAAAATCACATTAGTAAAATCTACGATTGGTGCTGTGCCAAAGCATAAGAAGACTGTAGAAGCATTAGGCTTAAGAAAGCTCAATAAGACAGTTGAACTGCCGGATAACGCAGCAACCAGAGGGATGGTAAAACAGGTTCAACACCTGGTTAAGGTAGAAGAAGTATAATCATATTATTCGGATAAGGAGGTGCCATAATGGATTTATCAAACTTAAGACCTGCTGATGGAGCAAAACAGAGTGATAATTTCAGAAGAGGGCGTGGACATGGTTCTGGGAATGGCAAGACGGCCGGTAAGGGACACAAGGGTCAGAAGGCTCGTTCAGGAGCAACAAGACCAGGGTTCGAAGGCGGACAGATGCCGTTATACAGAAGAATACCAAAGAGAGGATTCACAAACAGGAATTCCAAGACGATCGTTGGTATCAATGTCAGTGCTCTTGAAGTGTTTGATAATGACGCAGTTGTATCTGTAGAGACGTTGATTGAACAGGGAATCGTTAAGAATCCAAGAGATGGTGTTAAGATTCTTGGAAATGGCGAACTGACAAAGAAACTTACTGTACAGGTCAACGCATTCAGCAAAGGTGCTGTAGAGAAGATTGAGGCTGTAGGTGGAAAAGCAGAGGTGATCTAATGTTAGAAACATTCCGAAAGGCATTTCAGGTCAAAGACATTCGCAAGAAGATCGCTTATACCTTTTTAATGCTGGTTGTCATCCGTATCGGCTCACAGCTGCCGACGCCCGGTGTAAATTCCAGCTATATCAAAGAATTTTTCGCTCAGAACACTGGTGAAGCGTTTAACTTATTTAACGCCTTCACTGGTGGCTCTTTTGAGCAGATGTCGGTATTCGCATTGAGTATCACACCATATATTACGTCTTCCATTATCATGCAGCTGCTCACCATCGCGATTCCGAAGCTTGAGGAGATGCAGAAGGAAGGCGAAGACGGAAGAAAGAAGATCGTAGCGATCACGCGTTATCTTACAGTAGGTCTTGCACTGTTTGAATCGACGGCTATGGCAGTGGGATTCGGACGTCAGGGACTTCTGGTCGACTTTAATTTTGTGAATGCAGTGATCGTTATCCTGACACTCACAGCAGGTTCCGCATTCCTGATGTGGATAGGTGAACGTATTACGGAGAAGGGCGTTGGAAATGGTATTTCCATCGTGCTGGTCATTAATATTGTCTCACGTATACCAAGTGATATGACGTCACTTTTTGAGCAGTTTGTCAAGGGCAAACCGGTCGCTTCCGCAGGTCTTGCCATAGTTGTAATCCTGGCTATCATCCTGTTCCTGGTGGTATTTGTAGTAATCCTCCAGGGCGGCGAGAGAAGGATTGCAGTATCTTACTCACAGAAGATGGCAGGAAGGAAGATGTATGGCGGACGTACCACCAACATTCCTTTGAAGGTCAATACCGCCGGAGTTATCCCGATCATCTTCTCATCCTCCCTGATGCAGTTCCCGATTGTGATCGCCTCATTCCTGGGTAAGGATAACGGCAAGGGAATCGGAAGTGAGATTCTGAGAGGACTGAACCAGAGCAACTGGTGTAATCCGGAGCAGTTCAAGTATAGCTGGGGATTGATCCTGTATATTGTTCTGACGATATTTTTTGCTTATTTCTATACTTCGATTACGTTCAATCCGTTGGAGATTGCGAATAATATGAAGAAGAACGGCGGATTCGTTCCGGGTATCCGTCCGGGCAGACCGACAGTTGAATACTTAAATAAGATATTGAATTATGTTATCTTTATCGGAGCATGCGGACTGATCGTGATACAGATCGTTCCAATCGTGTTTAACGGATGGCTTGGAGCGAGGGTATCCTTTGGAGGAACATCACTGATCATTATCGTCAGCGTTGTATTAGAAACGATGAAGCAGATTGATTCACAGATGTTAGTACGTAACTATAAAGGATTTTTGAATAGTTAACAGTCAGGCCGGACTGTTAATGTACTCTCGGAATCTCCTTGTACCATAAGCCCTGACGGCAGGTGCAAAGGAGAGTTCGAGAGTACATTGTTATAACAAGGAGGAATACCTATATGAAAATAATTATGTTAGGCGCCCCGGGAGCAGGAAAAGGGACTCAGGCGAAGAAGATTGCAGCAAAATACAGCATTCCGCATATTTCAACAGGTGATATCTTCAGGGCGAACATCAAGAATGGAACAGAGCTTGGCAAAAAGGCGAAGACTTATATGGATCAGGGACTTCTGGTTCCGGATGAGCTGACGGTAGACCTGGTAATGGACCGCGTAAAGCAGGACGACTGTGCCAAGGGATACGTACTGGACGGGTTTCCAAGGACGATTCCGCAGGCAGAGGCTCTTGATAAGGCTCTGACAGAGATCGGAGAGAAGATGGATTACGCGATAGATGTGGATGTTCCGGATGAGAATATCGTGCATCGTATGTCCGGACGCCGCGCCTGTGTGGGCTGCGGGGCAACCTATCATCTGGAATATGCGCCGACAAAGACTGAAGGCGTCTGTGATGTCTGCGGCAAGGAACTGGTCTTGAGAGACGATGATAAGCCGGAGACTGTGAAGAAGCGTCTCGGAGTATATCATGAGCAGACACAGCCGTTGATTGATTATTACACGAATGCCGGAATCCTTAAGACGGTTGACGGCACGATCGACATCAACGATGTATTTCAGGCAATTGTGGATATATTAGGAGAGTAATCGTATGGCAATCACGATCAAATCGGCAAGAGAGATAGAATTAATGTCTGAAGCCGGACGTATATTGGAGATTGTACATAATGAGATAGCAAAAGCGCTGCATCCGGGGATGAGTACGATGGATATAGACCGGTTGGGGGAAGAAGTGATCAGAAGCTACGGATGTATTCCGTCTTTTCTTGATTATAACGGATATCCGGCGTCCATCTGTGTGTCGGTGAACGACGAGGTAGTCCACGGGATTCCAAGTAAGAAGCGGATACTAAGGGACGGGGATATCGTCAGTCTGGATGCAGGCGTGATTTATAAGGGGTATCATTCCGATGCCGCGAGGACTCACGGCATCGGAACGATCAGCCGGGAAGCAGAGGACCTGATAAGAGTTACCAGGGAATGCTTCTTTGAAGGTATAAAATATGCAAAAGATGGCAATCATCTATTTGATATTTCGGCAGCAATTGACAGTCATGCCAGGAAGCACGGGTATGGTGTAGTCCGGGATCTGTGCGGACACGGGATAGGAACCTCCCTGCATGAGGCGCCTCAGATACCGAATTATAAGATGGACAGAAAAGGTGTGAAGTTGAAGGCCGGAATGACCCTGGCGATTGAGCCGATGATTAATATGGGGACATGGGAAGTCGAATGGCTTGACGACGAATGGACTGTCGTGAGCAAGGATCACAGCCTTTCCGCTCATTATGAGAACACGGTATTGATTACGGAAGGTGAACCAAGACTTTTGACTTTGAGCAGGGATGCATAGAGGTTATAGAATGGAAAGATATATGAAGGGGATGCTTGCAAGATCAAAAGCGGGGCACGATGCAGGAAAGATTTATGTTATAATTGATGTGGATGACACATATGTATATTTAGCGGACGGACACATTAGAACGCTGGATCGTCCGAAGAAGAAGAAAAAGAAACACGTTCAGATCATTATGGAAGAGCATGATCTGACTGCAGCGGATGATGCGGCGATCAGGCGTATCGTCAGAGGAAAATCGCCGTATATTTATAGGGAATAGATTCAGGAGGAATATGACATGTCAAAAGCTGACGTAATTGAAATTGAAGGAACAGTAGTAGAGAAACTGCCGAATGCAATGTTCCAGGTAGAATTGGAGAACGGGCATCAGGTACTTGCACATATCAGCGGTAAGCTGAGGATGAACTTTATCAAGATTCTGCCGGGCGATAAGGTGACACTGGAATTATCACCATATGATCTGTCCAAGGGCAGGATTATCTGGAGAGATAAATAGGGAGTGGAAATAATATGAAATTGTCTATTGACTTTGCTTGACGTACAGTGCTATAATGTATAGGCGCGTTTCTGCGCACTTTTCGGAAACGTGTGGGTAATATGTAGGCAGAGCAATGGATGAAAGGAGGATTTGACGTGAAGGTTAGATCATCAGTAAAACCAATTTGCGAAAAATGCAAAGTAATTAAGAGAAAAGGAAGCGTTCGCATTATCTGCGAGAACCCGAAGCATAAGCAGCGTCAGGGATAGGTATCGGATCGAACATTATTGGCGTGTGCAACACAAATTAGGCGGCTGATAGCACTGACACGCCAGGGAGCGTGTAGGCTATTTAATATACAAGGAGCACCTGTAGCCGGTGAGCATCCTTCGTATATTGCTTCTAATGCCGGCCCGTCATTACCGGAGCGGCGATCCGGTGGCCGGAAAGGGCATGATACCGAAACATGCCTGGACGAAAGTCCCTATTAAAGACAGTATGTAGACAGGAAGCCGGCTGGTTCTTAAGAGCTTGACCCGGCAGGCTTCACAGCAAGATTTTTAATTCTATGAAAATTGGAGGAAATTCACATGGCACGTATTGCAGGTGTAGATTTACCAAGAGACAAACGCGTGGAGATCGGACTGACTTATATCTATGGAATCGGCAGACCGAGTGCGACACGTATCTTATCAGAGGCAGGAGTAGATCCTGATATCCGCTGCAGAGATCTGACTGACGAGGATGTTAAGAAGATCAGCGCGGTAATCGACGAGACACAGATGGTAGAAGGTGATCTCAGAAGAGAGATTGCTCTGAACATCAAGAGATTACAGGAGATTGGATGCTACAGAGGTATCCGTCACAGAAAGGGACTTCCGGTTCGCGGTCAGAAGACGAAGACCAATGCGAGAACAAGGAAGGGTCCGAAGAGAACTGTTGCGAACAAGAAGAAGTAAGCAGCAGGATCATAAGATTTGAGCAGTTCAAATGGCAGCAAGTTAATAAGATAAATAAAAAGGAAAGCGTAGGTTAGTTTTATTATGGCAAAGAAGGTTACAAAGAAAGTGACAAAAAAGCGTGTCAAGAAAAACGTTGAACGCGGACAAGCACACATCCAGTCATCTTTTAACAACACAATCGTGACATTAACAGATGCACAGGGCAATGC
This sequence comes from uncultured Dorea sp., assembly GCA_947063855.1. Classification (GTDB taxonomy): domain Bacteria; phylum Bacillota; class Clostridia; order Lachnospirales; family Lachnospiraceae; genus Sporofaciens. Next base: position 5,674 of record CAMSTW010000054.1, read on the forward strand.
TCTCTCATGGGCAAGTGCAGGCGGTCTGGGATTTAGAGGTTCAAGGAAATCTACCCCTTATGCAGCACAGATGGCAGCTGAGACTGCAGCAAAAGCAGCATTAGTACATGGTCTGAAATCCGTAGACGTTATGGTAAAGGGACCAGGTTCAGGTAGAGAAGCAGCAATCCGTGCCCTTCAGGCATGCGGTATTGATGTAACAAGCATCAAGGATGTTACCCCGGTACCACACAACGGATGCCGCCCGCCAAAGCGCAGGAGAGTATAGGCATAAAAATCTTAGCGAGGTATTGTCGAGCTTAGATTTTTAGCCGTTCTTCACGCAGAGCGGGAAGAACATCCTCAGATCTTAGCGAGGTATTGTCGAGCTTAGATTTTTAGCCGTTCTTCACGCAGAGCGGGAAGAACATCCTTGATAAAAGCATGCAGCAGAAAATATAGGAGGAAAATATATCATGGCAGTGAATAGAGTTCCGGTCCTTAAGAGATGCAGATCCCTTGGAATGGATCCGGTATATTTAGGGATTGATAAGAAGTCTAACAGACAGTTAAAGAGATCCAATAGAAAAATGAGCGAGTATGGTCTCCAGTTACGTGAGAAGCAGAAAGCGAAATTTATCTATGGCGTATTGGAGAAGCCTTTCAGGAATTATTTTGAGAAGGCTCAGCGTATGAGCGGTATGACAGGTGAGAACCTGATGAGACTGCTTGAGACAAGATTAGATAACGTAGTATTCCGTCTTGGACTGGCAAGAACAAGACGCGAGGCAAGACAGATCGTTGACCATAAGCATGTTCTTGTGAATGGAAAGCAGATTAATATTCCATCTTATCTGGTCAGCGCAGGCGATGTGATCGAGATTAAGGAAAAGCACAAGAGTTCTCCAAGATACAAAGAGATTGCAGAAGTTACAGGAGGACGTCTGGTTCCGGAGTGGCTTGAGGCTGATCTTGAGAACCTTAAGGGAACGGTAAAGGAGCTTCCAAGACGCGAAGTGATCGACGTTCCTGTAGACGAGATGCTGATTGTCGAGCTGTATTCCAAATAATAACCCGTAACACCACAGGAGGTGGACTTAGTGTTTGATTTTAATAAACCCAATATCGAAATAACTGAGATTTCAGAAGATAAGAAATATGGAAGATTTGTTGTAGAGCCTCTTGAGAGAGGTTATGGTACGACATTAGGAAATTCTCTGAGAAGGATCATGCTGTCTTCTCTGCCTGGTGCTGCGATCAGTCAGGTGAAGATTGACGGGGTTCTGCATGAGTTCAGTTCTATTCCGGGTGTTAAGGAAGACGTTACTGAGATTATCATGAATCTGAAATCCCTGGCTATCAAGAATACGTCCGAGACCGATGAGCCTAAGACGGCTTACATCGAATTCGAAGGAGAAGGCGTTGTAACGGCTGCGGACATTCAGGTAGACCAGGATATCGAGATCATGAATCCGGAGACAGTTATCGCAACATTGAATGGCGGGGCTGACAGCAAGCTTTATATGGAACTGACCATCACGAAGGGCAGGGGATATGTAAGCGCTGACAAGAATAAGAACGATGAGCTGCCGATTGCGGTGATTCCCATCGATTCTATCTACACTCCGGTGGAGCGTGTCAACCTCATGGTTGAGAACACACGTGTTGGACAGATTACAGACTTTGACAAATTAACGTTAGATGTATATACCAATGGTACACTGCTTCCGGATGAGGCAGTCAGTCTTGCAGCAAAGGTATTGAGCGAGCATCTGAAGCTCTTTATCGACCTGTCTGAGGTGGCTCAGGCCGCAGAGGTTATGATTGAGAAAGAGGATGACGAGAAGGAGAAGGTTCTTGAGATGAGTATTGATGAACTTGAGTTATCGGTTCGTTCGTACAACTGTCTGAAGAGAGCCGGCATCAATACCGTGGAGGAGCTGACGAACCGGACGCCGGAAGATATGATGAAGGTACGGAACCTTGGACGGAAGTCTCTGGAGGAAGTACTTGCGAAGTTAGATGAACTGGGTCTGGGACTTAGCAGAGGCGAAGAGTAGCTGCGTCCCCCATGACCGGTAAGAATATGTCTTCTGCCAGTAAGTCCGAAGAGCATGGCAGAGCATTTGGCTAGTAAGCCCGAAGAAGCATAACCAAGTGTTCAGGAACCGTGTATAAACAGCCTGTGTAAGATGTGCGGGATTTTGTATAGATTATTTATGCACAGTTCCTTAGTAAGGATATCTACGGAGAATCTGCTGTATTTATCCGGCAGGATAACAGATGGATTGTCTTTGAGATGTCCGTATGATGGAGGATTAGAGAGATGGCAAAGTATAGAAAACTCGGCAGAACATCCAGCCAGAGAAAAGCATTACTGAGAAACCAGGTAACGGCGTTGATCAATCATGGCAAGATTGTTACCACAGAGGCCAAGGCAAAGGAGATCCGTAAGATTGCGGAGGGTCTTATCGCCATGGCAGTAAAGGAGAAGGATAACTTCGAAGAGGTTACTGTCAAGGCTAAGGTTGCCCGCAAGGACAAGGATGGCAAGAGAGTAAAAGAGGTTGTAGACGGCAAGAAGGTAACCGTATATGACGAAGTAGACAAGAAGATCAAGAAGGATAAGCCAAGCAGACTGCACGCGCGCCGTCAGATGCTGAAGGTACTGTATCCAGTGAAGGATGTACCGGCAACGCCGGCGGGAAGAAAGAAGAACACGAAGAATGTGGACCTTGTTGCGAAGCTCTTCGACGAGATTGCACCGAAGTATGAGAACCGTCACGGCGGTTACACAAGAATCGTGAAGATCGGACAGCGTAAGGGCGACGGAGCTATGGAAGTCCTGATTGAGTTGGTGTAATATAATCACCGATTAAGTTTAAAGAATTAGCAGAAATGATAAGGGCGGATAGAATTCTCGGCGTCATTGAGAGTTTTATCCGCCCTTAGAGTATGTCCTTTTTGAAATTATACGGTTATTTCAAGTATTCGTTTCCCTTGAATATAGACTTCCCTTTTCCCAGGCTGCTTTTTCTTATTAAAGCTGAAAGTCAGAAGATAGCCCTGGTCAAGATGATATAAATCTAAATAGCGAAGCAATTGTTGCTCACCATCTTCGTTGTACTTTGGTCCATGCCATACTTTAACTTCTATTACGCTCTGCCGACCAAGATAATCCACGACAATATCCGTACGTGTCTCGTCTCTTGTCTGTGCTTCTACGTAGAAATTCCCCGTTCCGTTAATAATCGGGCGAAGATATAGAAGAAATAATTTACGTCCTTGCTGCTCTACAAATTTCTGATCTGCATCCCGGTAGATATCTGTGTAATATTCCAGAAACGTCTCCATGACCAGATCCATATCCAGCCAGCCGTTTTTAATAAACTGACTATTTTGTCCGGTTGGGAAATGCGGATGCGCTGCCTTCACTGCTTCTTCCGAAAGGTAGTACTGATAGAGGTGCATTTCAAAGATACGGTTGGCAACCACTGCCTTTCCCTCGAATTCCTTCAAAAATCCGAACATCACGCCGATATTCATTGCAGTATTATAGAAATAGAATGTGTATTCGGTGCCATTGAACAGAATGTTAGGGAGAATTGTATTTAATTCCGGATATTCAGCCAGATGCTTTACCATATCGTCAAACAATGTGTTTGGTTTGCGAAGCAGTATTCCGACTGCATTCATAATTCCTTCCTGTGTCCACGGTATTTTTGCAGAGAATTCCGGCTCCCGGGAGACCACTTCATCTGTCAGCTTGCAGATCCGTGATACCAGATATGGATAGCCGGATGTATAATCGTAAATGAGCCTGGAAATCTCGTGTATATCCATACCTGTATGGTGGTCGGCCTCATAATCGGAAAGCATCCCTTCGATATCCTGTGGAGAAAAACTCATCTCCACATTAAAATCTGCCGCAATGTTCCAGGGACTATTATATTGGCGGTCCATTTCTTTGCGGATTTTTAGTTTCAGGTTTTTAATGTCGTATACGCCTGCCAGTATGACAGAACGGAAGGTTGGAATCTCTGTCCTGTTCAGGTACTTATTTCTCAGCAGGCCAAGAAAATTCAGGAAAATCTCATGATTCCCGGCCTGATCCACTTCATCAATCATTAAGACCAAAGGCTTATCAGCCAGGACACACAGATTCGATATGAAATCCGACAGCTTCCAGAAAGACATCAACGAGTGATCATCTTCTGCTTTCTCTTGACATTCTTCCATTATTTTTTTGGAAATTTCCCGCTGTCCGCCGTATTTTAACGAATTATATAATAGCCGCAGGAAATATCTGCTGAATATATTTTCATCTGAAAAAGCTTCCAGGCTCATTCCTTCAAAGCTCATAGATATCACGAGGTAATCGTCTGATAACATGTTCTTAAGACACGTAAGAGTCGTTGTCTTTCCGTACTGCCGGGCTCTGTTTATTGTAAAATACTCTCCAAGGTCGATCAGTTCCCGGATTTCCATCAGACGGTCCTTGAGATCTACCATATAATGTATCTTTGGTATGCACATACCGGTAACATTAAACCGTTTTTCCATGTCCTTAGCCCCTTTCCTGCGCATTTGTCTTTTTGCTGTCAGCAACTTGATTTCTATTTCGTAAGTATTGTATATCAGTCAATCATCTTGCCGTCCGGTTTTATTATATTAGATTATTTGGACTTATGCAAGATTCCAGATATGCTGCTGTTGAAAACCTGGACAATCTTTCGGCTGCTTTATTAAAATATTTCCACTTGTTATTGTTAAAGTATTGTCGTTAAAACGTTGTCAAATACGTTAAATAATCTACTTACAATAAATATAATTACAAATAATCTGAATAGTGTTATAATAATAAAACTGCAAACAATGTAGAAATATGTAAGAAAAGAGAGGTTTAGTCATGAGTAGACTAGAGATTGACTCGCCCAAAAGAGCCAGGATAGTTATGGAAGAGCTATACAAGGATTTGGAGCGGAGAATTGAATCCAGTCCGCCGGGACTCTGTCCGGTGGACATGTCGCGTGCATTTCTGGAATTATGCCATGCACAGACTTGTGGGAAATGTGTTCCCTGCCGTATCGGTCTGGGGCAGCTGAATCATTTTATCAAGGATGTGCTTGACGGCAAGGCGACGATGGAGACTTTGGACATCATGGAGCAGACAGCGCTGTCGATTATGGAGTCGGCGGACTGTGCCATCGGGTACGAGGCGGCACATATGGTATATAAGGGACTGATCGGATATCGTGATGACTATGAGGAGCATATCCGGAACGGGCGCTGTACCTGTACATACAGCCAGCCGGTGCCGTGCGTATCCCTGTGTCCGGCCCATGTGGATATCCCGGGATATATTGCGCTGGTAGGCGAAGGCAGATACGCGGACGCGATCCGTCTGATCCGCAAGGACAATCCATTCCCGACAACCTGCGGTTTCATCTGCGAGCATCCGTGCGAGGCGCGGTGCAGGCGCAACATGGTAGATGACTCGATCAATATCCGCGGTCTTAAGAGAGTGGCGGCCGATTTCGCGGGCGAGGTAGATCCTCCGGCATGCGCGCCGTCTACAGGCAAGAAGATTGCAGTCCTGGGAGGAGGCCCGGGAGGATTAAGCGCGGCATATTATCTTCAGCTGATGGGGCATCAGGCGACCGTATATGAGATGCTTCCGAAGCTTGGCGGAATGCTGCGTTACGGAATCCCGAACTACCGTCTGCCAAAGGACCGTCTGGAAGAGGATGTCAACGCAATCCTCAAGACAGGCGTGGAGGTGAAGCACGGACTGAAGATCGGGCAGGATATCACGATTCAGGAATTAAGAGAGCAGTATGACGCGGTGCTGATTACGATCGGCGCGAGCACAGATAAGAAGCTGGGACTGGAAGGAGAGGACGCAGACGGCGTACTGTCCGCAGTTCAGTTCTTAAGGAATGTAGGAAAGAACGAAATCATGGATCTGTCCGGCAAGGAGGTTGCGGTCATCGGCGGCGGCAACGTATCCATGGATGCCGTCCGTACAGCGAAGCGTCTAGGGGCGAAGAAGGTAAGCATCGTATATAGAAGAAGAGTCGCAGATATGACGGCCCTTCCGGGAGAGATTGAGGGAGCCGTGGCAGAAGGGATAGAGCTTCAGACACTGAAGGCGCCGTCTTCTCTCAAGGTGAATGAAGAGAACCATATAGAAGGAATCTATGTAAAGCCGCAGATGGTCAGCGCGATCCGCGACGGCAGGGCAAGCATCAAGCCTACCGGAGAAGAGGATATTTACATACCATGCGATATATTGATCGTAGCGATCGGACAGAATATCGAGACCCGTCATTTTGAAGAGGCAGGTATCCCGATCGAGCGGGGTAAGATCCTTACCAAGAGCACCGGAGCGTTCGAGAACATGCCGGGCGTATTCGCAGGCGGGGACTGTGCCAGCGGACCAGCTTCTGTGATCAAGGCGATCGCGGCGGCGAAGGTGGTAGCGGCCAATATCGACGAGTACCTGGGATATCACCATGAGATTTCCTGTGACGTGGAGATTCCGGAGGCACGGCTTGATGACCGTACTCCTTGTGGAAGAGTGAACCTGACAGAGCGCGAGGCATGCGAGAGAGTCTGCGATTTCGAAGGCGTGGAGAACTGCATGACCGAGAAGGAAGCAAGGCAGGAGGCAGGAAGATGCCTGCGGTGCGACCATTTCGGCTATGGTATATTTAAAGGAGGCAGAGAGAAATTATGGTAAATCTTATGATTGATGGAAAGCAGATATCCGTAGAAGAAAATACTACCATTATGGAGGCTGCCGCCGCGAACGGGATCCCGATTCCGAAGTTATGTTATCTCAAGGGGATTAACGAGATTGCCGCCTGCCGTGTATGCGTAGTTGAACTGGAGGGTAAGGAGAAGCTGATCACCTCCTGTAACAATGTGGCAGAAGAGGGGATGGTGATCTATACCAACAGCCCGAAGGTCCGTCGTCACAGGAGGACGACGGTGGAACTGATCTTGTCCCAGCATGACTGTCAGTGTGTAAGCTGTGCGAGAAGCGGGAACTGCAGCCTGCAGTCGGTAGCGAACGATCTGAATATCCTGGAGATCCCGTTTAAGACGGTACTTGAAAAGCAGCCGTGGGATAAGAAGTTTCCGCTGATACGTGATTCTTCCAAGTGTATCAAGTGTATGCGCTGCGTTCAGGTCTGCGAGAAGATACAGGGACTTGGCGTATGGGATGTGGAAGGCACGGGTTCGCGCACAACCGTGAATGTGGCAGGCCATAAGAGCATCCACGAGGCAGACTGTGCGCTGTGCGGCCAGTGTATTACCCATTGTCCGGTGGGCGCTCTCAGAGAACGCGATGATACGGAGAAGGTATGGAATGCGATTGAGGATAAGAATAAGACGGTAGTTGTCCAGGTTGCTCCGGCAGTGCGTGCGGCGTGGGGAGAAGAGCTGGGCATGAAGCCCGAAGAGGCGACGGTCGGAAAGATACTGGACGCCTGGGCGCGGATGGGCGCAGATTATGTATTTGACACCACATTTTCCGCAGATCTTACGATCATGGAAGAAGGAACGGAGTTCCTGAAGCGCTTTACGGAAGGGGAGCTTAAGGAGAGACCGATGTTCACGTCTTGCTGTCCGGGATGGATCCGTTTCATCAAGTCCCAGTTCCCGCATCTGGTGAGGCAGTTATCAACGGCCAAGTCTCCGCAGCAGATGTTCGGCGCGGCTATGAAGACCTATTTTGCAGAGAAGATCGGGGTGGCTCCGGAACAGATCTATACGGTGTCTGTGATGCCATGTGTGGCGAAGAAGGGCGAGCGGGAGATGGAGCTGTTCTACGGCGAGTATGCGGGACACGATATCGACGCGGTAATCACGACGAGGGAACTGGTCAAGATGATCCGTTCCGCACATATCAGCCCGGATACTCTTAAAGACCGTGAGAGCGACCGGCCGATGCAGGCAGGCTCCGGCGCGGGCGTGATCTTTGGCGTGACCGGCGGAGTGATGGAGGCGGCGCTTCGTTCTGCATATTATCTGCTTAAGAAGGAGAATCCGCCGGCAGACGCCTTCAAGGCAGTCAGAAGCCCTGAGTTCCAGGCGAATGAGGGAGTGATGGAGGCGGAATTTGCCATAGATGATGTGAAGGTAAGGACGGCGGTAGTCAGTGGTCTTGGAAATACACGGCGTCTGCTTAACCGGATCGAGCGCGGGGAAGTGCATTATGACTTCGTGGAAGTCATGGCCTGTCCGGGCGGATGTGTCGGCGGCGGCGGACAGCCGATTCACGACGGAGAAGAGCGGGCGTTCGACCGTGGACAGAATCTCTACGATCTGGATGAGAATGCACAGATCCGTTTCTCGCATGAGAATGGGGATGTGCTTGGAATGTATGAGGAATACTTTGAGAAACCGATGTCTCATAAGGCGCATATGCTGCTGCATACGGAGCATGAGAGATAGGTAGAAGATATATCCAAAGATAGCTGAAAAAGGGCTGCTGCAAAATGCGGTTTGTGCATAATATAGGGATTGGATTCGTATAATCTATACGCTATATGTGTATGTCGCTATTTGCAGCAGTTCTTTTATGAACAAGAGCAAGGCTTGATAGACAGAAAGCCTCACAGGATTCGAACGCATCTTATCCTGTGAGGCTATGTATTAAAAGAATATATTCCCTCCGATGTTGATTCCGGTATGACTGGTTGACGCCGCCGACCGGAATTGGTAACAGTTGATCACGTCATTATGTCTGGCGCCTCCAAGAGCGGCCTGCGCCACGGAATATGCCGTGGAAGAAGGACCGGCGGCAAGAACCCGCTCCAGGCTTCCGTTCCACGTAGGTGAGAACTGGCCGGACTGGTAGATCACGCCCCGCAGGGTATTGGGATAGCTGGGGCTTGCAACACGGTTCATTACTACAGTCGCAACGGCAAGCATGGGATCGTATCCCCCCGCTTCACATTGGAGCAATGCGGCAAACAATACAACGTCAGATACGTTGGTCGGAGGTGTAACTGTACCGGGGTTGTTCGATCCGGTATTATTGCCTGGCTGTTCGGCGCCCGGCTGGTTGTTACCCGGCTGCTGGTTATTCGTCTGACCGCCGCCGTTGTTACCGGCTTGTCCGGTATTGCCCGAAGGCTTAAGCGCTCCCGAGATTGCATTGTTCTGGGCAATCCTGAGGGCTTCCTCCGCTGCTCTGGCGCGCTCTAGCTGCGCCGTGTAATCTTCAAGCTGACTGGAAGTAGAGGAAATCTTGGAGGTAAGTGCATCCCTCTTATTCGTCAGATCTACCTGCATTACCGCAAGTTCGTCCTGCTTGTTCTTAAGCTCGGTCTGCTTCTTCTCTACACTGGCGCAGACCTCCTTGAGCTCTTCGAGCATATTGCGGTCATATTCACTTATAGTCGTTACATACTCGGCTTTGTTCAGGAAATCCCCCATACTGTCAGATGAGAATAAGATCTCCAGCAGGGAGATACTGCCTCCCTCGTACATGAACTTAATCCGGTTCTTCATGGCGTCATACTGCAGCTCTTCATTAAGCTGTGCAGCCGCCAGGTCAAGCTTAGCCTTCTCAACTTCGGCAGACAGCTCTTCAATCTGCGCCGAAGCGTTGTCTAATTCAGCACTCAAAGATGACAACTGGCTGTTCAGGTCATTCAGATCGTCCTTCAAATCGGAAGTGGTAATCTCCAGTTCTTTTGCCGAAGGGGCGGAGTAAGCCGGGACAGTCATAGAAGCAATTGTTACGGCAGAGACGGCAGCTGCCAGAACTGACCGTAATATACGTTTCTTTTCTTTGGTTATCATATAGTTTTCCTTTCCTTAGTAGCATGTGCTCAATACATTATACAACAAATTGCAATATAAAGCAAACTTTGTTATGATAGAATATATAAAAATATTGAGAAATCAGGAAATGAGAGGCAAAAAAGGGCAGAATATGAAGAAATATGAGGAAGAGAAGTACAGGTTTGAGAATATTAAGGACCGGATCTATCCCTGGGTCAGAGGGGAACTTTCCACGCCGTATGCGGTGAACGGGAAGCATATTTCCGAAAAAGACACGCCGGTTGTGTCATTTATCGGAGGTCTTGGGATTATATTTGTTATAAAGAGGGATGAGGATGTATTCGAGGTATTGAAGGATCACATGCTTATGCCGGAGTGTGACGTGGAGGCTCTGTATTATGCGTCCTGTGAGAACCTGGTCAGGGATGTGGAATTTGTGATCGGCAATACCTGGTACGGAGGATTTGCCATACTGGCGGACGGGTGGCATGAGGCGAGTGCGCTCTGTTTCAAGCATATCTGGCAGGTATGCGTGGATAAGCTTAAGGACGACCTGGTCATCATGGCGCCGACCCGGGAGACTGTTCTTTTTGCCCCGGCCTCCCAGAAGGAGGCGGTGAGGAAGATGACAGAGCACGGCAGGCAGGCCTATGCGCAGGCTAAGGATAAGATCAGCGAAGATCTGATGGTATTCTCAAAAGACAGGAAAGAACTGATGCTGTATAAAGAATAGACTGGACAGTGTATGAGGCATGGGCGGGCTAAGGATAAGATACTGGAATCAGGAATAGGCGAAGGAGGAAATCATTATATTATGAAGATTAAGGTGAAGATGATAGGGATGGATCTGGACGGAACGCTTCTTACAACGAAGAAGGAGCTGACTGCATATACGAAGGAGGTGCTTGCGCGTGCAGTTAAGCAGGGGATCATCGTGATGCCTGCCACGGGAAGACCTCTGAGAGGGCTTACGGGGGATCTGCTGGAATTCTCCGGATTCCGGTATGCGGTGACGGCGAACGGGGCAAGGGTGCTGGATATCCGTTCCGGGGAGACCTTCTATGAGAAACTGGTGCCTAAGGAGACGGCGCGGAAGATCCTTGAGATCTTCGGGCATTATGACGCCCTCAGGGAGATTTATTTTGACGGGACAGGATATGTGCAGGAAGATATGCTCAAGGAGGTCGGCCGCTATCTGGAAGAGAAGCCTATGATGGAATATTTGCTGCGGACGCGGATTCCGGTGCCGGATCTGTGGGAGAAGCTCGAGGAGGAAGACAAGGGCGCCGATAAGGTGCAGGGGCTGTTCGTTTCGCTGGAAGAGCGCAGACAGGCGCTTGCAGAGCTTGAGGCTGTCCCGGACATCGAGATTACGGGTGCCCTGAAGAAGAACATCGAGGTGAATGCGGGAGGGGTCAATAAGGGAAGAGCCATGGTCATGTTGGGCGCGCGGCTTGGAATCCGCCGCGAGGAGATTCTGGCGTTTGGAGACGGCACGAACGATCTTAAGATGCTTAAGGAAGTGGGAACAGGGGTCGCCATGGAGAATGCGAAGGATGTGGTGAAGGAAGCGGCGGATTATATAACTGCTTCCAACGACGAGGAAGGCGTGGCAAGATTTATCGAAGAGTATGTACTTATATAAATGAGGACATTTCCCATGCTATGTTCCGGCAGCTTTAGAGCAGTGTGCCGGCAGACCGGTATGAGGGAAATCATGTGAAAGAATGATAAGGGAAGGGAGAATGAGATGTTGGATATATTGAAGGTTATTATTCTTGGGATTATCGAGGGGATTACGGAATGGCTTCCGGTCAGCAGTACGGGGCATCTGATCCTGGCGGGCGATCTGCTGAAGCCGGGGATGAGCGATGCGTTTATGGAGATGTTCAATGTGGTGATCCAGCTTGGGGCGATCATGGCGGTGGTTGTACTGTATTTCCATAAGCTGAACCCGTTCGCGCCGGGGAAGACGCAGAAGCAGAAGATGCTGACCTGGCAGATGTGGATCAAGGTGGTTATCGCGTCCGTACCGGCGGCCCTGATCGGACTGCCCTTCAACGACCTTCTGGATAAGCTGTTCTATAAGCCGCTGCCCGTAGCCGTCATGCTGATCGTGTACGGCGTGCTCTTTATCATTGTCGAGAACCGGAATGTGGGGCAGAGGCCGGCGGTTAGGAAGATCTCGGAGCTGACGGTTCCCATGGTCCTGATGATCGGTGTATTCCAGATGCTTGCCCTGATTCCGGGGACCTCAAGGTCAGGGGCCACCATCGTAGGAGCGCTGCTGATCGGGGTATCCAGGGAAGTGGCGGCGGAATTTACCTTCTTCCTTGCCATTCCGGCGATGTTTGGGGCGAGTCTTCTTAAGCTGATCAAGTTCGGGTTCCATTTTACGATGGAAGAATTCGGGCTTCTGATGCTGGGGTGTGTGGTATCCTTTGGTTTGTCTGTCGTTGCCATCCGTTTCCTTATGGGTTATATCAAGAAGAATGATTTCAAGATATTCGGGTATTACCGCATTATTCTGGGGGGGATTATCGTGGTTTCCGCGGCTGTGCAGGCATTCCTTGCTTCATAGGGAAGTTAACCTGTGCGGTTGGAATGTCGTTCAGGGGCCGGAAGCCGGGAACTGGAAATGGATTTTCTGCCATGTGGGCAGAAAATTCTGCTTGCTTTTTGCTGATATCATGGTAAAATATCTACTAGATGTGTATTTTTATGCATTATAACTTATAAAATACGATGGGAGGAGAAAACCATGAAATTCAGGAAATTTGCTTGTATATTATTAACTGCGGCCTGTGTGTGTTCGATGGCTGCATGTGGGTCAAAGGGAGGGGCTGACAGTGATTCCGGCAGCGGCTCTGACGAAAGCAGTGATGCGGGGGCAGGCTCTGCTGCTGCGAAGGTGATCGACATTGACCTGACCGACGAAGAATATGCATTCGGCGTGGATAAGACACAGCCGGAGCTCTTAGAGCAGGTCAATGCATTTGTCGATAAGATCAAAGGGGACGGAACTCTGGAAGAGATCTGTGATAAGTATTTTGGAGGCGGAGAGCCGGAAGCGGTAGAATCTGCCAAGCCAGACGACTCCAAGGACCAGCTGGTGGTAGCGACCAATGCGGCGTTCGAGCCTTTCGAGTATACCAAGGGCGACAGTTATTACGGGATTGATATGGAGATTGCGGCCATGCTTGCTGAGGAGCTTGACAAGGAGCTTGTGATCCAGAACATGGATTTTGAGGCCGTGTGCTTATCTGTCAGCCAGCAGAAGTGTGACATCGCCATGGCGGGTCTGACGATCAACGAGGAGCGTGAAGAGTATGTGGTATTCTCAACGCCTTACTATGAGGCGTCGCAGAGACTGATTGTACCGGAGAGTGAGACGGCCTATGATGACTGCGCGGATGCAGACGCAGTGGCCGGGCTTCTTGGCAAGCTTAGCGGGTCTGATTCCATCGGCGTGCAGGCAGGGACGACCGGCCAGTATTATGTAGAGGGAGACGCCGACTGGGGATTTGACGGGCTTCCGGCAAAGTGCGTGACTTATAAGAGCGGATCCCTTGCCGTACAGGATATGCTGAACGGCAATATCAAGTATGTGATCATTGACGCGGCGCCGGCGGCTGCCATTACGGAAGCGATTAACGAGATGCAGTAGAGAGACAGGGATAAGAGAGCATGGGGAATTTTGACCAGAAGGTAGATAAATTTATAGAGATATTCCTGGAAGAGGGCGGGTATGTCAAGGTTGTGGAGGGACTGCAGAATACGCTGCTGATCGCGGTGGCGGGTCTGATCATCGGTATCCTGGTCGGAACGGTGATTGCGACGGCGCGTGTTCTTCCCAGGTACAAGCTCCTGCCAAGAGTCCTGAACGCAGTCTGCAGCTGTTATGTTGCGTTATTCCGGGGGACTCCCATTGTAGTCCAGCTGCTTGTATTCTACTATGTGCTGCTGCCGGTCATCGGATGGAAGATTACGGGAGTCCAGGTGGCGATACTGGTATTCGGCCTGAACAGCGGCGCCTACATATCCGAGATCATGAGGAGCGGGATACAGTCGGTGGATCCGGGACAGATGGAAGCCGGACGGGCTGTAGGACTTAGTTTTGGGGTCAGTATGACGAAGATTGTGATTCCGCAGGCCGTCAAGAACATACTTCCTACGCTGGGCAATGAGTTCATTTCCCTGATTAAGGAGACCTCGGTTGTGAGCTTCGTGGGTGCGGCCGACTTGTATGTGGCGTTTAACTATATTGGAAGCAACAGCTATGAGTTCATGGTTCCTTATCTGGCGATGGCGCTGATCTATATCGTGCTTGTGCTGCTGATCTCGCTGCTTGTGAAATTGATGGAAAGGAGCTTAAAGAAGAGTGATAGACGTAATTAATCTCAGAAAGAGCTTTGGGGATACGGAGGTTCTGAAAGGAATCGACATTACCATCAATAAGGGCGATATCGTAGCGGTGATCGGCCCGTCCGGTTCGGGAAAGAGTACGTTCCTGCGCTGCCTGAACTGTATGGAGGATCCCACAGGCGGAAGTATCGTGTTCAAGGGCGTGGACATCGCGGATATGAGTGTGGACATCAATGTCCACCGCAGACATATGGGAATGGTGTTCCAGCATTTTAATCTGTTTAACAATAAGACGGTGCTGCAGAACATCATGATGGCACCTGTATATCTGAGGTGCCGGGATCTGAAGAAGCTGAAACACAAGAACAATATGACCCGCCTGCGCAATGTGTTTGGCGGTAACAAGGAGGCGCTGATACCTGTTACACAGACCAGTGAGCAGATCAAAAGCGAGGTGAAGGAGCAGGCGATGGGGCTTCTTAGAAGGATCGGTCTGGAGGATAAGGCGGATGTCTATCCGTCTACACTGTCAGGCGGCCAGAAGCAGAGGATTGCCATCGTGCGGTCCCTGGCCATGGATCCGGATGTGATTCTGTTCGATGAGCCGACATCTGCTCTGGATCCGGAGATGGTCGGTGAGGTGCTGGAGCTGATGAAGCAGCTCGCCCGCGACGGCATGACCATGGTGGTGGTCACCCATGAGATGGGGTTCGCACGGGAGGTGGCGAACCGGGTGGTATTCATGGACGAAGGCCAGATTAAGGAAGAGGGGAATCCGGAGGAGTTCTTTGGGAACCCCAAAGAACCTAGACTTAAGGATTTCTTATCGAAGATTTTATAAATACAGGCAC
>CAMSTW010000055.1 GCA_947063855.1 uncultured Dorea sp.
GTTCATCAAAGTGACAGACAGCAAACATTCATCCAATCATCCATCCATCCGCGCCCATACCCGCACACATTCCGCCCCGTCTCCGGCAGAAACGGCATGTTCCGGGGCTAACGGATGCCGGGCGATGGAACATGCCTACCGGTTTCCGCTCGATGAAACCAGAAAAGCCCAAAGCCTCGGCCTGATCCGTCTGGAAGCCTCCCGGAAACGCATCCGGCGCTGTCCGGCAATGTGGGAACAGCTCTTTACCCAGCTCCGTTTCCATTCCCGGAAGTATTGGATTCTCCAGAGTATCCTTATGCTTGCCGCCATGTCTCTGGCGCTTGCATTACGAAGACAAACAACAGACGGTATCGAGACTCTCGCCGTCTGCTCCGTGTTCCTTGTATTTGCCGGAAATATCTGCCTAAGCCACGTGGCGGACCTGTTCTCCTGGCACATGGCAGAGCTTGAGCAGACCCTGTACCTGAATCTGAAACAGATGGTGTGCATCCGCATGCTGGAGGCCGGGCTTGCCGATCTCATCATGCTGGCGCTGCTTCTATGCATCACCGGCGGCAAGAATCCTGCAGGACCTGTGGCTTCCCTTCTCTACATGCTGGTTCCGTTCCTGTGGTCGGACGCCTTGTACCTGCATATGCTGACCAGCCTGCGCAGCAGCGCTTCCAGTTTCCGCTCCCTGGCTCTTGGTCTGCTCTGCGGGACCCTGGCCCTCTTTCCCGTGTTATGGGAAAATATATACCTGCCGCAATACCTGATTGTGTGGCAGATACTGGCCGCCGCCGGACTGTTCCTGCTTATTGCGGAAATATACCGCCTCCTTGGCAGGATCGAGACCGGCGACAGTATATGTCAGAATTGACCAAGTTTTTTAAGACAACGTACATCATGACAGAAAGAGAGGTAACCCATGCCAGAACTAACAC
Source organism: uncultured Dorea sp. (assembly GCA_947063855.1). Classification (GTDB taxonomy): domain Bacteria; phylum Bacillota; class Clostridia; order Lachnospirales; family Lachnospiraceae; genus Sporofaciens. The sequence continues at coordinate 927 of CAMSTW010000055.1, forward strand.
TAGACCGCATAACCAAACAATTCAAGAATAAAATCGCCGTAGACAACATATCTCTGCACCTCCACGAAGGCGTATACGGATTCCTTGGCGCAAACGGCGCCGGAAAGACGACGCTTCTGCGCATGATCTGCGGGGTACTTAGGCCCACCGCCGGGGAGATCCGGTGCGGCGGTATCGAAATTGGCCGGCTGGACGGCGACTACCGTTATCTCCTGGGTTATCTGCCCCAGGACTTCGGCTATTATCCCGACTTTACCGCCAGACGGTATCTGGAATACCTGGCGGCGTGTAAGGCGGTTCCCGGGGATCTTGCGAAAGAGAAGGTCCAGGAGATGCTTCGCCTGACCGGACTTGAGGGCGACCAGCGCAGCAAGATCAGGACATTTTCCGGCGGAATGCTCCGCAGGCTTGGAATCGCCCAGGCACTCCTCAATGACCCGGAGATTCTGATCCTTGACGAGCCTACCTCCGGACTTGACCCCAGGGAACGTATCCGTTTCCGCAACATCATCAGTTCCCTGTCCAAGGGAAGGATCATCATCCTCTCCACCCATATCGTCTCGGATGTGGAATTTATCGCAGATGAGATTCTGCTCATGAAACAGGGACAGATCATCGAGCACGGAACCGTCGCAGAAGTTACGAACAGCATACAGGGAAAGGTGTGGGAATATCTTGCCGGACCCGACGAGGCGCTTCGCTTAAACGACACATTTGCAGTCAGCAATTTGAAAAATGAAGGAGAACAGGTGCGTCTCCGGCTTGTGTCGGATACATGCCCCTGTGAGGGCGCCGTCATGGCAGAGCCGGGACTGGAAGACGTATATCTATATCACTTTGAGGAGGTATCAGAACATGTGGACCATCTGGAAAGAAGAATTCTATAAGATCAGATCACGGAAAATCATCTGGCTGGGCGTATTCCTGCTGCTTGCCTTCGTAACCGTACGCTTATACGAGGAATGCGGTCAGTATACAACGGTCATAGATGGTAAATGCTATCAGGGGAAGGAAGCCATCCGAAAGGACAAGGAACTGACCCGCCGCTACGCCGGAGCGCTGACGAAGGAAACAATCCACAGAATCTATGACGAATACGGTTTCTTCTATTACGAACCGGACGGCAGAACCGCCGCCAACAACTACTTAAGCCGCCTGATTACGGAGAATTTTACCAATTTCATGCAGACAGACGGTGATAATCCGGAAGAGATTCATTTCCGGGAAGGAAAGGACTGGGAGATGAATGCGGCATATCTTCTGAAAAATGAAGTACGGTTCGACTATGTATATGGCTGGAATGATTTTGCGGAAATGTACATCTTAGCCCTGCTGGCTCTGTTTGTCATATTGCTTCTGGGACTCTCCCCGTCCTTTGCCGAGGAATACCAGCTTCGGACAGCCGATCTTCTGCGGACCACACGCCGGGGAAGGGCGGGCGGAATCTGGATGAAGATCCTCGCGGGATTATCCTTTGCCGTTCTCCTGACCTGTGGGGTCTGCGCTTATCTGTGGGGAATCTACCTTATGGTATACGGCGCACAGGGACTTGATGCATCCGCCATTCTCCTGAATTTTGCCACGCCTTATGGCTATTATCCCGAGAGCGCACTCGGCTTCCTTCTATACCTCACCTTCCTTGGAATCCTTGGCGCCATTCTCCTTGGCAGCGTTGTACTTGGAATCTCGGCCCTGTGCAAGAGCCCCTTTCCTGCACTGGCCTTCTCCCTTGCAGGATACCTGTTCCCCCTGCTCTGGATGAATGTACTCATGCCGATGTGGCCTTTCGGCATGACGCTGTCCCGGTATATCACTCATTTCATGACCTCCATGCCGGTCTACCTTCCGGTAAGCACCGGATTCGGGTTCCCCGCAGGGCAGATGGCCGTACATCTGTGTATCGCCCTGTCCGTCGCGGCTTGCGGGATGTGTGTGGGATATTATCGATTCCGCAAGACTGCCTGAAAACTGCCCTGTGCAATCTAGTACAACGTTGCATAATTAACAGTGAATAATGTGCTTGATATCTGCGTCAGATGTACGGCTACAAGCCGACGTTCTACACTCCGTTTCGGTCCTTGCTGAACAAGCGCCACTGGCGCTTAGCAACGTAGCGGGCTACGTCTAGGATTGGAGACGTGCATCTGGCACAGATAGCGGGTGCAGAATTCACTGTTAATTGCGCAACGCTGTACTAGTATAACCCATACTAATTACTGATACATTCTCGCGCAGGATAAATTTTCAGCCTGCAAAGTGGAGGAATGAGGCGTAGCGGTGGCTACGTCGATTGACGGCGCTATGTGCCAGCGGCACATGTTCAGCACGGACCGTAACGGAGTGCAGACCAACACGGCAGATGAAAATTTAGACCAGCGAAATGTACGGTTAATTAGTGTGGGTTACAGCACATACCAATATCTGACCTTACATCTTCCCCATATTCTGCTCTGCCGGGACAGGCTTACGGCAAGTCTCTCCTGAAAACATTCCAGTGTATGCAGTTCATAGGGCTTAAGTCTCTTCCCTCCGAAACGAACCTTCTGCAGGAGATTAACCGCTCTTACATATTCTTCCTTGCTGATTCCGTCAAACCTCTCCTCAACCTGTTCAGCCAGCTCCAACGGGTGGTTATAATTCCCCTTCACCTTTCCGGTCAGAAGCAGACGCCTTATTTCCTCTACATACCGGTCCACGAATACGGTGCCTGCCGCCTTACGTACCGCGCGCTTCCGGCAGATGCGCCTCACAATCCTCTGCCCTTCCAGCGCCAGACAGAGCGCCAGACAGAGATACAGGCCAAGCATTACCAGAGCAAGGATTCTGCGAAGCGGAAGCGGCGTCTGCGCTGTCTCTTCTTCCTGATCGTCTCCATCCGCAGAGCCTCCTTCAATCTCCAGCCCGTCGTCCCCCGGATCTGCATTCACCTGGAAGGACGGCTCGCCTTCCACAATCTGGTTCGTATACATCTCGGTATACATCCCCGGCACCACCTCCACCGGCATCCAGCCGATTCCGGACACATACACCTCCGCCCAGGCATGTGCATTCTTACTCGTCAGTACGGCCGTCGTCTTCCCCTCAGCCGATTCCGAAGTACTCTCCTCTGTCCCCGCACTTTCCCCTGCTTCCGAAGCACTCTGCTCTGCCCTCTCGCCTTCCGCTGTTTCCGAAGCGCTTTGCTCTGCCCTCTCGCCTTCCACATCCTGTGCATAGTGATACCCTTCCACATACCGCGCCGGATAACCTGCCGTCCGGTAAGCCATCACCGCCGCCGATGCATAGTGTACTGCATTTCCCCTGCGGGACTCATTCAGAAACCATTCTACAAAATCCTCTCCTTCCGGTACGGCCGGCGGCGTCTCCTCATACCGCGTCTCCCGGCGCAGAACCTTACGGATCTGTGCCGTCACCTCGTTAAAATCCAGTTCTTTGGCTGCAGTCCCCATATACTCCATTCCCTGGTACTCCGGGAAAAACAACTCTTCCATCTCAGCCTTCAGTTCTTCGTCCACCTGCATATAGTATTCCTCTGCGAACGAGTGGTAGACAGATTCCGCATCCAGGTACTCCTTTTCTTCTTTCCCGGACGGATCCTGCATCCAGGAAGCCGTCGATACTCCGTCCGCCGTCGCCGCGCCGCTCACAGCCTGAAATCTATATTCATCCGCCCCAAAGAAACGGTTCGAGCGCACCTGCCAGTCCTTCCCGGCTTCTGCGCCGCCGCCCTCCCATCCCTGGGCTGTGGAAGGGAGATAGACAAACTTCCGGTAAGCGCCCACATTTTCCACGTCAACCTTCACGCTGCCAGTGTCAGAGCCCTGCGCCGTCTCCGTAAGCGCATTATAGCGCGCAAACTGCGTAAGTACGGAGAACCCTTTGTTTTCCAGCCATTTTAACAATCCCACATATTCTCCCTGATATGCCCCGGGCGAAAGATTCTTCCACGCCGTCCCATTATACTCCGCTCCCACGAAGCCTTTCAGATACCATTCCTGGTCTTTCTCCATCTCAAGCTTCAGCGTCTCCGACTCCCCCTCAAGAAGCCCCGGCGCCTTCGCAAGATTTCCCACAGGAAGCGTATCCTTGCCATAGCGGAATTCTTCAAACCACGTGACAACGCCGGCCCTTAACCTGGCAAGCCCGCGGATTCCCTCATACCCGCCTGTCGCCAGGAAGAAACCAAGGAACATTGCTGCCGCCGCCAGTATGCATACCATTCCCCGTAAGCCATACTGTCGTCCGGGCGCCGAAGTAACTGTCAGCGTTCCGAGAATCCCTGCAAACAGACACACGACACTCTCCCACATCTGCGAACGCCCCAGGACGAATCCGGCCAGCAGCCCTCCGGCGGCCAGCAGACAGATCAGCCCCGTTCTCCTCTTTCTTACCAGTACCAACAGAAACGAAGCCAAAGGAACCGCAAGCAGACACCAGAAGACCAGCGCCCCGGCCGCTGCCCGGCTGTTCACCGAGAACTGTTCAAGCTCCGTCTGGAACCGCAGATTCCACAAGGCCATGACCCGGTTCACCGTATCCAGAAACCCCTGCGCTATATACAGAATAAAAACCAGAAAAGACAGAAGACTCACCACATAGATCCCAAGCTTCGCAACCCGCGCCGCCCCCGCAGACAGCTCCGATACCCGCAGGATCAGGATCACCAGCGCCCCTGTAAGAATCGCTCCTGCAAGGCAGGCGCTTTCATACATCATATCCCTGCACGCAAAGAGAATTCCCGACAGCAGAAAAAGCGCCGGAATCACTTCTGGCACAATCGCTGTCCCCCGTCTTTCCCTCCTGCCCTCCGCAGTAAGCAGACAAATCTCACGGCTCCTACTCCTCATATTCCTCTCCCTCTATATCGTAACACTATTCATCGTCTCCTGATACGTATCGACATCTATCGAGATTACCGCATATCCCGCCGACGCCGTGTAATCCAGCTTCCTTCCCTGTACAATCTGCAGCACCGTAAGATCCACCTCCCTGGACAGCTGTCTGGCCGTCTCTTCCTCATAACAAGGCGTGATATAGATCATCTTCGTATATTCATTTCTCAGATTCCCCCGCAGAAAGCTATAGACCGTATCCGCCCCGTTCACTTCCTCTACAACCGGCTTACATAACAGGTTCATCTGCATCTGCTCATAGGTATCCATGGAATTCACCGGCACGATCTGGATATCCTTATTCAGGACCCTCCCCACATTGTGCTCGAGATTCAGTTCCAGCATACTCATACTCAGAGACACTGTCAGGGCAAGCACTGCATTGTTACAAGAGTTGGGGATCTCCTTCTCCCGGTTTCTCTTCATCATCTCATACAAAATCAGCGTATTATAATTAGACGGCTGGCCGAACTCCCGCACGATCAGTTCGTCAAGCTTGCCGGACAGCTTCCAGTGGATACTGTTCATGGAATCTCCCGGCACATAATCCCGAAGTCCTGATACCTCACTGATATCCTGCCCCCGCTTCTGGCTGTACAACTCCCCGAAGCTCTTGGTCTCCGGACGTTTAAGAAGCTCCATATTCAGCCGTATCTCCGGAGGATAGACGAGAGTCTCCCGGGAAATATCCACAGAGCGCGTAAACACTGCAAGGCCAAACAGGTCCTGATATTGTGCCGAAGCGGCGCAGGTCTTTACATTTCCACAGTCCGCCGCCTCATACAGATATGTAAATGTCATCTGCTTCTGTTCCCCTGGCAAAAGCCAGACCGTCGTCTCCTTCTGGTCTCCATACAGAACATTCTTGAAGACAAGCCGTATCCGTATTGCTCCAAGAGGCAGCCTGTTCTTCCGTTCCACTTCCAGGACCACGGCAATCTGCTGTCCCATCCTGCAGGTTCCCTGCACATGACAATTCACCGAAATCCCCCGCATTGCCAGTCTCTGCAGAATCATGCCAAGAACCGGCACAAGAACCAGAAGGCACAGCAGCACAAGCGGCTCCCTTCTGTCCGCCACTATATATGTAATCAAGGCAGCCACGACCACTGCCGCATATCCAATCCGATGCTTCCACATAATCTTGTTACCTTCTCCCAAGCGCCGGGGCTTTGATTCTCAGCAGGATATCTTTCAGCACATCCACCGCGGTAACTCCTTCTATCTTAGCCTGGGGACGCATGACCAGACGGTGGGCGCAGACATCTATAAATACCGCCTGCACATCCTCCGGTATCACGAAATCCCTCTCCCGCAGGATTGCCCTTGCCCGCACCAGATGGGCCAGCGCGTTGACGCCCCGGGGGCTGACTCCTAACTCCACCATGGACGCCTTACGCGTAGCGGCGCACAGATCCGTGATGTAATAGAGGATATCCTCTGTAATCTTGATGGAATAGAGATAATCCTGGATCTCCTTCACATCATCCCTGGTCATCATCGGCCGTACATTGTCGATATCACTGATGCCCCGCCGGCTCTTCAGGATGGCAACCTGGCTGTCACGCCCCGGATAACCGATACTTAAGCGCACCATGAACCGGTCCAGCTGCGAATCCGGGAGCGCCTGGGTTCCCGCAGAGCCGTACTGGTTCTGCGTGGCAATACAGATAAACGGTTTTGGCAGGATATGGGTGATTCCGTCCACCGTCACACTTCCCTCCTCCATGACCTCCAGAAGCGCCGCCTGTGTCTTGGGCGAGGTACGGTTGATCTCGTCGCCCAGAAGCAGATGACAATCCGCCGCTCCGGGTTTATACTCGAACTCTCCTGTGTTCTTATTATAAATGCTGAATCCTGTAATGTCGGAAGGCATCGTATCCGGAGTGAACTGCACACGCTTATAAGACAGCCCCAGCGCTCTGGAGAATCCCAGCGCCAGAGTCGTCTTCCCAACTCCCGGGGCGTCCTCAAGCAGGATATGCCCGCCCGCATAGATGCTCATCAGGACCTTCTCTATGATCTCATCCTTACCGATGAATACCTTCCTCACTTCCTGCATTACCTGCTCTGACTGTTGTATAATCATCTCACTATCTCCTCTATCAATTTACGAATTACGCAAGGCTGCGTCACTTGCCGGCTTCACTTCTCTCTCCCGGCACGTCGGCTTCACTTCTCTCTCCCGGCACGTCATCCTTATCTGCCTCTTCCGGCACATCATCTTCCGGCCGGGCATTCTCTTCTGGCGTCACACCGGCCGTACCTTCATCCATCTCCGGTACATCCTGAATATTCTCCAGATCATCCCCGACTGCTATAGCCGGATTCCGGCTTTTGGCTCCGTCCGAGATGGAATCCACAAGGTCATAGGCCCTGTCGCTTCCAAACATTTCCGCAAAAAACCTAAGATACGCCTTATATACGTAATCTCCGGAAGCCTGGCTGTCCGGCACCCGGATACAGAACCCGGCTCCCATCGTCTGAACCGACATCTGTCCCATCGCCGGCGCTTCCGCCGACTGGAACGTCATCTGACCTACATTCCTGCAATGATCAAACGCACCGGCTCCAATCCTTTCCACCGTAGGCGCCAGGGTAATCTCTGTCATATTCGTACAACCTTCAAACGCATACGCGCCAATCTCCTCAAGTCCCGCATATCTCCCCAGATTCCAGCCTGCATTGGTAGTCAGGGAAACACAGCCCTCATACGCTCCGTCCCCGATCCGTCTCAGACCGGCAAGCGCACCCGCAACTCCGCCTGTGCGCGTAAGCTTCGGACAGTTCCTGAAGCAGTCCTTCGGATATTCCTCAAGCACACAGTAGAAGCTGACCGTCTCCAGATTCACGCACTCCGAGAAACACCCCTCCCCAATCGACGCAACGCCGGCCGGAACAGACGGATTCCTCAGCGAATCGCAGCCGGCAAAAGCATACGCCCCTATGGTCTTCATCCCGGTAAATGTGCTGGTCAGAAACTGCGTCATACTCGTACATCCCGCGAAGACACGATCCTCAATCACTTCCAGGCTTTCGCGGGCATATTCTGTCATCGGGATTGCCTCAAGATTCACGCAATCCGCAAAGCACTCTTCACCAAGAACCGGCATCCACGCCATGAACGAGACACTGTCCCGCCCCGTAAGTCCAGTACAGCCCTTAAACGCCCTGGTCCCGACTCTTGGTATCTGCTCCTGATGCCCGCCGCCAATGGCCGCACGCTTCAGGGCCGTACAACCCATGAAGGTCTCCTCACCCCATTGTGGGATATCCCCGCTTAGTTCCACAATCTCCAGCGCCGTGCATCCCGCAAAACAGCGGTCTCCCAGACTGATACTGCTGTTTTGTGGAAGCTTGATGCCTGTAAGCTTCGTACATCCGGCAAATGCATCCGCCTCAATCCGGACAGTCGTAACCGGAACCGTATAGTTCCCCTCAAAAGCCTCGGACACTTCCTTTAAGACTCTGCCCTCATCCGTGATCTCAAAGGTAATCCCCCGGATGATCTCCACCTTATCATCAATCTTGCCAAGAATCTTTGCCACCGTGCCGTCTCCATATAACTGGTCTAATAGATTCTTATACGCATTCTCATAATCCTCAAGCTTCCCTTCCTTCACCCATATATGGATAAAGGGAGAAAGCACATCTCCGAAAACAGCCTCTCCAAGTCCGGTCACATTTTCGGAAATAAGCGTGAGGATCGACAGATTCTGACAATTCTCAAAGCAATAATCCGGCACCTCCTGAAGGTTCTCAGGAAGACTGACCGTAGTCAGGAACTCACAGCCCTCGAAGGTACGCTCTCCCATCTGCTTAAGCGCCGCAAATCCGCTAAGATCCAGCGTTTCCAATGATGTACACTGTCCAAAGGCCTGGACGCCGACCACTTGCAGGGCCTCCTTTTGCTGATCGCCGAACAGCACCTCCGTAAGACTGCGGCAGCCGTAGAAACAGTATCGGCTGATCCCTGTCAGCTTCCCGTTCAGTTCCACCCTCGTCAGTTCCCCGCATTCACCAAAGCATTCCTCCCCCATACTGGTCAGCGTCTCTGGCAGAACCACCGCCTTAAGCCGCTGACAGCTGAAGAAGGAGCGTATCCCCAGACTCTTAAGCGCCGGCATATCCGGAACGGACGCAAGCAGACTGCAGAAGGCAAACGCCCGGTCGCCGATCTTTGTCATCTGTTCCCATCCGAGCGCAAGTCCGGACGATAACAGGCTCCGGCAGTCCATAAACGCCTCCGCTTCCACTGCCGACGCCCCCTTTGCCTTCACTGTCGTAAGAGCCGTACAGCCGGCACACATCCCCTTGCTGATCTCACTCAGACAATCCGGGAGATAGAGCGATTCCAGATTCGGGCAGTCACGAAACGCCTCCTCACCGACGGCTATAAGCCGCTTCGCACCGTCAAGACTCAGGCTTCTAAGAGCCGTACAGTTCCCAAAGCAGCGGCTTCCAATCTCTCTTAAAGAGTTCTGGTCCGTAACCTCTATCGCACCAAGAAGCGTACATCCCTCGAAGGCCTCCCGGTTCAGGCAGACTGTATCCTTGTAAATCATGACGTCTTCCTTATAATCCGTCGGCACATTGAGAAGGATATACCCTCCGCCGGCTGATTTCCCGTAAATAATCCCGCGGTCATATACAAAATCATCGTAAACGAAATCTCCATAGCCTGCGATTTCCTGCCGTTCACCCTTCTCATAGACCGCCGCAAGCACAGACGCCTTACCAAAGCTTCCCTCTGTGAGAACTCCCGCCTTCTTCACAGTCACTGTCTCAAGACTCTCTAACCCCGCGAACGCCTGATCCTCCACACGTTCCAGTGATTCCGGCAGATACAGGATCTCCAGCATCCCGCTCTTTGCAAATGCATCCGCAGCAATCTCTTTCGTTCCCTCCTTTACCTGAAAGGCAGTCCGGTTCCGGCCATATACCTCCAGCAGGCGGTAACGCCCCGGCCCGTCCTCCGATATCTTCTGATATTTCGCTTCATTTTCATAGAAAACCGTATCATCTCTGATCTGAAGCAGATGTGCGGCCGTCCCGGATCCATAGACCGGGTCCAGCGCCTGCGTCCAGTTGCTTACATACGCCTCGTAATACTCTTTTGGTACACAGACTGCGCCGTCCATTGGCTTCATTCCTTCCGCCGGATTCCCAAATACCCTTGGAGATACCCGGGTCATACTGGCGGCCAGGAAGAGATTCTCCACAGAATCAGGCAGAATCAGACTTCCCTCACGAAGCTCCCCGGCCGTCTCCGGAAGTTCAATCTCCCGCAGCGCTTCCGCTCCCATGAAGGCCCCCTCGCCGATTGCCGCGATCCCGTCCGGAACCGCATAATATCCGGATATATCCGGACGGACGCCCGCCAGTGTATCCGGCTCCTTTGTAAGAGTCAGGATCTCCCTGTCCGTATCATAATGATAAAGCCCTGTCTTCTCCGGAATCTCCCTTCCATTCTCATCCATGGCTCCAAACGTAATATTCTGCCCTTTGAATCCGAAGATTCCTCTTTTCAGCACGACATCATGGGCCGAATCCGCAAACAGAACCTTGCCCTTATATCCCGTGTCCGGCGAGATCTCCCTGTCTCCCTCGCCTTCCATACGGATGACCTCTCCCCGGAAGCCTTCAAAGCACCCCTCTTCCAGACAGGTCACTGTCCCAGGAATCGTAAGTTCTCTGATGCCGCTGCCTCTGAACGCCCCCGGCGCGATCGTCGTCGCCGACTCCAAAATAGAGATATCCGTTCTGCCTGCCGGAACACTGAGCAGCGTCTTTCCATCCTTACTATATAATACACCGTCCACCGCCAGATAATTGCTACTGCCCGTCACCTCATAACGCTTAAGCCCGGGCAGACAATCTGCGATACCCGCGAAATCAATCCTGCTTACACTCTCCGGCAGAATCATGGCGGCAATCTCTGTGCCGGCGCCGCCCTGCTCTCCCTTAAGCCTGATATCGGTCACGCCCGCAGGCACATCAAGGACAGAACTGCCTCCCGTATATTGCTCCAGGACCTGGCTGCCTCTGTATTTCCCCAGATCCCCCTCATCCCTGACAACGCGCCGGATCTTATACCCTTCCGGGACCGCGGACACCACGTCCACGATATTCCTCAGATTACCGGAACCCCAGTTATAGACCGGATAATACACATACGGCCCGCCCTCTTCCAGACTGCCGCTCATATAATACCGAAAACCTGACAGCATGGTCGTCAGATATCCGTCCGCCTCCTCAAGGAACACAACATTGCTGTATCTCGTATCTGCCAGGAACCGTTCCCGAATCCCGGTATCTCCCAGATATGCGATCATGCGGCTATGGATATCCGTCAGATCCGCACTGCCCCCGCTGGCAGGGAAATACCGAAGCCCGGTCAGTTCATCTATGGTCTCCTGATCTGCTCCAAGCGGTCCGGGAAGCGCGATTACATATATATTTCCACTGTTCACACCATAATAATAGACGGCGACTCCGCTGGATATCACCTCATACTGCGCCCTTGCAGAGACTCCCCGGTAGGTAAATGTAGCTGTGTGTTTTCCGGTAAATCTGGTAGACATCTGTACGCTGTAACCATTCTCCCCGCCATAGGGAATCGTCAGTTCATTCTCCTTACCATCCGTCTGACGGAATGCGGCCGTAACCGTGGCGTCCTCTGCCCTGAATACATCTCCCTGGCAATACTCTCTGTGAATCACCGCCGTAAGCCTCACCAGGATACCGTTCTCTGTCTGAACCGGGTCGCGGGGCTTAAGCTGTTCTTCCTCCCAGCTCGAAGGTCTCTCCGGCTGTTCCGGCTGCCCTCCATGATCCGGCACGTCCGGTTTCCCCGGATGATCCGGTCCGCCGGGCTGCTCCGGCTGCTCCCCGCTCCCGTTATCCCCCGGATGATTACCGGCATCATCCTTGTTCTCTCCATCGCCGGAACCGTCCGGACGCACATGGATGCCGCCGGGTCCCCGGTCATCCGAGATCTCGAATCCATCCGGATTCCTGTCTTGTCCGGTATCACCTCTATGGTTCTGGTCGTCGGCAAGCCCTGCGGTATCCGGCTCCTGAGGATCTGCCTCGGCAACCTGAAGCGCCTTCTGAGCGTCGTCCCCGGCGTCATCCTCCCCATCCTCATTCTCATCGGCAAGATCAGACTCTTCCCCGTCTCCTGCCACGGAGTCGTAGTCCTCCCCTTCCTCATACGGATTTTCAAAATGTTCATAATCCTTCGGTTCAAACATGGAATCCAGGCCGGAAGCATTCAAAAGGACTATGACTCCCGCCCCGATCACAAGGACGCCTGTAACAAGCGCCGCCAGATAGGTCTTCTTTATGTTCTTCCATTTCTTCATATTATAATAATCCTCCACAGATTATCCTGCAATACGGGTCGTTTCTCCACTGTGTTTCGGTCCTTGCCGGACAAGCGCCGCAGGCGCTTTGCAACACAGCGGGCTTCGCCCTAATGGGTACTGCGCCCCAGCAACGCCTCTCCCACCAGCTCACGCACCTCATCATAATCCACCGGCTTCGAGATATGCCCGTTCATACCAATCTCGATGGAATGCCGCTTATCTTCCACAAATGCATTCGCGGACATGGCGAAGATCGGAATATCCGCATCCGGCCTTGAGGACTTGCGTATCTGTGCCGCCGCCTCCCAGCCGTTCATATTCGGCATCTGGATATCCATGAGAATGGCGTCATATCCATGCTCGGGACTCTCTTCGAACATGCGCACCGCTTCCAGACCGTCGCAGGCCCGCTCAAGCACGGCGCCTTCCATCTCCATAATCTCGATTGCGATCTCCGCATTGACATCATTGTCCTCTGCAAGCAGGAGGCGGACGCCCTCCAGAGTGAATTCCTCAATCGCCTTCTTAAGATCGCCTGCCGCCTCCCGGGGACAGCCCTCATTCCACGTCTCCGGTACAAACTGTTCTCCTTCTGCGATCGGAAGGCTGATATAAACTACGAACTCCGTTCCTTTTCCCTCTTCACTCTCCACAATAATCTGCCCGTCCATCAGCCGGACGATATTATCGGCAATCGCCATCCCAAGTCCGCTGCCACCGTAATGGTGGGCGGTGGACGCATCCTCCTGTTCAAACGGACGGAAGATCCTGCTTATGAAGTCTGCCTTGATTCCCTTACCGGTATCCCTGACCCGGATCATCAGATGCATCTTTCCTTCTATCTTATGCATCTGACGGAAGGTAACCGTAACCGATCCTCCCGCCGGCGTGAACTTCACGGCGTTGGAGATAAAATTGATGATCACCTGTGTCAGCCGCAGCTCATCGCCCACAACCCGGCTCACATCGAAGTCCTGCATCTCTATCTCCCACTGGATATTCTTCGCCTCCGTCGTGTTGCGGAACATGGAATCCAGCTTCTCCGCCACCTTGAACAAATCGAACGGCACCGCCTCAAGCTCCATCTTCCCACTCTCGATCCTGGACATATCCAGAATATCATTGATCAGGGTCAGCAGAAACTGTGAAAGACTCTCCGCCCGGTTCAGATAGTAATCCGTCTGCTCCGGTTCCTTCACATGAGACCTGGCAAGACTCAGCATACCCAGGATTCCGTTCATCGGCGTACGGATCTCATGGGACATCTTGGACAGGAAATCTGTCTTGGCCTGACTCTCCTGATACGCCTGCTTAAGTTCCGCCTTCATCGCAGTGCGTACCTGATAATCCTCTGTATTATCGCAGAATACGACAAGATAGCATGCACTGCTCTCATCGGATTGAAGAGTTACCAACCCATGCCTGTCTCCTGATTCTTCTCTGTTCTCTCCGGCGGCCTCTCCCGCCATCTGGTAATCAAATTCCAGCCTAAGCTCCTGTTCCCCATCCCAGTTCCCAAGCTGTTCCAGGATATTCCTGGCAGTCTTAGGACTCACCAGGCTCTTTAACACTTCGATATCTGCACATACCAGTTCCGCCTCAATGCCCGTCATCTCCTGGAAATTCGGGCTGATATACAGAACCTTAAGGTCGCTCCTTCGAATCAGCAGGAAAAAATCCTGCCGGTTAACCGCGAAGGACTTAAAAAACTTCCGTTCTCCCGCAGCCAGGGCTTCTATCCGCCCTGCGCGGCTTCTCTCCCTCAGATAAAGCCCCAGACAGCATACCGAGAAAAGGATTGCCGCAAACAGGAGCGAAAGCGGCAGCAAATGATAGTCCATATACTCTAAGATCATCCCCATAGCCAATAACTCCATAATCAAAAAATCCAGTCTATTACGGGTATTATAGCAATAATTTGTGACTTTGGGAATACCAATTATACCAAATGGGCAATCTTATTCGTAACCTGTACAAAGGGCCTTCGCGACACGATCCACACCACCATGATACAGAACAGAATCAACAGCACACTCTCCGCGTTACTCTCCACCGATCCCAGGACTGTAGACCCATATTTCAGACAGCTGTAGATCAGCCCATGGAAGATATAGACCGCCATCGTCCTCTCTCCCAGATAAGAATAGGACTTCTTCTCCGTTGGGAGCACCAGCATGAACAGATAGATCAGCATAAAGGAGATCCCATAACAGACTACGCGGATCAATAACCCTTCCACAGAAGCCATCCCCAGCTCCTCATAGGAATAGCGGCCATAGAAGATCTTCACCGGCAGGCGGCGGTGATACTCATCCGTAAACAGAATCACCGCCATGCTTCCCAGAACTGCAAGCGCGCCCATGTATCCTCTCGGATTACGGAATCTGGCAAGCCATGCACGGTCGAACTCCATCCCCGCCAGAAAGAACGGGAAAAAGAATATAATCCGCGGGATTGAAAGAAAATTCCCGATTCCAAACAATCCGACCGCCAGCCCGGCCGCTACCGAAACCGGCAGATGATACGGCATCCGCCTCACTGCCGGAGCCGCCGCTCTCCACACGCACAACGCCATCAGATACCACAGGGTAAACTTCGGTCTGGTGAAATACAGCTCCGTTTCCTTATCCAGAACAAACGTATACAGCAGGTAATAGATCACCTCATATACAAAATACGGAATCACAAGTCCGCCCACCAGCTTCTTTACCGACGGAACCTTCTTGGAAAAATACCCCGATATGAAGATAAAAGCCGGCATATGGAACGCTACAATCCCCCACTTTAATTCATATAAGAAGGGATTCTGGTCATAACACGGCTCGATGAAATGCCCGATCACCACCAGGACGATCAGAAGCACCTTATAATTGTCAAAAAGATATTCTCTCTGTTTCTTCTCCATTTTCCTCACCCACGGATATTTTAATTCCAAAAATCCGGCAGTTCAATCCACAAATCAGAGAAAAACCTTGTCCTATCCATAATATTTTCTGTTTTTTGCACAAGATTACTCCGCCAAAAGATTACTCCACGAAAAGATTACTCCGCCAAAAAGGGACTGGCCGCACGCCAATCCCTTTTTTTTCCACTATACAGATATCTGATATGACTTATATTTTATTTTTCCAAGGATTAATGTGATCAATATCAGCATCAGACTGAGCGCTATGATATTGACCGCCTTCCCACATTGCATCCTCCATAAGCAGATACTGAATATACCGTCAGCCAGAAGCACAATCTTAAGTCTTCGCTTAAACATACGGTATTCCCGTTTCGAGACAGGCCTGTCGGCATTCACGACCGGCGCAATCCATGCAATCGCGCCTTCCAGAAAAAGAATCGCCGCCAGCATCAGACTTATGGATAATTCTATGTAATTACTGGCAATCAGAATCCCTGTCAGCGTCAATACGGAGAACAGCAGACAGCGCAGATATGTATCCGAATGATATCCGCCGGCCAGCGTCCGTATGGGAATGAAGATGCCGAAGAACAGAAGACCTTCCCAAATCATGTGAAGCTTGTACAGGATAAAGATACTGACCAGCAGATTCAGCGTCAGTTCCATGGCGGCTTGTATACCGAACCTTAACACTTCTTTCTCCGATTCCTCCAGTGTGTAGGATTCATCAATGCGTTGCATGATCTTGTCGACTGCCTGTTCCATATCTACTCGTCAGTGTCTTGCAATGCGGCCGGGAAGTGTGGCTGGTGATAGATGTAGAAGCAGCATCCGTATTTTGACAGAACCGAGAAGATACCGCCCATAACCATGACTGCACTTAATATCCCATTCCTTTTCATTAAAAAATTAGTGATTTTTTTCATAATCTTCAACTCCTTTCGCGCATATTTTACCCGTTTTTTTTACCAAAATAATATATATGTCAAAAAGAGGTGAAAATATGTATTCTTTTGCCTGTTTTACTTAAATTAGTAGTAGCGATTACCCATTTTCGGATATTTCATAGAAGAAAATCAAGTAAACTTATCTTACAGTTTTCTTAAGGAGATAAAATGAAAACACGAATACAAGAATTACGAAAATCGAAAAAAATGTCGCAAGTTAAACTGGCCACATTAGTTGACTCTAGTCAGAATACCATCAGCAGAATAGAGTTAGAAGAAGCCGAGCCCAGCTCGGAACTTTTATGTAAACTCGCAGACTATTTCCATACATCTGTCGATTACATTCTATATCGTTCAAACCAGCGCTATATATGGGAATCCTTTGATCACACTGCCGATTCACGCATATCTATGTATGCCAGAAAGCTTCTGTCACTGGATGAAGAAAAACGAAACGCCATATATACCCTTATCAATATCCTGTCTGACACAGACGACCAGGGGTGATGTCCTTGCTTAAAATTGCGATATGCGACGATAATATACCAATTACTTCCGAAATAGAGCGCATGCTGATGCACATTAAGAGACAAGATTATATCCGTATGGAGACAGCCATCTACTTTGATGGCGATTCTCTGTGCCAAAAAATAGAACAAGGGGAATATTATGATCTGATATATCTGGATATCGAGATGGCACATATAGACGGAATCAAAACCGCCCGTTTTTTACGCTCACAAAACATCCCCAGTCTCTTAATATATATTTCTGCCCATGATACATATTTTGAACAGCTTTTTGAAGTTGAACCTTTCCGGTTTATGTCCAAACCGATTAACAGGCAAAAATTTTATGATTACTTCCATGCCGCATACAAGAAGATCCAAAACAACTCACAGTTTTTTACCTTTGGTTTCCATCAAAAATACATGAAGCTGCCTGTATCAGAAATTCTATACTTCGAAAGCCGCGGACGAGATATACTCATTCACACGATAACCACAACGCACCGTTTTCTGGGAAGGCTGGATGAAATCGAAATCTGCGCAGACAAACACAACTGGAATTTTATCAGGGTACACCAGTCCTACTTAATTAATTCCTACCATATCAGCTCTCTTTCACTTGCGAATGTGAGCTTATCGAATGGCTGCTCTTTACCCGTAGGTCCTAAATTCCAAAAAGCGCTCCGCTCAAAATACTTTCAGATTCTTGAGGATTTGTAGATGCGTATCCTACCCGTGTACATATTTTATTTTTGGATCTTATCAATATATTTTGACCGTTTCCTTATCAGAAAGGAACTGTCACAGATACGTAAAATTACTGTTTGGACATTATTTTTTATTATGCAGCTGATTCTTTTAAGCGGAGTCCGGCGGCTGCTCCTTCTTTTCATTTTGAATGGACTCCTCATTACATCACTGGCCTGTCTTCTTTATCAGGGCGCTGTCCGAAAGATCCTTTTTCTTTCCATGATAGGATGCGCTACCGGTATGCTTTCTGAGATTTTTGTTGCTTTTGCTTTTCAGCTTTTAAGATACCCCGTGGAAGACCTGGTATTTGCGGGAATCGTTGCCTCAAGACTGCTATTGCTTTCTATGGTTCATGCCATATCCATATATCAGCACCAACGAGCTCATGACACACCGTCTCTACTCTGTTGGTTCCTGTTAATATGTATAACTTTATTCAGCATCTTTATCATACACGCTGTTTTCTATCTGAATCAAAGCATCGACTCTGCAGTCGGCGATATTCTGGCTTTTACGGCAACAATTCTCCTGCTGTTAATGAATATCTCCTTTTACATTTTCTACAACAGCCTTGCAGACGCGGCCAACAGACAGATTGAGAATTACAGGATGGAACATCAGTTAAAGCATTATGAAGAGCTTCGCGCAAATGGAAAAGCTCAGGTTGAACATTTCAAACAGGAAAAACATAATCTAAAGAACCAGCTGCTTGCCATCCGCGCCTATGCATTACTGGGACAGGATTCAGAAATCATCGACTTTATTAACCGGCTTCTTTCCGATCCGGATTTTGGTCTCACGCCCTTATCCATCTGCGAAAATCTGCTCCTGGATACACTGCTTAGTTCGAAGATTAATATTGCCAGAGAATGCGATATCGAATATACCTGGGAGGTATCCGTTCCGGCGCAGCTGCCGATTGACAACACTGATCTGTGCGTCCTTGTAGGAAATGCCATTGATAATGCGTTTGACGCCTGTATGCAGGACAAAATGCCTTCAAAGCTTGTACATATAACCATAAAATATAAGTCCGGGAGATTCTTCTGCTGCTTTGAAAACACATACGCCCATAAACTTGTCTCATCCCGGGATAAGATATTTGCTTCGACTAAGACAGATATTCCGAATCATGGATATGGCCTGCCGTCTATCCACGGCATCATCCAGAAATATAACGGTTTAATGGATATTAATACCGAGGGGAATCGCTTTATCTTAAGCATAATCCTGCATGTCTGAGCAACATAATATCTGATTAGCTGCGCCTTCCAAGCAATGACATTTACTTCGCATTTCTAATACGGTCTCTTTTAGCCCCAGCGAAAAGAGGCCGTATTATTTACATTTTAATATTTCAAATATATCTGGAAAATTACTGATTATTTTCCGTACATTCTTATCCTGCATGTAGTAATCATCTAAGACTCTTTTCGTATATTTATAACTTTTATCCTCTGTCAAGGAAATTAACAGTTCCGCAAAATACCTCTCCCAGCTTTCATATTCCTTCGCTTCTACATAGTCAGAAGTTGAATCCAAAATTGCAGTTAATTCATTAGAGGTAACTATTCCTGATTTCAAAATCAGATACTCGAATGATTCCGGCATCCATATTGATATTCTCTGATCTAACCGTGTTTCAAAATACTCAAGGCAGCTTTCAATCATCGCCCCAAAGGCCGCGCCGTCTACAATAGCAAGCACATCCCCGTTTCCTATCTCCTGAATTCTGTTTAACACTTTGCTGTTTCCTTCTGCACTAATTACATTGCTGTTATGAAACAAATGTGAGAAAAATTGGTATCCCGAATTACGATCCTCTGTTACTACCGTATTTATTTGATTGTTTTCCTTAATAGGATAATTGCTGTACAATTCTTTTAATTGATGATAAGATTCACTCACATCCACATGCTTCCCCACAGTTATAATCTCATATATTTCATGAATGCTGTAAGGAAGCATCTTTAATGGCGAACGGTTAACCACTACAAAGTAATTTCCAGAAGTCTTAACAAACTCTGCAAACTCTTTTGAAAATACAAACTTATTATTTTCTTCAATAAAAATAATTGTATTTTCAAGTGT
>CAMSTW010000056.1 GCA_947063855.1 uncultured Dorea sp.
TCCATGTAATTTCTTCCTTTAACACAATAACGGATGTGACAACGGTAATGACAGGGACTATATAAATATACACGCTTGTCTTAACAGCCCCAAGCACCTTGACTGCATAATTCCAAGTAACAAAGCAAAGGGCTGACGCACCCAGACCTAAATAGATAAGGTTTAGAACATACTCTGGTTTTACAAACTTCTGCACATCCAATCTGAAGTCAAAAACAAAAAGGAACGGGAGCATGAAAAGTATTCCGTATGTAAATATCCGCCTTGTCGTTTGGATGGTATTATATCCATAGCTGCTGATTTTTCGTGTAAGCAAGGAATAAACTGCCCATACGAATGCCGCAGCAATCGCCAGAATATCACCAATAGGATTCAGCTCTAATTCATTACCGCTAAAACTGATAAGGCATATTCCTATCATGGCAACTACAAAACCAACCAAAAACCCGGCTTTTAGTTTTTCTTCTGTCTTTAGAAACACATGAGATAAAACGGCAGTAAAAAACGGAGCGACAGAAATAATAACTCCAACATTAGAAGCCATCGTACAGGTTAATGCTATATTTTCAAGCAGGTAGTATAAGCATATCCCGCATAGTCCCGCCGCAGCGAATGTAAGCTCCTGCTTTTTATCCTTTATTCTCAATCGTTTCGGATAAACGGCTATCAGCACAAGTAATCCAAGCAAAAATCTGAAAAACAGTATTTCTATCGGTGTAAAATCCGTAAGCAGTATTTTGGTAGATATGAAAGTCGTTCCCCATATCACAATCGTAATCAGAGCCGTGATATGCCCTGCAAAATGTAAATGATTCGGAACCGGCCGGACGATTCCCTCAAAACGATATGCTTCATGATGACAATCGTCATCATAGCAGACTGTCCGTATTTCTTTTTGCATTGATAACACCTCCTCGCACTCTATATTATACTCAGAATGTCTGCCGGTTTCTTGTAAGATATCTTCATTTTCCAAAAACATATCTATAACACTTGCTTTTCCATTTTATCTTTGCTATGGTTAAGGTAAATATCTCGAAATACCAATATCTGAAATCTCTACACCCGAGATAAGTATATCTAAAATGCATAATAATGAAAGTTTCCAGGAGGTATATTCTATGTTAACAGAGCAGCTATTAAAATATCCCGGATTCCTCTACCAGGTTGGCGGTACTTACTATTACCTTGGCAAATGGATTTGCAAAGAATGTACGGAGACGGATGCCACAGACTGCGTCATGATGTATCACATGTGCCGAAGCGGACAGGAAGAACCAGACACATGTATGTATTTCAACAAGATCCGGGCATACAGCGATTTTGCGCTTGAGGCGCCCTGCAACCCGGCGAAGGTGAAAACCGACATGAATGCACTGCTTGAAGGGCTGTCTGCATCTGCCCTTGCTTCGCTTGAGAAAGAAGTGCAATGTTTTGCAGATGACTATATCAAATATTGTTAGCAATATAATTCGAAAGAGTGGCCATACAACCACTCTTTTTTATAACCGTTTCTCAAAATTCCCGATTACCGTAGATCCTTCTGTTAATATCATAAACGCATTCGGATCAATACCATGTACAATCTGCTTTATCTGGTTCACCTCATACTTTGAGATCATAACGAACAAAATATAAGACCTCATATGCGTATATGCTCCCTCCCCGTCCCAGGTCGTTACACCGCGTCCGGTCTGCTCCATAATCGCTTTGGATATCCCCAGCTTCTTGGTGAATATCATGACACTCATGTTTATATTCTGGATATGTACCTTATCCACTGTCAGTGAAAACACCGTCGCGTAGATCAGGGAATATACCACAATCTCAATATTGAACATAAACAGACAGATCCCATATACCACCATATTCAACAGGATGTTGACTTGTCCCACGCTTAAGTTGATCCGCTTTTTCAGACAACACACTCCAATGATATCCGGGCCTCCCGCCGAACCTCTGCCTCTCAGGATCAGACCGCTCCCGAAGCCCGCAATGATGCCGCCTATGATACAGGCAGTCAGATAATCCTCGATAATCGGCGTACCCGGCACCGGAACCAGCAGCAGGAAGATACTGATGACGGTCGTGCCAAACAATGACCTCAGGAAAAAAACCTTTCCCATGATACGCCATCCCATATAGAATAGCGGAACATTCATAACATAATAAATCGCTCCCGCTATATCCATCCCCGGCGGCATCTTAATATGCATTACACTGACCAGGAATGTACGGATCAGCTGCGCGATCCCCATAAACCCTCCGTTATACAGCGCAAGAGGCGTAATCAGCATATTTAAACCTATCGCATAGATCAGACAGCCGGCAACGATGGATGCTGTCTGAACCATCTCTTCCTTCTTCTTTCCATTTATCCCCTTTAACATCGCTGTACCTCTCTTTACCATATCTCTTGTGCAATCTGCTTTATTACAGCCGCGTATCACTCATATCCTTCGTTCATTCTAACATTCTGCATAGAATATTACAATAACTACTTATAAAAAATCTATAAGTCATATAAATCCATTTCTGAACCAAAAGCAGCCCCATCTGCGATTATAAGCACACAATCAGCCGTACATCTTGACGCTTCTAAAAAAATATTAGATTTACCTCTCGCACTGCTGACTTCGATATCCCGCTTACCCATTACCTCTGAAAAGAATTCATAACCAGAATTCGAATCTTCTACAATCACATACTCCGGTTTCACTAATCCTGCATAATCTTCTCTTCCATATATATGAAATAATTCATTATACGTCTGCTTAAGTGACGCATATTTACCTGATTCACGAATACCATAAATTTCTTCCACACTATATGGCAGATTCGGCAGTCCTTCTCTGGTAACAATAACATAATAATTATCTGAGCTGCGAGCTGCTTCCGCAAATTCCTTAGATGGCAGAAATGCATTGTCTTCATCTATAAATATAATACTTTCATGTACTGCCTCAAGCAGCATCCGCCAGTCTCTTCCGGCAAGTACCCTGCATTCTTTCTCGCATTTTAATCTGATACCGCTGTTTTCCCCTGATTCATAATACTCCCGTATCATCTCCACCAACGTAGTCTTACCTGTGGCGCTGTCGCCCTTAATAATCGTAATATTACGTCGAATCGTAAATTCATAACGTATCTTGGCATTAGCGACCATAATTTCATAACTTCCTGTCATCAGCCCCACTCCTATCGAACAATCATCCCTGCAATCAGAAGCAATTCATACATATTGTGAACAATCTGCCCTGTATTCAGAACCTTTAAAGTAAAATCCTCTTCTCCAAAATCCATCAGATGACGAAGATTAATCGTTATGTCCTGCATTTCACCTATTCTTAAAATCCACTTTGCACAGTTGTCACCGCATGCCGATGCATTGAATACTTTATCCGGCACTTTATAAATCGAAATCAGTGTTTTAACTCCTCCCGACAATTCGCGGGGTGAAATTCCGCCTAAGACAGGACTGTCTATCACTCTTGGCCCCACTACTACAGATCTGTCCACATCTTGTATCATTTTCTTTGACAAGTCATCTGTAATCCAATCATCTGTATAGGTATTTTTGAAATATACAACCGGATTGTAGATTGCTTCCGGCATATCTCCATAAAAAACTGAAAGCATTCGCCCGACCTCCTTTTTCAGCCTTGCTGCATCTTCGGCAGCATTTTACCGGAAGGCATCTTCAGAAATCCCCCTCATCAGCCTTCCTCTTCTCCACCCGGAACTGCAACTCCGTAATATGTTCCTCCACCTTCCCCGATACATGGATATCCACCCACAGAATCTCGTACACATCGCTCACCATGCGGTAATCCTTCTCCTTCGCAAATCTCAGAAGCTTCGGAAGGAAGTCGTAATTCTGCTCACAATCCCCCCGGTAGCAAAGTGTCAGATAGTCCCCGCCGGGAATGACCGTATCTCCTTCCTCATCTATTATGAATACCCCCGAATATTCCCTGCACCGTCCGTTTTCGGCATTCTCTGCCAGGATCACAGAACCGATACGGTTACTCCCTATGACGTACAGCGTTCTGGGATTCCTGTTCAGAAGCCGTTTGATCAGTACGTCCATCTCTTCGTCCTTCTGATACCCCTCGTCAATATAGTGGCACCGCCGGTCCGGCAGCGTGCGAAGCCAAACTTCCCCCATCACTTTGGCCTGGCACTCTGCCAGCACACGGACGCGCTCTTCTACATTCTTCTTAAGCGCCCTTAACTGCTTCTGCTTCTCTTCAATCATACACAGCTCATCTTCCAGAAGCTCCCGGGTCTTGTCCGTCGTATGCTCTTTAAGATATCCCCCGATCTGCTCCATGGAAAATCCCAGCTCCCTAAGCTCCCGTATCACATTCAGCCGCCAGATATCCTCCGTCCGGTAGAGGCGGTACTGGTTCTCCCCCCGCCTTGGCTTAAGGATACCGATCTTCTCATAATACCGCAGAGAATCCGTTCCAATATGATACATCTTCGATATCTCGCCTATCTTAAAATATTTTTTCATAATCCCTTACCTTATTAACATTGCCGTATGACTTAATACGACGAAGCGTACGGCGTGTATCCTGTCTTCTTCACAATGTCCTGTCCCTGCTCTCCCTGTATCCATTCCACCAGCTTTCTGGTATTCTCACTGGCGTCGGTTCTGGTAACTGCGTAAAAATCCGACGCCAGCGGATACGTCCCATTCTCAATATTGGCTTCCCTGGGATAGACTCCGTCTACCTGAAGCAGCTTAATCTGCTCATTTTGAATCATTTCCATAGAATAAAAGCGAAACGAAAAGCCAAGTGCATTCTTATAGTTCTTATAATCCGCCGTCCGCTCTATGATCCCTGCCATCATGTCCACCACGTCTTCCTTAGGCGCTTCCATCAGTTCTTTTCCTTCCATCAGCTTCACAAGCGTACTCTGGCTGCCGCTGCCCTCGCTCCTCTGAAACGCCCGGATCTTCCCCATGCCTTTTACTCCAAGCTCATCCCAGCTTGTAATCTCCCCGGAATAGATCTTCCGGATCTGCTCTGCCGTGATATCTTCCACAGGATTCTTCGCATTTACAAAAAATACAAACGCCTCCCTGCCGATAGGGGTAAATTCGAATTCCACATTGCACTCCTTCGCATATGCCATCTGCTCATCTGACGGAGCCGCGGCAAAGATCACATCCACCTCTCCTTCGGCAAGATTCTCATAAGCCTGGGGCGTCCTGGTACACCGCAGGTACTCGTTATCATAGATCTCATACTCCTGCCCTTCCAGGACTTCCCTGGGATAAACCATCCGCGCAAAGGACGAATAGATGGGATACAGCGCCGTCGCGCCGTCCATCCTTGGTATATCTTCGGTGAATCTGACATCCGGCTCCTCATCGGGGACATAGACCTTGCTGTCACTGGCGTATGGCGCATAGGAATACAACAGATCGCCCTTCTCACTGATCTGGGGAATATTTTTCTGGTAAATATCATACGCCGCATTTCCCCCAAGGGCAATCACCAGAATTCCGCTTATGGCACAGATTGGAAGGTAGATCTTCTTTTTCTTAAGGACGCCCCACAAAAGGCACAGGAATACGGCGATGATCAGGACGGCCAGGCAGCACAAGATTGCAACATACCGCTCTGTCGACACGCCTAACGTCGCCTGTATCATCAGCGCCGCGACTCCTATCGCAAGAAATGCCGTTGGTACAGTCAGCATCAATATCCCGATCGTCAGGATACTCTTTCCCAGAATCGGCTTTTTCTTCTTGATCAGCAAGATTCCCCCTGACAGTATCCCCAGAAATACCCATAAAAATATAATAAATGCAATCATCTTCTCACCTCATATCACAGATACGCTTCTTAATCTTAATATCTATTCCTGTTGACATATCTATCCCTATTATAAAGGAAATCACACCCAAAAACAATTATTGTCTTAGATTCCGTTAGCAGTTCGTTCATCGGAATATTGCCCCGCCTGTGTGAGAGATTTTTTCGATTCAAGCTGCGTATGCCGACACAGGCATGAAAAGTAACATATAAGAGCCAAAGTTCCCGATATTGTAAAAAAGTGATTGACCTTAGTATAATACCAAGGTTTAGAATATTCATAATAACACATTCCATAATAATGAATCATGAAGAATATATAGAATACGGAGGTTACTATACATGAAACTGGAAGGCAAATCTTTAAAGCACGATTTTTTTCGTTTTATCATCCCGTCGCTGATCGCGCAGTGGGTCTACGCCCTCTATACTATGATCGACGGCTTATTCGTGGCAAGGGGCGTGTCAGAACTTGCGCTGTCCGCCGTCAATATCGCCATGCCCTTCGTCACCCTCTTATTCTCCGTCGCCCTGATGTTCGCCGTGGGTTCGTCCACGGTCATCGCCATCCTGCTGGGACAAAAAGAAGAGACCAGGGCAAACGAAGTATTTACCCAGAACATCCTGACCGTGATCCTGGTGTCTGTACTGATTACCGCCCTTGTACTCTGGAAATCCGATACGATCGCCCTGTTCCTGGGGGCGACCGAACTCACCCTTGGCTATGTCCGGACATACATTACCACAATCGCCTGTTTCAGCGTCTTCTTCATCTGCTCCTACTCTCTGGAGGTGCTTATTAAGACCGACGGTTATCCCATGCTGGCGACCATTATCGTCACAGCCGGGGCAGTGTTAAACTGTATCCTTGATTACCTGTTTGTCATGGTGTTCCACAAGGGCATCTGGGGCGCCGCGTTCGCAACCGGCCTGTCTCAGCTGATCGTGGTCCTTCTGTACCTGACTCATTTTTGCAGCAAACGGACACATATGAAGCTGGTTCGGTTCACTCCTTCCCTGTCTCTTGCATGGCGGACAGTGAAGATTGGCCTATCTTCCGGCATCACGGAATTCTCCGCCGGGATCGTGATCTTCCTGTTCAACCACGCGATCCTTACGTATCTTGACGAGGAATTTATCGTCAGCTACACCATCGTCACCTATGTCAGCACCATCATCGTGATGTCCATGGCGGGGATCGCACAGGGAATCCAGCCGCTGGTCAGCTACTATTATGGTAAAGGAACTCCGGACAAATATCACCGGCTGTTGAAATATGCGCTGTGCTTCGGCGCGGTTTTCTCTGTCGCCGCCTTCGTCATATCCCGGGGGATTGCGAGTCCCCTGGTCGGCGTGTTTATCTCTTCCAAAATGCAGGAACTGCGTAAGGCTTCCGTGAGTATCTTCTACACATTTTCATACTCCTTCCTGCTGTGCGGATTCAATATCATCATCGGCGGATTCTTTACCGCGGTGGAGCGCCCTAAGTCCGCCATGGCAATTTCTCTTGGAAGAGGGTTCGTTTTTGTCGCCTTAAGCCTTCTGCTGCTTACGGCTCTCTTTGGCGGAAATGGTATCTGGTGGGCGGCTGCTGTGGCAGAAGGGCTGTGCATGCTGCTTACAGGAGTGCTGTTTCTGCACTATAGAAAGACCAGAGCAAATTTACCTTGACGGAATAAGAGAGCCGTTTTATAATTAAAACCGCAAAGCAACTTGTATAAGTTCATGATTGGATGAGCGTGTCTACCAACTGCCGTAACAGTTGACTACAAGTTCTGGAACAGCCAGATACTTATAGTTCGTGTTATGGCAGTTTTTTAGAAAGCCAGACAATGTCAGCGTGTTATGGCAGTTTTTGGAAAGGAGTAATATACTATGAATTATGACGTGATTATCGTAGGAGCAGGTCCCGGCGGAATCTTCTCCGCCTATGAACTAATCCGGCAGAACAGCCGGCTTAAGATTGCCGTCTTCGAGGCGGGCGTCCCGCTGAAAGACCGGCATTGTCCCATCGACGGCAAGAAAGTGAAGTCCTGCATCAAATGCAAGACCTGCGCGATTATGAATGGTTTCGGCGGCGCGGGTGCATTTTCAGACGGAAAATATAACATCACCAATGACTTCGGCGGCACCCTCTATGAATACATCGGCAAGGAGCAGGCCCTTGACCTTATGCGGTATGTCGATGATATCAACACTTCCCACGGCGGTGAAAAGACCCGCATGTATTCTACGGCAGGAACCCAGTTCAAGAAGGTCTGCCTCCAGAATAAGCTTAAGCTTCTGGACGCCTCTGTGCGACACCTTGGGACGGATATTAATTATGTGGTTCTGGAACAATTGTACGAAGAACTGAAAGACAAAGTGGAGTTCTATTTTAACACTCCCATCGACAGCCTGGAATGCACGAACGGCGGTTACTGCGTCCACTACGGCGATCAGACGGCCAAGTGCGGGAAATGCATCGTCTCTGTGGGAAGAAGCGGAAGTAAATGGATGGAGAAGATCTGCCATGAGCTTGATATCCCCACCAAATCAAACCGCGTAGATATCGGAGTCCGTGTGGAGCTTCCTGCGGTCATCTTCTCACACCTGACGGACGAGCTCTATGAGAGCAAGATTGTCTACCGGACGGAGAAGTTCGAAGATAATGTCCGCACCTTCTGCATGAATCCTTACGGTATTGTGGTAAATGAGAACACCAACGGTATCGTCACCGTAAACGGGCACAGCTATGAAGATTCAGAGCACCAGACAGAGAACACGAATTTCGCACTGCTGGTTGCAAAGCATTTCTCCGAACCCTTCAAGGACAGCAACGGATACGGCGAAAGTATCGCCCGTCTCTCGAATATGCTTGGCGGAGGCGTGATCGTACAGCGGTTCGGCGATCTGGTCCGCGGACGGCGAAGTACCGCCAGCCGTATCAGGGAAGGGCTGGTAACGCCGACTCTCGCCGCCACTCCCGGCGACTTAAGCCTTGTACTTCCCAAGCGGATCCTGGACGGTATCATGGAGATGATCTACGCCCTGGACAAGATCGCGCCGGGAACCGCCAATGACGACACTCTTCTCTATGGCGTGGAAGTGAAGTTCTACAATATGGAAGTGGAACTTACCGAGAACCTGGAAAGCAGGTATCAAGGGCTCTATATTATCGGAGACGGAAGCGGGGTTACCCATTCACTCTCCCACGCTTCGGCAAGCGGAGTGTATGTGGCACGGCATATTGCCGGGAATCTGTAAATTGAGACGCACAATCAAATCCCCCGCTGTCTGCAACACTGCAGGCAACGGGGGATTGTATTGGATCTACACGTGGTTCCTACTTTACTTTCACATCATATAACTGCTTCGGCATCATATCTTCTCTGTTCTCATGATACGCCGCCTGTGCCCTGGCGCGCTTCACCTTAAGAGCCTCCGGCGTCGTCTCGGCCTCCATGCGCGTCAGTCTGTGCCCGTTCAGAATCTCCCGGCTCTTTTGCTGCGCCTCATGGATCGCCGCCGCTCTCGCCTTGTCAGCCAGAATACTGCCTTTCATGCCGCCTGCCCTGCCCGCCAAAACCTCTTCCTTCTTACGACCAGCCGCGCCTGTCAAAATGTCTTCCTCCCGGTCAGTCCTGCCGGCCGCAGCTTCTTCCTTCATCTGACTTGCCTTAAGACTCTCATCATCCACGCGGTCTGCACCGGCCTCATCCTCTGCCGGCTCCTTCGCTTCATTGTCTTCTGCCGGATCCTCAATCCCAAGCTCTGCTTCCTTCGCTTCCTTAATCTCCTTCTCTGCTTCCGCCTTCTCTGCCTCTGTCGGAAGCTTGGCATATCTGCCGCTCTCCACAAACTCTCTCGTAGTCTCCTCAAACGCCATATTCTTCATATGTTCCTGCCAGATCAGCTCAAGCTTCTTCTCTTCGGGTATCGCCGGATTATTCTTGATATTATTCACCGCGCTTAAGGAAGCGGCTGTGTGATTCATCCGCACCCGCTGAACCTCTTCCTTGGTCTTGCACCTCTTAAGCTCCTTCTCGTAGCTCTTCTGCTCAGCCTCGATCGCCTTTACCTTCTGGTAGGTCTGAGGATCATGCTTCTCGAGATACTCCATCTCTTCCATGGTAAGCTTCTGACCGTTCGCCAGCTTCGACCGGATCTGCGCCCCAAGCTTTGCCGAACCGTCCGCCTGGGCCTGCCTGATCTCTTCCGCCTGCCTTGCGACGGGATCATTAAGCTTCGTGCTCCCGTCGGCAGTAAAATCATTGTTATCCTTCTTCTGCTGCCATTTCAGCTGCATCTCCAGATTCCTTGTATATGCACCTATTGACTGTACGGTAAAGAAATTCATAAGATACGCCTCCTCCGTCATTACCAATCATTACCAGTTATCATTACAATCTATATCTGCAATCTACATTGTATATACTATTTGTAATATCGGCAGATAACAGTAAGAACTTAACCCTTTGCCAGAAATGAATACCGCTTCAACTGATGAAGCATAATCTGTTTCTCCCGTGTATCCTCCTCTTTTTCAAGCCATTGCTGTACCCCGGGAAAATCCACATAAAAACCTGTTCCAAAATATTGAAACATCTTTTCATGCGAACCACAGAATGGCCTTGCAACGACTCTTCTTACATTCTCTTCCATGGAGAAATGCCAGTTAACACTCTGATTCGCTGTAAGCAATGACATTCCATTGTCAAAAATCGGCGCCGAAACGAAGGTATTCCCTCTAAGCACAACGGCCAGATTATTCAAATGCCTGTCTTCATTTAAAATAATCATATCTAAGGTAAATATTTTCTTTAAATAATCGGTTATATCTAAACCACAACTTTGCCGGACAAATTCCATCACATATTCTATCCGTTCTTCCATTGTCATCATATGCGCCAATACCTGTGATAGATCCTTCCCGAATTCATTATAGTATAAACGATAAAAGGTAATCAGTTCTTCTCCTGCCGCCAGGAAATTCCTACTACGGCATCCTGCTACTTCATTGATATATCCATTCTCATATATTACATACTCTGTTGGATTCAAAGTCGAATACTTAAGCATCCCTGAAACCAGATATTCTACAAGCCCTTCCTTGCCATGGCAATCTTTTTTATACCAATATTCACCTTTTCTGTATTTCATCTGGGTTCCTTCACTTGTTCCCTCCTGCATCACAATATATTCATTCTCTATTATTTCCCGGAACATCCTTCTCCCTCACCAATACATCCTTGCCTGTCAATGTCTCTCCCGGAAAGCGGAACCATATATAATCATTCCAAGACACGCCGTGTGTTTTCTTCACAATCTCATATGGATTATATTCTTTTAATCCCAGACAAGCCAGAATCTCATCAATATCCTCCCTTTCCCTGTCCCAACACCGCATCTCAAGAATACGGTTCAACTGATATCTTGTCATAATATCATCCGCAAAAAGCTGTTTAAGAGGATGTCTGATATACCGTATAACTTTCACTTTATCCCCTTGTACAGTTACACTTGCAGTAATGTCATCTTTCCAAAATACTTCAAAAGAATAGTCCTCCACAATTCTCTTCTCAAAACCTTGACTTGACTGCTTCCTGTCGCCCATTATACATTACCTCGGCTTCCCTAAAAATTCCTTCTCAATATAGCAATGTTCCCTAATTTTCAAAAGCTCATCACCGTCAAAATCAAGTTCAACGATATAAGGCATCCAATCTATAAGACGCAGAAAATCCTTACACCCAAACTCAGGATGATAATAATTCAAGATTGTACTAAGAGCCGTCCCATGCGTGCCGATTACGATTTTTTTACCCTTATTTTCTGCCAGTATCTCCTTCAATGCCACGATATTTCTTTCCTGTACCATACGAATCGACTCGCCGTCATCCTCGTGATAATCATGGTTGCTCCACCGCTTTTCAAACATTTCATGCGTATTGCCGCCGGCGCCTTTCTCCCTCTCGCGTAATCTCTCATCCGTGATAATCTCCCTGCCATAATAAGCGGCCGTATCTGCAATTGTATCATAGCTTCTCTTATAAGGACTGCTGTAAAACACATCGATCTCTTTATCTTTCAAGAAGTCTGACACCATCCTGGAATCCTGCCGTCCTTCCTTCGTTAAAGGTCTGGTTCTTTCATCTTCCCATACATATTCCGGCTGCGCGTGACGCACAAAATACACTTGCGTTGTCAATCTTATCCCCTCCATGAATTTCCTTTTATAATCCTCTCTCCTTCAACCCATTCACCAGTCCCACATAGAACTCTCTCACATCAAAGTCCTTAATATTCTCCCGGTTCAGATCGATCATATCGCCATGGGATATCCCCCGCTTCCCGGCAGTCGTAAGAAATGTATAATCTTCGCCCCATGGAAAGGAGGATTCCGCCACCAGTCCGTCGTTGGGCCCGTCAAAATACTTCACAAGCTCATGGGAAAAATTAAGCGGAAAACGGCCGCCCGACGCCACATTCAGCTTCGACCCGACGCTCTGGTAATAGATTCCTGGCCGATCCGGCACCTTCTGGTTGAACTCCTTACAAGCAGACGCCGTAAGATCTGTCACCGCCGCGATAAAATCCGGATTCTCATCCCCCAGAACCTTCAGGGCGGAATTATACCCCTCCGCCACCTTGTCCTTGGCCGCCCCCGGTATCTTATCCAGAAGATAATCCGCAAAGATACAGCCTCTGTGCGGCGTATTGACCGTAGTAAGCGACGCCACATGCTCCTCTATCCCAAGACGGCTGACGGCATATCTGGAATCCAGACCGCCCTTGGAATGCGCGATAATATTGACCTTCCCGCATCCGGTCTCCTCCACGATCCCGCGGATCCGGTCCGCCAGTTCCTTCCCACTGTCTGCTACTGCCGCCGCAGACTGGTGATTTCCATAGAAAATCACCGCCCCATGCTCCTCAAGTTCTTTGGGAATCCGTCCCCAATAATTAAAATACTTAAAGTCCCGGAAAAATACCCCGTGGACCATCAAAATCGGATACCTGGTCCGGCAAAACTCCTCGCCCCTTCTCTCCTGCGCCCGCATAATCTTGCCGCTCTCAAATTCCCACTCATCCGACGCCATCCGGATAATCTTAAGAAGAACCGCCAGATGTACCACTGGTATCCAGCCGCATAAGATTCCTATGGTCCGCCACTTGACCCCTATCTGGGTGGACGTCAGATATACGCGGATCATCCCACTCCAGAAGACCGCCGCCTCCACAAGAATCACACAGGCAAGATTCCCGAACCATACCAGCTTATTCTCCGGAAACAGCACGGACAATGTAACAATCAAACCAGTCACCGATGCACTCACCGATATCAGGAAATAAATCAGAAGCTCACACCCATCCGCACAGATCCGAAGCCTCTTCCCCGGAAGCCGGCGGTTAGAAACCGCCGGAACGATATTGATCACGGCCAGCCCCAAAACCAAAAGGAGCATCAGAAAAATGCCCCCTTGCTTCGGAATGATCCCCAGATGATTTAACAACGGCATATTCGCTGTAAGAAATATATAACATGCACAGCATATTCTCCGGATATACCTCACTTCTCTCCTCCTAATCTACCAGCCCGATCCTGGGGAAATACTGGAACCAGGCCTTCGCCATAATCTCATCCCTGCTCACAAAATGATTCTCCCAGAACCTTGAATCATGGGAATTGTTCCGGTTATCCCCCATCACAAAATACGACTCCTCAGGAACCTCATAAGGCCCGAAACTCCCCTGGGGAACCTCTTTCAGATAAGTCTCGGTAAGAGGCGTCTGCGCCCCGTCTATAAAGACCTGTCCATCCACAATCTGTATCTCTTCGCCCGGAAGACCGATGATCCGCTTGATAAAGATCTGCGACTCATCATCCGGGAAATGGAAGATGATGATATCCTCCCGCTGCGGATCCGCGCCAAGATAAGCCAGCCTCGATCCGATCACACGATCGCCAGGATGAATGGTATTCTCCATGGACCCGGACGGGATATTCGCATTGACAATCAACACCTTACCGCAGAACAACGCAAGCGCCACCGGTATCACGATCATCTGAAAAAATTCCCTAAGCGCTGCCTTCATTTTGCCCGTTTCCTGCAAATCCTCCTCATACTGCAGTTCTTCTTTTGATCTTCTCATAAATAATCCCATACTATACTCTGCCTCCACACTTCTCGTCAATGGACTAATATCCAAATATCCCCTCTATAGATTCGTCGTTCTCTACCCAGTCCTCTACAAGAATCATGCGGTAACGCTCTTTCGTCTCCCGGATGTACACCTTCTTGATCCCGGCGTTGATAATCAGACGCTTACACATCGAGCAGCTATTCGCATTCTCAATATAATTCCCCGTATCTACCTCGATTCCCGTCAGATACATGGCGCTTCCGATCATCTTGTCCCTGGAAGCGCTGATAATCGCGTTCGCCTCGGCGTGGACGCTGCGGCACAGCTCATAGCGTTCCCCCCTTGGCACGCCCATCTTCTTGCGGACGCACTCTCCGATATCCGTACAGTTCTTCCTGCCCCGGGGCGCCCCTACATAGCCTGTCGATATGACCTCGTCGTTCTTCACGATCACCGCTCCGTAATGACGCCTCAGGCAGGTACATCTCTGAGAAACCATCTCTGCAAGATCCAGATAGTAATTCGTCTTATCTCTGCGTTCCATATGAACCTCCTATATCTATGCTTTTCAAAAAGACAAAAACTCCATGTCTCTATTATCCTCTAACTTTCCCAAAATATCAAGCAATAAAATACCAGTCCTGCATCAAATACAAGACTGGTATTATATATCACGCCATCTTACGAATATATCATCTATCTACGCTCTATCCCAAACGCCGCTATCAGGAAATTCAGCAACACAAATCCGATGATCATGGTCGTCAGATATATCTGTATGCCTGCAATCTGCCCTGTTACAGCCGCCAGCGGTTCCTTTCCGGTCCCGGCTAAATATCCGGACATCTTATTCGTCGCCACTACTCCAATCGCCATAGGAAAGGTCATGCCTGCGAATCCGGGCGCAAAGTTAAAAGAGAAGAACTTCGGAAGCTTTCCAATAATAAAGAACAAGGAAACCAGTACGCACACATAGAGCAGCCAGACCACCGCCTGATTCGGATTTTGAATCACATTCAGATAACTCACCAGACACAGACTGCAAGGCGCCAGAACAACTGCCATGGTATGATAGACCGGCGGTTTGACTTCCACCTTGAGCAGCCTCCAGACCATGACCGGAATCAGGATAAAATATATTACAATTCCATAGTATAATACAATCTTCAGGATATCTCCCGCATTCATGGCGCCCCCTGTAACACAACTAACCATAATTCCGTTATAAGTCACAAACCAGCTTGGCACAAAGGTATTGATATCCCTTTCCTTCAACACATTACGGTAAGTAAATACCATAATATGCACTGCATGGATTGCCAGACCTGTCATCCACATCCCTTTTCCCAAAGCCGGGATATACTCAAAATAATAACTTCCAAGAATCATCATTACCATGGAGAATCCCGCATATAGACTGCAGGGTACAACTGCCATATACTCTTTCTTACACACTTCTGTATATTTGACAAGCTTCACAATATACAGAAGCAAAATTACCGTCGCCGTCCACATCGTCAGATGGCGGACCCAGACATAATTCATCCCCGCATATACATTGCCAAGTGTCATCGCTCCTACAAATGTAGGCAGCACAGGCACAGGCATCCTTTCTAACCGCTCCATATCTTCCTCCTGTTCTGCTTCACTTATTCCTATATCTGCTCAAACGCATGTACTACTCTTCATAGTAGAATTCAAAATTATCCTTCTCGCGGAAAAAATCAGAATAATCAATATCAAAAACTGGTTTCTTCACCCTGGTAATATCAATATGTCTTGCAATCAGCTGCTGCAAGATTCCGCCATATGCCAGATCTCCCTGTAGAATCGCTCCGGTGATCTTACCGTCTTTATGTATAATCTTCTTATATGTGTCTTCTGTGTCCATAATTTCTGCCGTATATCCATTCTCATATTCCATGGTATAAACAGTGGACGAAAGCTTCCCTTCCGTATATCCATCCAATACATATGAATCAGGCGGACAATTTCCTGCACATGAAGGCTTCTCCTTTGGATTCACATCTCCCAGAGACATCGTCGGGATACCCAGGAAATTCATGGTCGATTTGCTGGCGAAGAAATCCGTCATCTTCCTTGGCACGCCCGCCATATTGCTTGCCGCTACGATCCCTTCTTTCACTGCCACCGGCCAGATGGGACTGGTTCCGGACACATCTCCCGCGCCGTAGATGTCCGGGTCGCTGGTTCTTCCCGTCTCGTCATACACCAGCCCGAACTTGCCCAGCTCTATACCGGAGCCTTCAAGGAACTCCACATTCGAACGGACTCCGGCAGTCACCACAACGAAATCACAGGGAATCCTCGTCCCGTCCGTGAGAACTGCCTCGGTGATATTCTGCTGCCCGTCAAGAACCACCTCTGACATCCCGACTCCGTAATACTGCCGCACCCCCTTCGCCTCATAAGCCTTCTGATACGTCGATGCCGCACGCTCGTCAAGCTGCCTCGACAGAAGCCAACCGGCCATCTCCACCAGAGTCACCGGCACTCCCAGCGCAAGGAAACCTGACGCACAGTCAAGCCCTACCAGACCGGAACCCATCAGAACGATATTCCTGCAGTTCTCTGCCGCCGCCTTTAAGACTTCCATATCCTCAATATTGCGGAACCCCGTCACATTCTTCGCTTCCTTTAAGTTCTTTACCGGCGGGACGAAGGTGTGGGAGCCTGTGGCGATCAGGAGCTTATCATAATCTACCGTTTCGCCCCCGTCTAACACCACCTGCTTCTCTCCAGGCTTCACCGCCGTACATTCTCTTCCCTTCATCCAGTCTATCCGGTAGACGCTCTCGAAATCCTTCTCTGCAAAGCACAGTCTGTCAAGGCTCCTCTCCCCGCCAAGATAATGGTGCAGGATACAGCGGGAATAGATGCTCTTATCCTTCGAGATCAGGATGATCCGGCTGTCCTGATCAATCTTCCTTAGTTCCCTTACCGCATTGATCCCTGCCGCCGAAGAACCAATCACTACATAACGCATCCTTACACCTCCTCTACCGTGATCGCCTGCATCGGACATTTCTCCACACACATGGGATTCCCTGTCCCGTCCTCGCTTCGATGTACACACATATTACATTTCATGATCTCTGTCTTCCTGATACTGTCATGCTTGAGCACTCCGTAAGGACAGGACATGATACACATATAGCAGCTTGCACATTGTTCCTTATCATACTCTACATATCCCGTGGCCGGATTCTTCTTCATGGCTCCTGTCATGCAGGTATAGGTGCACTCCGGCCGTTCGCAGTGCCGGCAGAAGATCGGCGCCGGTTTCGTCTCACTGTCTATGGTTACCCTGTTCCTCGCATCCCCGCTCTCTGTCTCGTGGCTGACCACGCACGCCGTCACACAAGTCAGACAGCCGATGCATCTGCTTCGGTCGATTTTAATACGATACATAAGAATCCTCCTGACATTTCTCGAATCTTACCGGCGTCGCCTTATATGACGGTTCCTTGGAATACGTGTCATATACCGACGGAGTCAGCTTGTTACATTCAATATAATGGATCGGTGCATACAGTTCTTCATACTGCACATGATCCGTTAGCTTCACCTCGAACACCGCGTCCTGCCCGTTCACAGAATAGACCCGTATCTTATTAAGCTCTTTGATCCCCTTATCATTCGCAAGTTCCGTATTCATGTAGAGATAAGCTCTCTTGACAGACACATCCTCCACGAACTTCACTTCCTTCGTTCTGCTCTGGGTATGCCACTGACCTACGCTCCCCCGTCCGGTATTCAATATATAGGGGAATTCCTCTGTCTGCGGGAGAGGATTCTCTCTCACCTCTTCGAATACAAACTGAGCCTTCTTAGACGGAGTAAAGAATTGTCCGTCCTCATAGAGCCTTCTCTCTTCGGCCGACAGTTCTTCCTCTCTTCCCTCCGGATAAGGCCACTGGATCCCGTGCGAGTTCTCCAACGCCTCCCAAGTCACTCCGGTTATGTCGCAGGGCATATTCCTTGAGCATTCCCGCATCAGGTTGAAGCAGTCCTTTGGAGTCTCCCAGCCTTTCAATTCCTCTCCCATACCAAGCGCTCTCCCAACGCCAAGGATCGCCTCATAATCGGAGATCTCATTCTCCCCTCTTTCCAGCACCGGACGCATACCGGAGAGCCGCCGCTCCAGATTGATATAGGTCCCTTCCTTCTTAAGCCCCGGAACCACCGGGAAGAATACAGTACAGTCTTCTGCGCTCTCAATACTGTCATAGATATCCTGTACCACGAAGAGCTCAAGTTTCTTCGCCGCCGATGCAAAGGTCTCGTTATTCGTCCAACTGTGCCTGGGGTTCGTACAGAGGATCCACAGCCCCTTGATCTCTCCCGCATTGATCCCCTCGATGATCTGGTTATAGGTCTTGGCAGGCTTCTCGGCTAGCTGGCTCGTCTTCACCCCCAACACTTCTGCGATCCGCTCTCTTCTTGCCGGATTCGTGAAATCACCGCCTCCATAGAATACCGCCGTATTGCTGTAGGATCTTGATCCCATGGCATTGCACTGCCCGGTGATAGAGTTGGCTCCGGTCCCGGGCTTGCCGATGTTACCCGTCATCAACGCCAGATTGATAACAGCCTGGGCCGTCCTTACCGCTTCATATCCCTGGTTCACACCCATCGTCCACCAGAAGGACACCCGCTTGCCGTTATGGATCAGCTCTGTCAGCTCTAAGATCTGTTCCTTGCTAAGTCCAGTTCCTTCCACCCCTCGTTCCAGCGTATAGCTTCTGACGAACTCTCTGAACTCTTCAAAATGTTCCGTGTGCTCCTCGATAAAGGTATGATCCAGATAATCCTTCTCGATCAGCAGATTGGCGACGGTATACAAAAGCAGCAAGTCGCTTCTCCATCTCAGGCCATACCAGTGATCTGCATTCATTGCCGTCTCCGACTCTCTTGGATCCAGAACGATCACCTTGCGCCCCGGGATCTGATTCTGCCGGACTCTTCCCCACAGGACCGGATGCGCCACCACCGGATTGGCTCCGATGAAGATGATGGTATCCGACAATTCCAGATCCTTCAGCGTATATCCCGGCGCATCGAAACCATAGCTCTGTTTGTGCGCCACTACTGCCGTCGCCATACACAGTCTCGTATTCCCGTCCACATTCGCTTTCAGGTGGTCACGCATCACATGCCCGAACAGAGCGAATTCTTCCATCGTCAACTGCCCTGTACTGATACCTGCCACACTCTCTGTCCCGTATTTCTCCTGTAATTCCTTAAGTTTATCCGCCACATGACGGAAGCCTTCGTCCCAGGACACCTCCCGGAAGCTTCCATCCTCCTGCCGGATCTTAGGGAGGCTTTTAGGCTTCACCGTCTTCTGCTGCTTATCCAGAGACAGCCCCTTGATACAGCAGAACCCGTCGTTCACCGGGTAACCCTTTGTCGGAACCGTCTTTACCACCCGGTTATCCTCCACATAAAAATCCAGATTACAGTCGATGGCACAGTAATTACATACCGATTGTATCTTCTTCATTGCTACCTCCTCACTCTCCTTTAGCGGTCAAAATGAATCCCGTCCCAATAGACACAATGCTTCATCTGTGTCTCCGGCATCAGTTCCACCCCGTCAAGAGCCCACTTCTTATATTCCTCGAACCCCACACGGTCAATGATATACCCGATATGTTCTTTCCTTGCCGGAGCATCCGGGGAAATATATTCTTCCACGAACTTATAGGTATTCAGGATGATCCTGATGATGTTATCTGCATCCGCCCACACCAGAAAATCCTCTCCCAGGCGTGGATTTCTCTTACCGGTTCTTCCCATAATGGTAAGCTTATAATACTTCTTCTTACTCCTGGTCAGAGCCCTGGTCGGACATTTGGTGATACAGACGCCGCATCCGATACATTTCTCCTCATCCCGCACGATCTTATAGTTCTCCGTCCGAAGAGCACTGACC
>CAMSTW010000057.1 GCA_947063855.1 uncultured Dorea sp.
AATTTGTTTGAAAAAAAGGATTTTAAGTACAAATAATTAGTTGAATAACAATATGTCCGTTTCGTGAATCAGGCGGAATACATGTTTGGCAGGGTGATCAACAAGGTATCCGTAGACGAACTTTGCAGTGATATGTTTGATCCATACATAGATTCTGTCATGGAGCAGATGAAAGGATCCGCAAAGGAGCAGTATACACACCACATGCACCTGATCAATCACCACAAGGGAATCCTGGAAGGAGAGCTGGCGCTGGCAGGAGGGCATCTGGCGGATCTTAAGAAGGATCTGGAAGAACTGGATCGGGAAATCAGTAAATATAAGCAGCTTAAAAATGACAAGCATATTTTATAGGAGGAATGCATTATGAAGAAAATATCACCTTTTCAGCTGGACCGTTATGGGAGCAGGGCGGAAAGAGCGGCGTACATAGACAAAGCGGATAATATTTTTGCCAATGGAGTGTTCGGCGACCTGGCCGTATTCCTTTTTGTGCTGATTGATTTTGTCTGTCTCAGGGTTGTGTGGAACCTTGTTCAGACAGAGGATCCGTTCTTTATAAATTGTATCGCTGTTGCGTGTGCCGCCGCACTGGATGTGCCGCTGGCTATTGCGGCAAAGGTGTTAAAGAAGTATAACCAGGGATTGTATGACAGACAGGAGAAGAATCTGATTATGGTTCTGTCTGTCGCAGTATTTACGGTTGCGTTTGTATTCAGCTTTTGTTTCCGGATATTTACGAAGGATTTGTCTTTCGATATCGGCACGGGATCAACGTTGACGAATACATTGTCGGTAACGGCGGAAACAGATACGGCAGGAGGAGGGACGTCGGTTCTGGTCGCGGCGCTGTTTAACGGTGTGATTCCCCTGCTTACGTCCATAGCTTCTTTTATTATCAGTTTCTTTGGGTATGACCCGTTAAAGATTAAGATGGGGAAACTGGAAGAAGGGCGCATTGGCCTGCAGGCAAATATCCATGAAGTGGAAAGGGCGCTGACGGAGACGACCTCAGCCGGGGAATATTGTCATGAATTGATTGCAAGGGAGGATGACCTCTATCAGGAATTCATGAATCAGCTTGACGCAGATGCACTGGCGTTAAAACAGATGGTGCGGGTTCTGATTATGAGAAAGCTTGGGAAGCCGGAGTGTGTGTCGGCAATGTCGAAGGCCGGTGCAGGGCTGGCGCAGTCATATGAAATGGACAGCACGCCGGGAAGGGAGCTTTCGGGATTCATAGAAGGGCAGATCCTTGACGGTGAGGAAGAGAAGAAAGTAATCATGCCGTTCGGAAATCATGTTGCATAGAAAGATTACAAAATATGTTGTGCAGCAGAAAACGAAGAAGATGAAAGAGCACAAATCATGCTGCACAGCAGAAAATGAGGATGATGAAAGATTATAAAACACGTTGTGCAGCAGAAAATAAAAGTGATGAAAGTTTATAGGCTATGCTGCGCGACAGAGAATAAAGATGATGAAAGAGCACAAACCATGTCGCACAGCAGAAATTGAAGATGATGAAAAAATAAAGACAATGAAAGGAATGAAGAAAATGAGAAAGATGAGAAAAGCAATCATGGCAGCAGCGATGGCGGTTATATTGGGAATGAGCAGTCTTCTGACAGGCTGCGGCACCGGTATCCCGGGCATTCATACAGAGGATGTGGACGCTTCAGGGAAGAATCCGCAGAGTGTGTCGCTGGTATTGGGAGTCCATCGGTTTTTCCCGCTTATCACATTAAACAGGAAAGAAATCTACGCCAGGATCTATGAGGCGTGTTACACATACGGAAGTGTTTCGGCCGTTACGGTGGACGGGGAGCCATTTGTGTCATGTAATTACGATATCAATAAGCCGGATAAAAAGATTAATGAAGCGAAGAAGAAACAACTTGCGAAGGGAAGCGCGGAACAGATTATGGCGGCAGCTTCATCTACTGGTGCAAGAACGCCGGAGATTGATACCTTATCTGCGATTACACTTTCGGCGGATACACTTCAAAGTACGAAGGAAGAATCAGAGAAGAGTATGATTATCTTCGATTCGGGACTGAGCACGGCGTCGTATCTGAATTTCGCTGACCAGGCTCTTATAGAAGAGCCGGTTGACAGTATCGTAACACAGCTTGAGGAGCTGCATGCAATCCCTGATCTGGAGGGGATTGAAGTGACCTGGTTTGGAATCGGCCAGACCTGCGGTGAGCAGACGGGCCTTACGACGGATTATAAGTACAAGCTTCGGAATATCTGGCAGGCCATTCTTGAAAAGGGCGGGGCCAAATCTGTGGATTTTGATCCTTCGCCGGTATCTGCAGAGGAGAGCGCCATGGAGCTGCCGGAATGCAGCACGGTTGCGGTAGTGACAGATGGTCTGGATGTGACCGGGGAGGCCACAGAAAAGGGTATGCCAAAGATTGTCAGGTGGGATGAGAAGTCTCCCGTGAATTTCCGGAAGGAGCAGGCAGAATTCACCGACCCTTTGGCGGCGGCGGAACAGATGAAGCCTGTCGTGGCCTATCTGGCGGCAAATCCGGATGAAAAGGTCTATATCTTTGGTATGACTGCCACGGTTTATGAAGGAGACTTAGGGATCAGCCTTTCCAGAGCCAGGGCGAACGCCTGTAAGGATATCCTGATACAGCAGGGCGTCCCGGAATCTCAGCTGGCAGCAGGCGGGCTTGGGCAGAGGGCGAATTCACTTCGGGTAAATGATGTGGATGCGAACGGAGTACAGATTGAAGAGCAGGCGCAGAAGAACCGGGCGGTGTTTATCATAAGAGGGGATTCGGAGGTCGTGGAGGAACTTATGAGATGTGCCGGAGAGATGGGATAGGAAAGGGGGGATATAAGAGTATGGACGGTACAGACAATCGTATAAAGTCCTGGAAATACTATGGATTGGCAGAGGCAGGACAGTATCATAAGAAGCAGGAGCTTTTGTGTCAGGATTATATCCATTATTTTGAGAAGGGGACGATTCAGGCAATCACACTGGCAGACGGAACAGGGGAAAATAATCTTGCAAAAGTGGGAGCAGAACAGAGTTGTAAGACCCTGTCGAAGCTTCTGGCAGAACATTTTGACGAACTGTTTGTGATGGAGGATTCTTTGATAAGATTTCAGGTAATCACGAATGTACAGACAAGGTTATATGAATTGTGCGATCACTATCATCTGGATCTTAAGAATTTTCATTCGACGCTTTTGGGAATCGTGATTGATAACGAGAGAGAGGTGTTTATGGCCGTTCATCTCGGAGACGGCAGTATAGGAGTGAAGAAGGATGAGAGAATGGTAATAATGTCCTATCCGGAGAATGGGGTGAATAAATCGCAGACATACCTTACGTCCATCCATAAGGCCGGGAAGCATATGAAGATTATTAAAGGAGAGATCAAAAACATAAGAGAATTTATTCTGGTTTCGGACGGGTGGAATGAGAAGACTGGCAAAAAGAATCCGTTTATCCGGAAAACACTATTTGAAGATGCGAAGAGGGGAGAGTATGTTGATGACGTATCGTTTATTGCCTTAAGCCGTAGGGAAGAGTATAATTAACATAGAGTTTTATAGTCGTAAAGACAAGGGGATAAAAGAATTCTGCCTGTGCACTGGAAATGGATTTTCAACCGTACAGGTGGAAAGAATTTATCTATGGAGGTATAAGGATGATACATTCAGGAAGAACCAGAAGCGTAGAAGCACAGTTAAGGAACTGGTATGAAAAAGAAAAACCGTATGCAGACAGGGAGTGGATCTGGGGGTTCCACAAAGAAGCCATCCAGAGGATGCTGGATTCAAGAGAAGCAGTACCTTTCAGATGCTTCTTTGTAAGGTATATTCTTGCAGTCCACGAAGGGCAGATAAGACCGATTCTGGCTGCGGATCCTGATGACACAGGATGGCTTAATCAGGGAGCGGAGGAGGTCATGAGGCTGATGGAAGACTATGAGGAAGCAGGCTATGAGGAGTCACCCGGCATTCTGAGATTGCTTACAGATCTGGTCTTTGGGGACTTTATCTCGAATGGATTCTATATAGAGGAATCTGTTTCAAATACCATTGAGAAGGTCAGAGGCTGTGTTAACAGGGGATTTCCCACGAGGGGACAGAAGGGTGTGCGGCCGGTTTTGTGGGGTAAGAATGAATTATTGAAGAAGATAAAGGCGAAGAAGCTTATGGATGACGAATGGTTTGCCTTTGCTTTCGGAATGAACATGGATTATGATGACATCGTATTCTTTATGAAGAAAGCGCTCTGCCGGGCCGGGTTCAATCTGTGGAACTGGAAAGAATTCTTATTATATCTTACATATCGGTATGCAGAGGGAAATATCTTCGAGTTTTATCTCAAATTAAAAGAAGCCTATGAGGATGAGAGGAATGCGCCGAAGGAATATGAATGGAAGAAATCGGATCATTTCTCTACAACCGTTATCGAGGAACAGACAGATGTCATTGCTAGGATGATTAAAGAAGAGGAATATACGGTTTCTCTTGATGAAAATGGGAATCTGCCAGGGAAGATGGTTGAATATATCTGTAATTATAAGTATCTGATTCATACATCAAAAGATTATACCCGCACGGGTTCTGATATTGCAGCAAAGCTTCTTAAGGACTTTAGGGAAGCTCTGGATGGTGACGAAGAAGCGGCAAAGATAACTGTGGGGGAGGATCTGGATCTGGCAAAATATGAGAAGAACGCCCAGGGGAATGTGACGGTCTATTATGATCCGGAATTTGGCTTAAAGATTCCGAAGGGGACAGAATTTTACAAAATTGACAAGAAGACCGGGAAGAGGGTTATATTCGTATCCGAGGAAGCAGTGGATATAGAACCGTATATTGTATTAGACAGTCGGGAAGAAGAGGAGGATACCGGAAAGAAGAGAGATAAGAAGAATCACAAGGAGAAGACCTGGAAGAATCAGGAGAAGAGCAGAGAGAAGGCCGAGAGGAACCAGGAGGAGAGCAGAGAC
The DNA here is from genome assembly GCA_947063855.1 of uncultured Dorea sp. GTDB lineage: Bacteria > Bacillota > Clostridia > Lachnospirales > Lachnospiraceae > Sporofaciens. The sequence continues at coordinate 4,989 of CAMSTW010000057.1, forward strand.
AAAAACGGGAAAAGTCAGGATGAGAGCAAAAAGAAGAGTGCGGCAGATGGATATAAAGAAGTAGAGATCAGCCTGATATGTGTGAAAAAAGAGAAGAAACAAGATTCTCCGGAGCGGCAGTATGGGTATGTGCCTAAGAAAAGCGTATTCCAGTCGGATAACCCGTATGTAACAGGGATGACGAACAAGAGTTATTTCAAGACGCCGACAAAGGCCGGCGTGGGAGAGGAGACGCAGGTTGCAGGGAAGATAACCGCACGCTGTAAAGTAGGGAAGATTATTCCGGCAGGAACAAGGTTCTGGTATAAAAACCAACAGGGAAGAACGATAGAATTCGAATCTGTGAAAGAGGCGGATGCATCTGCTTATGTGGATATCTGGGTGTATTCCGCCGCCACAGGCCAGACAGCTACGAAGAATGAGATTGTGGACTGCAATATCGAAGGGTGGCGGGGAAAGTTTCTGAGACTTGAGAACAGCAAGATTGGGTTTAAGCAGAAGAAGGCGGATCAGAATGTTAAAGGAGGGGTTCTCTATAATTACCTGTATCTGCCGGGCACAGAGGATTATTCGGTTATCGGCGCTCTGGATGAGGGCTATGCGGACAAACTGGCCGGGGTTCTGGAAGGAACGCAGCTGTCAACAACCAAATTGTGGCAGATTGAGAATAAGACGGAGAAAAATATAACAAGGAACGATATCTTAACCTTAAGCTTTCTCGCGTACATGAGTGAGATAGAGGAGTACAGAATCAGTGACGCGGGGACTGCCTCGCAAGATTATGAGATAAGATGTTCGGAAAACGGCTTCATGCAGAGAACCAACGATTTATTGATTCGATGCGGGTATCACCAGCTCTATGCACCGAATCCTTATGATTCGCTGTTGATGTGCCTGGTGTCAAGCAACGAAGGGGTCAATGCATTCAGGAATTTGTGGAGTTGGTATCTTACAAGAAGAGAAAAATGAGTTTGGCAGGAGTAAAATATACATAAAGAGGAGGTAGTCATATATGGTGGTAGGAATAAAGAATGCCAGGCGTATTAAACTGACTGGACAGAGGGTCAGAATGGAATTTTCAGACGTTGAAGGGAATCCGTATTTCTATGATGTGGATGTAGAGAGGTGTCTGGGGGAAGGGAATTCTTGTATCTGTTATGAAGTCACGGTTTATAAGAGTGAAAATGACCTCGGACAGAAGCGGGTGTTGAAGCAGTTCTATCCAGATCCGAGGAGTTATGAGATTGATACGGAGATGGAAGGTATGCGTCTTTGTATCAAAGGGTATACAGAGGATGAAGAGTCTTCATGGAATACGGAAATGAACCGGTTAGGCCGGTTCTTCGAGAATGCGTACAGAAGGCAGAATGATCTGGCCAATCATAAAGAAATCAGCAGCGTGATTGTCAAGCCGGAGTTAAGTTATTTTGACGGTGCAACGAAATACGTGCTGTACGAAGCAGATTATGGGAAATGTCTGGAACTGGTCAATATAAAAACTCTTGAGGAATTCATAGGCAAGATGTATGAACTTGCCCTGGCCTTACAGAAGATCCATAAGCAGGGGATTTTATATATGGATTTGAAGCCAGCGAATATTCTGGTATCCGGCAGCGGCAAGATTAAGCTTTTTGATTTTGACGCGGTTATAGACAGGAATCATATGGAGGAGGTCCATATCGAAAGTGACGATATCCGCTATGATATGGATCATATCGGACTCATCGCGCCGGAGATCAGGCCCGACAGGCTGTCTGAATTCGAACAGGATAAGTATATGATTCTTAAGGAAAGAGTGGATATCTATTCCTTCGGCGCGATCATGTTCTCCTTCTTTCTGCATAGATATCCGGCAGGAGGAGATAATACGGCAGAGGTATTTCGAGAAGAATTGACGGAGATTCTGCATACTCGTTTCAGACAGGAGATAACGGAAGAAGAGACGGATATTTTAGTCGGCATCATATGGAAATGCATTCAGACGGATATCGGGCCGGGTGGAAGATACGCGTGCACGGATGATCTGGTGAAGGATCTGGCCGGGCTTAGGAGTCTGATCGGCGCCCCGGCCTCGAAAAGAAGGAGAGTTTACAATAAAGTAAATGGGCGTCTGCAGGCAGCGTATGTCATGGATAAGTACCCGTTATCAGGATACAGGAGGATTGCCGGCAAGGAGTGGATTATGGATTCTTTGATTATCGGAAATGATTCCATAAATGAAGATTTCTTCAAAAATATTATAGCGTGTTCCCAGATGCTTCATACAAGACATGTGATTCGTCTTGCGGTCTCAGAGGCGAAGGATAAGCTAAAAGAATACACAGATAAATGGCCGATGATGACGAAGACCACCAGGGCCTTTCTGAATGATGTACCGATTGATAGTATTTTTACAGATAAAAAGACAGTGCCTGATCCAGTCATTACGGAGGAACCATTTGCAGAGCTGCGGTTCTATGAGTGGAACCAGGAGACGGATCTGGCGGCGTTCTATTCATCTATGGAGGAATCTGGCAATATTTCATGGATCATAGTCGGAGATGTGGAAATCGGGCAGAATAAAGAGAAGGCCGAGCAGATTGCGGGGATGCTTAAGGATCGGAAAGAAGAGGTTTTTATCGGTTATCTGGACGACCGGGGAGACGGATATGACTTAAGGCCGTCTGATCAGGGATATGAGCATATCATTTTGTTCCCATTTGGCAGTAACAGCAAATTCTCGCTGGAGGAAGAGGAATTCCAGACTGGTATCAGGAGACGTGCGCTGCTACTCCACAAATATTATATGAGGGAATGGAATGAAAGAGCCGATGCGGCTATGATTTGGAGAGATTTTTCTTCTGAGGATTATAATATCAATTCCTCTTTGTGCAGTGTGCTCTCCATTCCCTATAAGCTGGAATCCGTTGGAATAAAGACGAAGGGAAATGAGGCGGCGGCAGAGTATCAGAGACTGGTTTTGAACCGGAACAGCCAGATGGCAAGAAGCAGATTAAACCAGCTGATATATCTTGAGCACCGCCGTTGGATGTGCTTCATGCTGACAGAATCTTATGACAGACCCAGCGTCAGACAATTAGAATACTATGCATTCCGCGGAAAGAATGACCAGCGCAATAAGACAGACAGGCTGCACCCTTGTATCTGCAGCTGCGGGGCGGAGAATGGGATATGTCTTGACAAGTTTTCCCATGATGTATGGGACAGCCCGGATTTTGGCAGTATTATGAAGCAGAGAGGGATCTCCCTGGACAGGCTGGATCGGATGTCGGTATGTTTCCATCAGATGTGCAGTCAGAGAATCCGCAGGATGACAGACGACGGAGAATTTGAGGAGAGCTTTGCCAGGCTTGAGAGGGCAATGCGGTCAGAGAGAGCTTCGGGAGAAGATTATGAATTGTTGGAAACTGTAAAGACAGCGTTCCGGAGGATGCTGAATCATGAGTCGAATGTGAACAGCCTGTGGGAGAAGACCTGCTCCTGTTTTGCGAACATGCTTCGTGGCAAAGAGAAAACCACCGGAATACATATGGATGCCACAGCAGAGACGTTTAAGGATTTGAAGAATCTGATGCGGGTAGTTGTGGAACGTAATTCCTATCATGACTATAAGAGCAGCGATCGTACGATTTTGGAAGTCCTGCCGCTGCTGTTGATCTCTGACAGTCCTGTAAGGCGTATACATAAACCTGTCTCTGAAAAGGGCTGGCAGAATATTGCAAGTTCTCTGTATATAGAACCTGAATATTTATATCTATACACGGATGACAGGGAATTTGATATCGAACCGATAAAGACATTTCTTGAAAAAGAGAGAGGGATCAGGGTAAAAAACATAGCTGTAAAGACGATGGATGAATTGGAAACGATTAAACTTACAGCAACATCCGTGAAAAGTATCTTGGATATTACAGGTCTTAACGCGGAGGAGACTTATCGGATTTCCCAGATGGACAATCTGAGGGGGCTTCCGATTATCGTTTTCCGGGATGGAGAGATCCACAGTCTAAATGGTGAATCAGAAGCAGATTATTATAAGGTGCTTAGACGCCATATTACGGTTGAGGAGACCTTCCGGCTGTATCACGCGAATATACATTCCGAAGGCAGCCAGAATCAGATGCTGGGGCTGGTATCTAATTATGAAGATATATGGAATGCTTATATCAGCATGAATAGCTTCAGATACAGAATTCTTGTGGAAACGCTCAGGAAGATAGAGAAAGGACATTATTGGAAGATAAAAGACGGGAATCTTCAGGAGCGTATCTATACCTTTGAGAAGAAGAGAGTACCAAACGCAATGCTTCAGGGAGCAGGGATTGACAAGCTTCTGCTTCGTTTATCAGAGGATAAATGGATAGAAAATAATTATACGGCGCCGGGCGTGGGACAGCTGGGCACGGTGGTTGTAAAGACAAGATTTGAGTCCATAGAGAAATGCCTGGATAAAATGTTCCGGCTGGCAGAAAAGCATCCCTATCTCCACAGATTTGTATATATAAAAACCCGGCGGGAACCGGTTACGGAGAAGCCGTCAGCGGATGAACTGTATTACATCTATGATGATACGCTTCTGGTTGATGAGGTTGTGGATAATGATGTGGTTGATCCAAAGAAAAGGGATAAACGGCTGGCTATAATCGGGCAGGCTTTGAACTGTGTAAGAAGTCAGAGGTCCGGCGGTGAAGGGTCGGCGATCCTGGATGAGTATGGGAACAGCCAGGGCAAAATGGCCGAGGCGTTAGCGGATGACGACTCGAAATTTAATATGAGGTTTTTATACCGGAACAGGTCGACCAGAGAATGTCTCATGAAGGAAGGGAATATCTTAGAAGCTTATGTCTATCACTCTATATGGAAGAATGCTCTGGTAGATGATGTTAAGCTTAATGTGGCGTTCACCTGGGAGGCCGGGAAGCCGGAGGATGCATTGGGTAAAGGTGCGATTACGAATGAGATCGATCTGATCTGTACCCGGAATATGCAGACCTATTGTATTTCCTGCAAGCAGTCTATGCCAAGGACAGAGTATTTACAGGAGATTAAATATTTTGCGGATTATTTCGGAATTGATGGAAAGGCGGTACTTGTCACTACGAATCCGGGGACAGGTGAAAAGCAGAAGAAAAATGATGCGGACCGGATCTCGTCAAGGAGCCAGATGATGCAGGTGTATTATATTGACTGGCAGCTGCTGGGGGAATCCGCTGAGAATATGAAGCAGAGGTTGCCGGGGTATATTCAGAATATATTTGACGGGAAGACAGAGTGGAAGGAGTTAGGCAGAGACAGAGACAAGGAGGGGAGGAGATAATCATTAGGCAGAACAAGAAGAGATAATACTTTTGTTAGGAAAAGACAGGGACAAGGAAAAAAAGCGTTGGCATGTAAGTGCCGGCGCTTTTTTGTATAAAAAAATGTTTTTCTAAAACCATATATAATCTGATTGTAATCAAATAAGGAGTGGTGATTGCATTGAGAAGCAGGATATCAATTTGATGTATAAAACGGTTACAAAAAATGAAGGGAGAAGAAAGATGATGGGACAAGATTTGCAGCAAGATTTTGCTAAGAAAATTGAAGAAGCTTACTGGATGAATCCGGACAAAGCGCAGAAGCATGCGAAGGAGGTTCTGGCCCGTCTGCCGGACTGTCTGCTCCCCAACATCCGCGAATGGATCCGGGGAACTGCGCTGACGGATATCTGTATAGGGGATTACTCCATTCCGATGATTCTGGCAATCTGGGACAGTCACGATTTCCTCGGGGCAGCGCGGGTCATGACCGAACTGGAAGAGAGCCCGGCGGGGGCGCTTAAGAAGATCTGGAATATGCGGAGGTAATTGCCATGGGCGATTATGGAACACATCCGACCAGGTATGGGAATCTGACGAATGACGATTTGTACGCGATGTACAGAGACTGTGTCTACAGCAGATTAGACGCAGGCGAGAAGCTTGATCTTCTGCAGGAGACGGTAAACCGGGACGCCAGAGAGCTCGGAGAGTCCGGCGCTCCGAAGGTGGAATTCGATGAACTCCCTGCGGGGGTAAGCGGAGAAGCAAGAGGCGGCGTGATACGCATTGACTATCATATGGCGGTTCACGGTATGCAGTCTGCGACCTATGAGGGAAGAACGGTTACCTATGCCAGAGAGGATTATAATATCCAGGCTCTGAATACGGCATTACATGAGAATGCGCACTGCTATCAGGAGCAGGTCACAGACGGGACCATCTGTATCCCAGACAGCAGGCTTACCGCCGAGTATCAGGCGAATGGCTTCACGGAATCTGCGGTGCTGCGGGACGAAAGCTACAGGCTGGGGAGTCAGTATCTGACAGGGGAGACGCCGAATGGATATTGCATGTATTATTTCCAGGCTACGGAGAGAGACGCTTACCGGTGGGCAGAGATTAAGACAAATTTTATCTTACAGGACCTGACGGAGAAATACGGGACGGAGCCTTCGTTTGAGGCATATGCCAAGGACCTGGAAGTGAACGGGTATCAGGCGATGGAGCAGAAAGCCCTGGAGCTTTTTGATAATCCGAACTTCGAAGCGAATTTAAACCAGGTACTTTGTAATCAGTATTATGGAACCAATGTTCCGGTAAACCGGGAGATTGAGGAAGCGGTGAAGCGGGAGATGGAGGCTTCTTACAGGAAGCTGCAGAGCCAGTACGAGAAGCAGGAGGCGGTGCAGAATGAGGAAGCAGATCAGAAGATAAGCAGTGGAAGTGAAAAGAATGAAGAAGCAAACGTGCACCATGGAGAAGGCCGGCTGGATAAGCAAAATAGTATGAGTATAGAAGGAGAGAAAAATATGGGGTTTGACGCAAAACCAGTGAGTCTGGAAGAGTATAACCAGACTCTCAGAGAGACGGTGAACGGGTATTATACCCATGCCATGAACGATCCGTCCATGAGCAGGGAGGAGGCCATACGCTCCACGGGAGAGATGGCGGAAAAATATCTGGAAGCAGTAGAGGAATTCGAAGCGGCCCAGAATGCACAGCAGGGAATGGCGGGCACGGCGAACGGCGGTTTGTCAGAAATGTCCGGGACGCAGGGTATGACTGGTATGGATGCAGACGGCGGGGGCAGCGGCAGCAGTATGGAGGGAGGAAGCCCTGGCGGCGGTATGACAGGCGGCGTTGAATCAGAAGGAAGCGGGGTAAATGACGGCGACGGTGTGTCAGGGGACGCCGGGATTGGCAATGGCGGCGCAGATACCGGAGACGGTCTGGGTGAAGATGGTTTGGATGGAGACGGACTGGATGGATGCGACGATGGGATGGATCCATAGAAATGTATAAGGGTGTATATGGTTGAAACCGACAAAATCAGGCTGAAGGGCAGGAAGGAACTATAAGAGATATAAGGATAAAAGATAGAAAGGAAGCAGAAAAAAGGTCATGATTGGATGTAATGCAGCGTCAGAGAGGAGAGAAGGATGTACGAATTTGGAAATACGGGAAACAGAAGGAGTAACAGCTCGGATGGAAATATAGGAAATAGAAAGAGCGGAAGTCCGGATGGAAATGTGGGAAATGGAAAAACAGGAAGTCCGGATGGGAATGCAAGAAACAGAGGCGTGTACACAAGAACCATATTCGGCCGGAATATCCGGGACAATCCGGTACCAGAAGAAACCGCAGGCAGAGGGAGGGCGCCCTTTACCGCCTTTCAGGATCCGGTTTCCGGGAAGGTGATTGGGCTTAGCAAGGAGATCTTATCACTGGGATGTCTGGCGGTGGCGGCTCCGGGCGGAGGGAAGACGAACCTATATGATATGATACTGTCAGGACTTCTGACGGCTATGGATGATCAGGATATCATCATTATCTTTGATACGAAAGGGGATTATCTTGCGGAATTTGGCGGCAGGATACCGGAAGAGGAACGGGTGGTGATCGGCAGCGGCGGGGAGTACAGGAAGCTTACCAATTATCACAATATCTTTGCGGAGATCATGCCCCGCGGTATGGACGGAAGGCTGGTCTACACGCCGGATTCAGACGTAGACGCCCTGGAGATTGCAGAGCAGCTCTTTAAGCAGATGCACAGTGAGACACAGCCGGTATTTCCCGCCATGGCAGAGCAGATTATGGCCGGGATCATCATCTATTTCATGCGCCGGTATTGGAGAGAGGATTCATCCAGACTGAATAATCAGGAGCTGATTCATTTCTTCCAGAGCAGGACGACGGAGGAACTCAAGGCGGTATTCGAAGAGGATTATATGGAAGACTACAGAAGCTGTATCAGCTATATCAGCGGAAAGGGGACGCAGACCCAGGGGGTGAATTCCTATATCGGGGCGATCCTGCGCAAGATGTTCATCGGCCCGTTCGCCATGGCAGATCCGGCAAGGGAATTCTCCATGATGCATATCCTGACTGGCAGTAAGCGGAAAGTGGTGTTCATCGAGTACGATCTGAAGCGGGGCAATGCGCTTGCGCCGATGTACGGGATTCTGATTGACCAGGCGCTTAAGCATGCGCTGGGAGGACGTGGGGGTACAAGGAAAAATGTATATCTGCTGCTGGATGAATGGGCGCTTCTCCCCAGGCTTAAGCATGCGGCGGACAGCCTGTCTTTCGGGCGGTCCCAGGGGGTAAAGGTTATGGCCGGAATACAGAATATCAGCGCGGTAGAGGAATTATACGGTGAGGCAGGAGCAAGAAATATCCTGGCAGGGTTTCAGAATATCTTTGCTTTCAAGACTACGGATTATCATACCAGACGGTTTCTTGTGGAACGTCTGGGAGAAAACTACCAGAATATCTCCTTCTCTGCGCAGAATGAAAGCGCCAATATCCAGTGGATGGGGCACACGCTGGAAGAGTGGGACCTGATGGAACTGGGGCTTGGGCAGGCGGCCGTGGTACTTGCAGGAGAGGCGCCGTTTCTCTTCCGGTTCCCCAGATACTGCGCCCCGTCCGTTGCGTCATAAGCTTCGATGCGGCCTATTGTGAAATTGTATACGTCAGTTTTATAGTAAATAAATTCCACTTGTATGGTTGGTTGTAATGTCGCTCAAGGGACGGAAGTTTTCAGATGCCCTTCCTAACACAGACTGGGCAACACTCCGGCGAGCTAACGACTAACGAAGACTTCGACTCTCAGGAATGCCTTCGAGCCTAAGTCTTCGTAAGTCGTGGATCTCACCTCCGTTAAAAACGCCCTCGAATGTCTGCTTATAGGAAGGGCATCTGAAAACTTCCTGTGCATCGAAAATGGATTTACAACCGTATAGATGAAAAATCGAACAAAGTGCTCAAGGATAATTTTCTAAAATGGATTTACAACCGTACAGGTGGAAAAATTTAGAAAAATGGAGGATGAGAATATGGGAGTCAGTGGAAGGATAGTAAAGGAATGTAACAGAGCGAACATGGATAGGGGTGTATCGCTGGGAAGGGTGGATTATCACATGTTCTTTCGGAATATTGAAGGACATCTGCTGATGTCCGGGAGGAATGCCGGGAATATCGGTATGCTGGCAGACATGGTATGTGATTATGCGGCTAAGGATGAGCAGATACCGACGATTCTTCTGACAGGGCGTCTGAAGCTTCTGGAAGCGCTTAAGGAGCGGCAGTCGAAAGGGTACATAGACCGGCTGGAAATATCAGCTCCGTCATCAAGGAATTATCATCCGATGTACGGAATGTCCGCACAGCAGGTGAACCGCCTGATGATTGCCGCCGGTGAAGAGATGGGATGCGGCGCGGTCATGGACAAGGTGTTTCTGTATGCATCTTCCGTGATTGATATTGTTTCGACCAAATATCCGGTCAGTCTGCCTGCGTTGTCGGCAATATTGAAGGAAGATGATGACGCCATCGCCTCGTTTGCCGTACAGATAGGGATGTCGAATGTGACCGTGGACAATATCCTGGGGAATCATGAGGCGGGTATTGTGTTCAGGAGGATTGTCTGGCGGATGGAAGAGACTTTCGAGAATGTTTCTCTTCCAGAGAATGATACTGGATACAGCTTTCAGACCGGAAGTCAGCGGGACGGTGCGGTCATGGCGTTCTACCAGATCAGTGGCAGCCAGAAGCTGATGAATGCTTATCTGAAGGAGGAATTGTATGCGGTTCTTATGAGGCAGCCGAAGATCAGGATGATTCTGGACGAAGTATCATTTCCGGAAGAAGGAGATGAATTGCTGGCCTGTCTTATGCAGATGAAACGGCAGGGGATGATTGAACTGATTGTGTCGTCGGAGAATGCGAAAGAGATGCTCCATGGCGTAGGGCTTGATTTTGGAAATGTGTGCCTGTTTCAGCATTCGACAACGGGGGCGGCTGAAGACATTTCACGGGAGGTGTTTGGAACCTATCAGTATCACTACCCGGTCTGTTCGCAAGGGCGGCCGCCGGCTGTATTTTTCACATTAGAGAAGGATATGCACTGGCATATCGGTACGGAAGAAAGATTGAAGATAAGAGCGGAGGATCTGTATCCGACGCGGGGCTTCTTTGGCTGTTCTTCGGATTATATGGCGGTGAAGACGACGAATGGCAGCGGGATCTACCTGGTTCCGGTGAGCGAGTTTTTCGGCGGAAGATTGGCTAAGAATGTATTCCCGCAATCTGTACGCCCTGCTTTGTAGGATGATCCGGGTCAAAATTAATCTACCCGTCTGCTGCAGCGTGTGCGTTTGGGGTGGATTACATACAAAAAGCAGTTTTAAGATAGTCTGCCGAAGGGTGCAGATTTGGGCAGAAAAATAAAGCAAGTGATATAACAATCATATCAGAAGTTAGGAGTCTGCCGGAGGGTGCAGATTTGGGCAGAAAAATAAAATTTCTGCAAGTGATATAACAATCATATCAGAAGAGAAGAAAGGGGATGAGAAGGGCGGAAAGAACAAATAGAACAGGCAGATACGAGTTGTTTGGGGAATAAAGGAGGCAGATACGGGTTGTTTGGGGAATAAAGGAGGCAGATACGGGTTGTTCGGGGAATGAAGAAGGCGGAGACAGGTTGTTCGGGAAATGAAGGAGGCAGAGACAGGTTGTTCGGGAAATGAAGGAGGTGGGTACGGATATGAGACGTTCGGGAAATATATTTGAAACAGATTGTTACAGGGGGCGGGGAATCAGGGATTATTCGGGAAACCAGATTTTGACGATTGTGTTAAGTATCATATCATTGATTGCGGTTATCTACATTATCGCTGATTTTGACAAGGTTACGGCAAGGATTGCTATTGGGATTGCGAATCTGCTGTCCATGGGACTGCCGGTTCTGGCAGTACTTCTTGGGATTATGATACTGGTTGGAAGATTAAGCCGGCGGATGCGCAGAAGTTTCTGGGGGTGGTAGGGAAACGAAGAGGGGGAACTGCGTCGATTGATTGTGGGGCAGATGATCCCGCAAAGTGGGGCGTGCTTATTACTCAGGAATGAATGCAAAGCTGAACTAGACTGTCTGCCGGCAGAGTAAGAAAGGAGGAGAAGGATGGACTATTCAATTATGGGTGCCTGGGACATCATAAAAAGGTTCCTGATTGGATGGACGGCGGCCTTTGGAATATTGGTATTGATCAGTTGTGTAAAGCACTGGGATTTCATTATTGCTTCGCTGGCAAATCAGGCGCTGGCATTGTTCAATGCCGTTATGCCGTTGATACTTATCGTATATGTATTGTTCTATCTGATACGGTCGGTGTTCCGATAATATACTATGGGGGTGTTGGAAGATGAAGGATCAAGTGATGATTTCTAATATGGAAAATAATAAGAAAACAAGATGGACTCCGTCGTTTATGGGATATGTTATAGGAGTCACGATTATATTAATACCCTTGATGGCAAGGGATATCTATGAGAGTATGCTGCCTCTCCCGGGAGTTTTGAGGGGATGCCTTGGCGAGATACAGAAGATACCGTCTCTGTTCCCAGGGGTATATTTTCTGGCAGTTATGTATCTGATCGGGAAGCTTCTATATGAAATGGGGAGTGATGCGGAATATTTGGGTGAGGTGTATGAGAATACGAATCTTTCGGAGCAGGTGATTACAGAAGCTCCGAACATATTCTTGCGGAAGTTGGTGTTAATCGCGAAAGCTCCATATTTCCTGCGGAAATCTTATCAGCCGGATACGGACGAAGAGGGGACGTATTGCTATGAGAAGTGTTTTGAAGGAATGGAACTTAAGTCTTATGAAGGGAAGCGGCCGGATTATTTCTTCCTTCATCATAGGCGGTGGCCGGGGCGGCTCAGAATCTTGCTGATTGGAAGGTTCACCTTGAGACGTCAGGCGGTCAGATTGCTGACGGCGCAGCAATTTGATTTCTGCGAGTCAGACGGGCGGATCATGAAGTTTCAGAAGGAGCAGACGACGGTGCGGCTGGCTTATGATAATTTTGGCATGAGCTTGAGAGGAATAGAGATCTGTACGGGGGAAGCGGACAGTAAGCTGGCGGTGAAAACGCAGGAAGACAGGGAAGAGTCCTTTGAGATTATGCTGGAAAGGATGATAAATATGGATGAGGATTGTTAAGTTTTGTATCTTGTTAAAGGAAATGCAATTATGTTATGATACTGTTAATGCGGCGGCGGTACTGGGGAAAGAAAAAGTGGTTATGTTATGATGGTGTGAATATCCTCTGAATGGGATTTTTCAAGGATAATCGTATAGACGGAAGGATAGGAGGATTAGACTTATGAGACGGATTAGAAAAAGGGAAGGGAAGATCATAAAGGCGTATTGCCTTGGAGAGGATCACCCGGTGATAGAGCGGCTTATTGGAGAGGGGAAGATACGGCAGGTGGATGCAGGTCATTGGCGGGTATTTTCACGGGAGGCTACAGAGGGAGAACTGGCAGAATCCGGAGATTATGTCAAACTGGATTCATCTGGGACGCCGTATCCCAATACCCGGGCATTTTTCCTTAAGAACCACCGGCATATGGGTGGTGATGATTATGAACAGATTCCCAAATGGCTGAATGCCTGGCGTCTGGAGGATGGGATGTGTCCGGAGATTCGTTTCCTGATGGAGCATAAGGGACTGGTGATTGATGAGGGAAATGAGGACGCCTGCTTTCGTGCTCCGCTGTGGGGAGATCTGCTGACTGCGGGGAAGGATGCGGTGATTGTATTCTATGAATTGGAGTATGGCGCAGGGCATGAGGTCGTAGAGGCGGATTTTAATTTTGTGGCGGGGGAGGAATTCGATAAGGTTTATCTTAGTGAATAAAATTCATTTGCCCCGGTAAAATGGATGATGTGAGAAAGAAGCTCTGAGGATTTTGTAATGCGAAATCCCCAGAGCTTCTTTGTGTACTGTTCTGGGAATTTCTTACTAATATCTTTTGATTTCCCATGCTTTTTCTTTTTTTGCTTGCAGTATTGTGTCAGGATAAGGCGGTTACCTCCATTTGGCAGGTACACGGTCTACAAGGATGTGTCAGTGCCCTGAGTCGGGTAACTCTCATTTCTACAATTTTGAGAAGAAGTCTACTCCTACCCCGGATGTATGTTAATGCCCTGAGTCGGGTAACTCTCATTTCTACGAATAAACCATGCGTACCACTACTATCCTGTTCGACATGTGTCAATGCCCTAAGCCGAGCAACTTTCATTTCTACTGTAATACTGAGAACGCAAAGGTTACCCTCATCCTGTGTCAATGCCCTAAGCCGAGCACCTCTCATTTCTACTGCAAGAGCACTCACCAGCGGACATTCACGTGATTGTGTGTCAATGCCCTAAGCCGAGCACCTCTCATTTCTACAGAAAAAAATGAGAATCAGAGTAAAAATTGAGAAGAAGTGTCAATGCCCTAAGCCGAGCACCTCTCATTTCTACCAAACTGATGCAGGGACTTATACTATAACAGCTCATGTGTCAATGCCCTAAGCCGAGCACCTCTCATTTCTACGCAATAATTGCCATCGTAGTAGGCGTGATTTTAGTGTGTCAATGCCCTAAGCCGAGCACCTCTCATTTCTACGATTTCTGACTTTGATAAGGAAGCCCAAATATGCCGTGTCAATGCCCTAAGCCGAGCACCTCTCATTTCTACGCAATAATTGCCATCGTA
>CAMSTW010000058.1 GCA_947063855.1 uncultured Dorea sp.
CTGAGTTTTTTATTCATTATTGATTCCCTCCCTTTTTCTCATAATCCTGTACTTTACGGATAATATCACGGTTATAGCGTACCCAGTCGGTATCGAACTTGTTCAGGAACTTGTCTACGTCGCCATTTAATAAGAAGGTCTGGATCTGCGCGTCCACACTCATCTCTGCCGGATAATAGTGATCCTGATAGTCAACCATCTTGCCTTCGTTGATGTAGTCGAGCATGCCGTCAAGAGCCGGAGAAAGCTTAAATTCCGTATCCTTACATGGTACGGCGTTCTGGTCGTCTAAGTAAGTCTGGATGGTGGAGTCCTCAAGCAGGAAGCTTAATACTTCATAAGCCGCCTCCTTATCCGGGCATTCCTTTGTGATGCAGAACTGAAGGTCAACGCCTGAGTTCAGAATATTGTCGTCGGCATTGTCGCATCCGGGCATAACGAAGGAATCAATATCCATATCCGGATTCACAGACTGGATCTGCGGCACGGCGTAACTGCCGATACAATACATAGCAGATTCACCGTTTGCAAATGCGGTACATGCGTCGTTGTAGTTATATGCAAATGGATCGTCCTGGGCATGGTCAAGAAGCTCAAGCATCTTCTCGGCAACTTCCGGGTATTCGTCGATAAACTTCGTCTCGCCTTTGTTTACCTGACGGCAGACGTCTGTGGGTGCCAGGTCGCAGGCAAGCGCATTCCACGGCGCCAGACAGGTCCATACATCCTTGTAACCGAAATACAACGGCTGCTGTCCGGAAGACTTGATCTCGTCACACAGATCCATGAATTCATCCCAGGTGGTCGGAATCTCCCAGTCATTATCTTCAAACATCTCCCTGTTGTACAGCACACCTGCGGCATTTGCCACATAGGGAACGGCGTATACTCCGTCTAATGGAACGAATTCCAGGTTCTTGTCGATGTCTAAGTAAGCCTGCTTGATCAGTGAAAGTCCCTCGAAATCGGAGATGTCCATCAGCATCTCGGCATCCAGGAAGTTTGAGAAGTTAACGTCACCGCCGATACCGATGATATCCGGGGCGTCCTCCTTGATGAAACGTGTCTTCAGTACGGTCATGGCATCGTTGGGAGATTCGATGTGCAGCACGATGTCATCGTGTGATGCGTTGAATTCCTCTTCCATCTTCTCGAAGGCCTTGACAGCTTCCGGCTTGTACTGAAGCATGGTGATATGGGTTTTCCCGTCAGCTTCATCGGAACTGCATCCGCTGGCTGATATGACGGTCCCAATCAGCATTGCCGCCACAAGCATTGTGGCAATTACTCTTCTTTTCATTCCACACTACTCCTTTTCCTTCCATGCTTTCCTTAATTACTCCCGATTCTGCATTAGAGCGTATTTGCAAATCGCCCGGCCTGAGATATTACAGAATTGTTTCGTTAAGTTGCATGAATTATTATGTATTTACTGGTAAAATGATAGCAGTTTGCTACGGAAAGGTAAATATTCTGATGTGGCGGGATTTTATCTTGATTCGATATTGAAAAGAAAATATTGAAGTGTAGACCCATTATGGTATATAATAAAGACGGAAGACAGATTTTCGTGATTTTATACAAAAAGTATGATGTAATTTTGAACAGAATGACTAAATCCAGTGGAGCACGAACGGCACACTTCAATTGCATGGGGATGAATATGCCGTGACGCGCAAAGAACATCAGAAAGGTTGGGGACACATCATGATGAATTATTTGTTTTCAGTATTTCAGGACGAACGCTTTATGGATCTGACAATATACCAATATGGGTATGAAAAGTGTGAACCATTGCATTCGTTCGGTCCGTATGTCAGAAATAATTACCTGTTCCACTATGTAATCTCGGGGAAGGGATGCCTGCACGCCAATGATGAGAAAGGAGACGCCACCTATTATGATATAGAGGCGGGCAACGGCTTCATCATCGAGCCCGGATATGTCAATACCTACTATGCCGATAACGACCAGCCGTGGGAATATGTGTGGCTGGAGTTCGGCGGGCTTCGGGCGAAGGAGTGCGTGGAGCTTGCGGGCTTATCCCATAAGTCGCCGGTATATTCCTTAAGTGATCCCGAGTACGGCGAGATCCTTAAGGAGCGTATGATGACGATCGTAAGAAGCCAGAATGCGTCGAATCTGGAGATGATCGGGTATCTGTATCTCTTCGTGGACTGTCTGATCAAGTATTCTGCGTCGAAGCGGCAGCTGCAGGGAGGGAAGCTCAGTGAATTCTATGCCAGGGAGGCGGTCGTTTACATTGAGCATAATTATGATAAGAATATCACGGTAGAGGATATCGCCAAGAAGTGTAAGCTAGACCGGAGTTATTTCGGTAAAGTATTCAAGAATGTGGTGGGAGAATCGCCGCAGGAGTTCCTGATCCATTACCGTATGACCAAGGCGGCGGATGCGCTGATCATCGGGGATGAGTCGGTGGGTGATATCGGGGCGTCCGTAGGATATCCCAATCTCCTGCATTTCTCCAGAGCGTTCAAGGGCGTGTACGGGATGTCGCCGCGGGAGTACCGGCAGAAGAATAAGATCATAGACCGGTAAGAGCAGTATCTGCAAACGCATCCTCACATTATGCACGCCCTCTTTGCAGGAACGTCTGCCGGGAGCCTGTATTAATTAATAACAAATTTCAACATCTGCATCAGTTTATCAGTAAGCATGTCAGAATCCAGAGACGGGTTCTGACATTTTTGTTCCAGGAGATACTTCACATAGCTGACGGTAATGTCGTTGATGATATTGAGGTTGGACTCCTGGATTCCCGGCGCTGACTCTGCCAGCGGGGCCAGCAGGCCCATACAGCGGTCCCAGATATTCTTTCCATAATACATATCTTCAATCTGGGGAGTGTATTTTTCACGCTCATCCGGAAACAGCTCATAATACTGATTCATGATTCCGGTCAGGTCGTCGCTGTGCTTCCCAAAGAAGAAATTATAGAAAACATTCGGCTTCTGAAAGGTTGCCTGTGCAAAATAATCCCACACAGACAGGAAATGCTCTCTCGGACGGAGCTTCCAGGAACTGAGTTCGGACAGATTCTTGCTGTATTCGTTAAAATATTTGATCGAGGCAAGAAGAATCAGTTCCTCGATATCCTTGAAATACAGATAGATGGTGGAGTTATGAAATCCGGCTTTGTCTGCGATCTTGCGGACAGAGAGATTCTCAAGTCCGTCCGACTCGATTAATTCCTGGGTCGCTTCGATGAAGCGGATCGTGTTCTGCTTTTTTTGGTTCTCTTTTTCGTTACTCATATAATTTACCAGTTCCTTAAAATTTCTTGATATGATTTTAAATTATAGCATATGATGAGGCCGGTAGTCTATGCCGGATTCCGTTATGCCGGAAATGGAAAACGGTCTTACGTATAGAAAATACCTATATTTGAAAAAACATATTGACAATAAGCGCGCTTATTGATATATTCATTATATGAATTAACAGATAAGCGCGCTTGTTAATGTGTAAAAATAGTAAAACTGCATGAATGGACAAGGAGGAAGACCATGAGGTTAGAGATTGGTAATTTCTATGTGAAAGACATCATTTTCGGGGATCGGCTGTCCTTGAATGATGGTATCCTTACGATTAACAAAGAAGAAGCGTTGGCGTACATCCGGGAGGATGACAGGATTACGGAAGCAGATCTTTATATCGCCAAACCGGGTGATAAGATCCGTATGTGTCCGGTTAAGGAGGCGATTGAACCAAGAGTAAGATTAGACGGACGCGGGTTATTCCCGGGTTATACCAGCGAGCTGGCGCCGGCAGGAGACGGCGTGCTCCATGCACTGAAGAACTGCAGTGTACTGGTAGTAGGAAGGCACTGGGGCGGATTCCAGGACGGCATCATTGACATGAGCGGAGAAGGCCAGAAGCTTACATATTTTGGACAGCTGAATAATATTGTTCTGGTGGCCGATACCAATGAAGAGTTTGAGAGACATGAACAGCAGAAGAAGAATGACGCGCTGAGAAGAGCCGGGCACAAGCTTGCTGAGTTCATCGGTGCCTGTGTAAAGGATCTTACGCCGGAGGATAAGGATGTCTACGAGACCACTCCTATGATTAGACGGGATGCCGGGATTGAGAAGCTTCCGTCCGTCGTATATGTTATGCAGCCGCAGTCCCAGATGGAGGCTATGGGATACAACGATCTGGTGTATGGATGGGACACGAACCATATGCTTCCGACTGTGATGAGCCCAACGGAGATACTG
The DNA here is from genome assembly GCA_947063855.1 of uncultured Dorea sp. GTDB lineage: Bacteria > Bacillota > Clostridia > Lachnospirales > Lachnospiraceae > Sporofaciens. The sequence continues at coordinate 4,245 of CAMSTW010000058.1, forward strand.
GACGGCGCGATTGTATCCGGAAGCTTTATGCCGGTATCTTCGAAATGGTCTACCTATGATATGCAGAATACGCCGAATTTGCGGGTTCTCATGGATGCCCACGGTAAGACGATTAATTTCCTTGGCGTCATCATGTCGAATCTGAATGTAGCTTTGGAGCAGAAGGAACGTGCCGCGCAGTTTGTGGCTCAGATTGCAAAAAGCCTTGGAGCAGACGGGGCGGTTGTTGCGGAGGAGGGCTATGGTAATCCGGATGCGGACTTTGTAGGATGCCTTGTTGCCCTGGAGGATGCAGGAGTTAAGACTGTGGGTATTACGAACGAAAGTACCGGACGTGACGGGCATGGACAGCCGCTGGTTACGCTGGACGAGAAGTGTGATGCGATTGTCTCCTGCGGAAATGTAGGAGAACTCATTTCGCTTCCGCCGATGGAGACGGTCCTCGGAGAGCTTCAGGCGCTTGCAAGGGACGGCAATTCCGGCGGCTGGGATTATGATGAGGTTCTTGGACCATCTGTCAGGGAAGACGGTTCAATCATTCTTGAAAATAATGGTATGTTCTGCGGAGACCAGGTAGTTGGATGGTCGCCGAAGCAGATGATGGAATTTTAGGAGGGCATGACGATGAAAAAGGTGATTTTATATGTAAATCAGTTCTTTGGACAGATTGGCGGAGAAGAAAAGGCAGGCGTTGAGCCGGAGATTCATGAAGGACAGATTGGACCGGCGGTGCAGTTTGCAAAAGAGCTGGACGGAATCGCGGAAGTGACGCATACGATTATCTGCGGCGATAACTATATGGGATCTAATACAGATGCGGCTGTTGCGGCGATCCTTGACATGCTGGCAGACAAAGAGATGGATCTTTTCCTGGCAGGACCGGCGTTCCAGGCCGGACGTTATACGGTAGCCTGCGGAACGATCTGTAAGGCGGTCAAAGAGAGATACGGCGTACCTGTGGTGACCTCCATGAACGAGGAGACGCCGGGAGTAGACATGTTCAAGAAGGACATGTATATCTTAAAGGGCGGAAATATTGCCTCGAAGATGCGCAAGGATGTGAAGGCAATGGCAAATGTTGCGAAGAAGCTTCTTGCAGGCGAGCCGGTAGGATCTGCTTCTGAGGAAGGATATTTTGCAAGAGGGATCCGCCATCAGGCATGGAGAAAGGATATGAAACCGGCGTCTGAGCGTATGCTGGATATGCTGGTTCGCAAGTTAAACGGCGAACCCTTCGTATCAGAGCTTCCGATTCCGAAGATTGACCGCGTACCGATTGCACCGGCTATCGTGAATCTTGGCGAGGCAAGGATCGCGCTTCTTAACACCGGCGGAATCGTTCCGGTAGATAATCCGGACCGTATCCAGTCTGCATCGGCTACCCGCTGGGGAAGATATGATATTTCCGGGGATAAGGAACTGAGAGGCGGAGAATATAAGACGATTCATGCAGGATTTGACCCGGCGGCGGCAGACGCCGATCCGAACGTCATCACGCCGGTGGATGCGTTGAAAGAGCTTCAAAAGGAAGGGGTATTCGGAAGCCTGCATCAGTATTTCTATACAACCGTAGGAACCGGAACTACCGAATCTGAAGCGGCGAGGATGGCGAGAGAGATTATTCCACATCTGGAGGAAGACCATGTGAACGGATGTATTCTGGTCTCCACATGAGGCACCTGTACGCGTTGCGGTGCAACGATGGTGAAAGAGATTGAGAAGGCAGGTTTCCCAATCGTGCAGATGTGTAATCTGGTTCCTGTTGCGAAGACGGTAGGCTCTAACAGAATTGTTCCGACCATTTCGATTCCTTACCCGTTAGGCGATCCGGATACGTCCAAAGAGGATCAGTGGAAGCTTCGCTGTCACAGGACGAAGGTTGCCCTGGAAGCGCTGGCGACGGATATTACCGAGCAGACGGTATTCCGTGTATAGTTTTGTTTTCCGGCAGTACAATAGATGAAGGGGGAATATCGGATGGAGAAAAAGGACTCAAAAAATACTGTATTTTATGTTTCGCTTGTATTGATTGCAATCATGGCTGTGTGGTCGGTGGCATTTAATGACAGTTTTACTGTAGTGTCCAATGCGGCTTTTGCATTTCTGACCACAGATTTCGGATGGCTGTATCTGGTGGCAATGATTGTATTCCTGGTGTTCGTTGTCTATGTCGCATTTGGGAAATATGGAAGTGTTCGTCTTGGGGGAGACGATTCCAGACCAGAGTACCGGAATCTTACATGGTTCGGCCTCTTATTTGGATGTGGAATGGGAGTAGGACTGGTATTCTGGGGAGTTGCGGAGCCGTTGACGCATTATCTGAATCCTGTAGGGATGGAAGGAGGTACGCCGGAAGCGGCAGATTTTGCCATGCGTTCTTTCTTTATGCATTGGGGGATACTTCCGTGGGCGAATTATGCGGTTATCGGTCTTGCGCTTGCTTATTTTATGTTCCGCAAGAATAAGAAGGGACTGATCAGCGTAATCCTGGAACCGCTGATTGGTGAAAAGCTGGCGGAAGGCTGGCTTGGGAAACTGGTAGATATTCTTGCAGTCTTTGCAACAGTGGCGGGGGTGGTGACATCTCTGGGCCTTGGAACTTTGCAGATTAATGCAGGATTTAACTATATGTTCGGCCTTCCGACAACGCTTGCAGTGCAGATTGGTATTATTGTTGTGGTATCTGTTCTGTATATTGGATCGGCGGTTTCCGGTATTGATAAAGGGATTAAGCTGATTTCTGATACGAACCTTTATGTTGCGATTGGTCTTATGGCCGTATGTTTTCTGGTAGGGCCGAAGGTGGAAATCCTGAACAGTTTTATAAATGGCCTGGGGCAGTACATTGGTGAGTTTATACCTGATTCGCTTGGGATTGGGGCTTATGGGGATAACTCATGGCTTGGAAGCTGGAGATTGTTTTACTGGGCATGGTTTATTGCGTGGGCGCCGTTTGTGGGAGTGTTTGTTGCGCGTATTTCCAAAGGACGTACAATCAGGGAATTTATTCTCGGTGTGGTACTTGTTCCGGCCCTCGCATCTTGTATATGGGGTTCTGTGTTCGGAAGCCTTGGTATTAATCTGGGAGAGAAAGGGATTATGGTGCTGGAAGATCTTAAGGAGGCAGTGGCGGCGCCTGAGGTAGGGCTCTTTGTTGTACTGAGTAAGTATCCGATTGGATTTCTGCTCTCTATAGTAGCGATTATTTCTCTGTGCGCATTTTTTGTAACATCCGCAAATTCCGGCGTGTATGTATTGTCAATGCTTACGACGAAGGGTGACATCAATCCTCCCAACAGTAAGAAGATTCTCTGGGGGATCATCCAGTCGGTGATGGCGGTCGGACTTCTGATGGCAGGCGGATTAAAACCACTGCAGACGATTTCTCTGGCGGCGGCGTTCCCGTTTATATTTATTATGTTTGCGGCGTGTGCGGCGTTCATCAAAGTGTTAAATACCGAGAAGATTTCTGACGGCAGAGAGACTAAGGCAGAAATCCCGTCAAGAGAGGAAGCAGAGCCTGGGCAGGTGTAGATAAGATTTGGAAATGGTTGCTCTCTGCTGAATTTGACTGGAAAGGCATTGACATTTCTTATCAGATTAGGTATTATGGACTTTAATGAGTAAAAGCGTTAAAGCGATATGAAAGGGGAATTTTCCGATGCCTATTACAGATATTCTGGAGAAAAACTGCCGGCTGTACGGAGATGACGTATGTCTGGTGGAGATCAACCCGGAGATGCCGGAGACAAGACGTGTGACCTGGAAGGAGTACGAGCTGATTGAGCCTGTCCGTGCGTCCTACTACAGGCGTGAGATTACGTGGAGTGTGTTTAATGAGAAGTCCAACCGTTTTGCGAATCTTCTTCTGGAGCGGGGAATCAAGAAAGGGGACAAGGTTGCGATCCTTCTGATGAACTGCCTGGAATGGCTGCCGATTTACTTCGGAATCTTAAAGACCGGGGCGCTTGCAGTGCCGCTGAACTTCCGCTATTCGGCGGAGGAGATCCAGTATTGCGTGGAGCTTGCCGAGGTGGATGTGCTGGTGTTCGGTCCGGAATTTATCGGACGTGTGGAGGAGATTGCAGATAACATCAGCAGGCACCGGCTGCTCTATTATGTAGGGGATGGGTGTCCCGGGTTTGCGGAGGATTACACGATGCATTCTGCCAATTGTTCCAGCCAGTCTCCGAAGATTGATATCAATGATGATGATTATGCCGCGATTTATTTTTCTTCCGGGACGACAGGATTCCCGAAAGCGATTTTACATACCCATGAGGCGTTGATGCATTCGGCCAAGGTGGAGCAGAACCATCACGGACAGACGAAGGAGGATGTGTTCCTGTGTATTCCGCCCCTCTATCATACGGGGGCCAAGATGCACTGGTTCGGAAGTTTTCTTACCGGAGGCAAGGCGGTTCTGCTTAAGGGAGCGAATCCGGAATTTATTCTCCGCGCCGTATCGGAGGAGAAGTGCACCATCGTGTGGCTGCTGGTTCCGTGGGCGCAGGATCTTCTGCTTGCCCTGGATGACGGCAGGGTCAAACTGGATATGTATCAGCTTGACCAGTGGCGTCTGATGCACATCGGGGCGCAGCCGGTGCCGCCAAGCCTGATCAAGCACTGGAAGGAGTATTTCCCGCATCATCAGTATGATACGAACTACGGACTGAGTGAATCTATCGGGCCGGGCTGCGTACACCTGGGCGTGGATAATATCCATAAGGTAGGCGCCATTGGTAAGGCCGGGTTCGGCTGGGAGACGAAGATTATCGACGAGCAGGGGAATCCAGTACAAAGGGGAGAGACCGGAGAGCTTGCTGTTAAGGGTCCGGGCGTCATGGTGGAATATTATAATGATAAGAAGGCGACGGACGAGGTATTGCATGAGGGATGGCTCTATACCGGCGATATGGCGGTGGAGGATGAGGATGGCTTCATCTTCCTGGTAGACCGGAAGAAGGATGTGATCATCAGCGGCGGTGAAAATATCTATCCGGTACAGATCGAGGACTTCCTGCGGACCAATGATGCGGTTCTGGATGTTGCCGTAATCGGCCTTCCGGACGAGCGTCTTGGGGAGATCGCGGCGGCAATCGTGGCTTTGAAGCCGGGAGTGATCTGTACAGAAGAGGATATCAATACGTTCTGTAAGAAGCTGCCGAGGTATAAGCGCCCAAGGAAGGTGATATTTGCAGATGTGCCGCGTAATGCGACGGGTAAGATTGAGAAGCCAAGGCTGAGGGAGATGTACGGAGCCGCACATCTCGTGGAAGAACAGAACAGGCGGTAATAGATGTTTTATGACGGATTTTTGGCAGACACACAATCCTCTATCCTGAATATATTATACCATTAGGATTAAAAAGGAGGATTATTATGAAAAAGCGTCTGCTTGCGGCGGCGCTGGTCATTGCCCTGGCTATGACTATCCTGCCCGCCTGTTCTTCCAAAGATGAGAAGACAGAAACTACTGCGTCATCCCAAGATACGAAGGAGATTAAGGATACGAAGGATGAAAAGGTTCTTCCGGAATCTACGAAGGTTATCCTCAATGAGGTTGCCCATTCCATCTTCTATGCCCCGATGTATGTGGCGATTGAGGAAGGGTATTTTGAGGAAGAGGGGATTGATCTGGAACTTGTGACCGGATTTGGAGCCGACAAGACCATGACCGCCGTAATCTCCGGAAGCGCCGACATTGGTTTCATGGGTTCAGAAGCTTCCATCTATACTTATAACGAAGGCGCCAATGATTATGTGGTGAACTTCGCACAACTGACCCAGCGTGCCGGAAACTTCCTGGTAGCACGGGAAGAAATGCCCGATTTTACTTGGGACGCACTCAAAGGGACCAATGTTCTTGGCGGAAGAAAAGGCGGCATGCCTGAAATGGTATTTGAATACATTCTGAAGCAGAATGGAATCGACCCTGCCAAGGATGTGAACATTGACCAGAGCATTGATTTTGGTTCCACTGCAGCCGCATTTGCGGAAAACCAGGGCGACTTCACGGTTGAATTCGAGCCAGGCGCGACGAATCTTGAAAAAGAGGGAAAAGGTTACGTCGTTGCATCCCTTGGAACCGACAGCGGCTATGTCCCATACACCGCTTTCTCCGCAAAACAGAGTTATATCAACGACAACCCGGAGGTAATCCAGGGCTTTACCAACGCACTTCAGAAAGGTATGGACTACGTACAGGCACATACTCCGGAGGAGATTGCGGCTATCATCGCACCGCAGTTTAAGGAGACTGACCAGGATACCATCACAACCATCGTTACACGTTACTACGATCAGGATACATGGAAGGAAAACCTGATTTTTGAGGAAGAGAGCTTCGAGCTTCTGCAGGATATCCTGGAGGATGCAGGTGAACTGGCAAAACGTGCTCCCTATCAGGATCTTGTAACTACAGACTTTGCCGAAAAGGCGGCAAAATAAATATTCCGGCTGAGCCCGGGAGGATCAGCAGGTTTTACAATGAACACTGACTGACAGATACCGGAAGAACGGGTATAATTACCTGTTTCTTCCGGCATTTTTTTTCATATCCTGAAAGGGATGTTTTCCGGTAACAGAATATCCGGATACTACAACGCCATCCGGTAGATTGCGGCCATATCTTCCCGGCCAAGCCTGCGGACGATCCCGATGGTCCGGGTATTTCCATAGCTGCAGTTATCCGCCAGCTTAAGAATCTCCGCCTCCGTAGGAGTAATCCCAAGTTCACGGAGTGAAACCGGCATACCGATACTGCAAAAGAACGCTTCCATTGCCCTGATACCGGCAAGGGCTGTTTCTTCTGTAGAAGATCTTTCAGGCACCATCAGAACCCTGGAGGCAAGGCTTGCGAACCGTTTTGGACGGTCCCGGTATACATATCTGGCCCAGCTTCCCCACACGGCGGCAATCCCGGCGCCGTGGGCGACATCATAGAAGGCTCCCAGTGAATGCTCCAGTTGGTGGGACGCCCAGTCGCCTCCGTCGGTTCCGCAGCCGGTCAGGCCATTGTGGGAAAGGCTGGACGCCCACATGACCTCGGCACGGGCGTCATAATTTTCAGGGTCATTTCTAAGGATCAGGGCATTCTTTATTACGGTTCGAAGCAGGGCTTCGCTGATTCCGTCGGTCAGTCCCATATTCGTATCATGGTTCAGATATCGCTCTATGGTATGCATCATGATGTCCACGCAGCCGCTCTGGGTCTGATAATCAGGAAGGGTACAGGTAAGGGCCGGATTCATGACTGCAAAACGACAGCGGCAGAGGTTGCTGCTGTAGCCGCGTTTGATCTGTGTCTCCTCGTTGGTGATGACAGAAGAATTACTCATCTCACTGCCTGCCGCGGCAATGGTGAGGACGGCGCCTATGGGAAGACAGGCGGCGGCAGAGCGTTTCCTGTCATAGAAATCCCACACGTCTCCGTCGTTTGCAGCGCCGTAACCGATCGCTTTGGCAGAATCTATGACGCTTCCGCCGCCCACGGCAAGTATGAAATCTACCTGTTCCTTACGGCAAAGAGCAATCCCCTCCAGGACCTTTGACAGGCGCGGATTCGGCACGACTCCGCCCAGAGCAGCATAGCGGATACCAACGGCGTCCAGAGATGCGCAGATACGGTCTATAAGCCCGGACCGGACGGCGCTCTGGCTTCCGTAGTGCACAAGGACTTTCTGACAATTCTGCTCTTTGACCAGCTTCCCGGTTTCTGATTCTGCATCTTTCCCAAATACAACCCGGGTTGGTGCGTAATATTCAAAATCTAACATAAATCTGCCTCCCTGCAAAAAAACTGTTAACAATTATTACATCCATCTTACGCTATTTTCACATTTTTTTCAATTGTTCGTTGAAGATAAGGGTGCTATAATAGAAAAAATAAGGAGGACGTTATGCGCAGAGAAGACAGAGAAGTAAGGGATGAAGAAGAGATCCGAAGAGTCATTGAGTCATGTAAGGTGTGCAGGCTGGGTCTTTTGGATCAGGGAAGGATCTACATCGTGCCGATGAATTTCGGAGCTATGTTTGAAGAAGGAAGGCTTATCTTATATTTCCACGGAGCGAAAGAGGGGAAGAAGCTTGAATTGCTCAAGGAGAATCCCCGGGCAGGGATTGAGATGGACTGCGGGCACGAACTGGCGGCAGGTAATAGCGCCTGCCAGTACAGCTATTATTATGCGAGCATTATTGGGGATGGAAAAGCGGAGATTGTCACAGAGCCGGAAGAGAAGCAAAAAGCGCTGGCCGTGATCATGAAGCAGCAGACGGGGAGAGATTTTACGGAATTTGAGACCAATCCGAAGCTTGAGCGGGCGGTTGCGATTATCCGGGTGGAGGTAGAAGAGCTCTCCTGCAAGTGTCATGCCAGGAGTGATTAAATTAATGATTTAAACTGTGAAAGTATTGTGGTATACTATTACAAGTATATGCAGATTAGAGATACAAAGATGGAAGGATGGAATATAGAATGTCAGAGAAGAAGAGAGTCATTATGCTCGGCAACGAGGCGATTGCCCGGGGCGCTTATGAGGCGGGAGTGAAGGTTTCCGCCGCATATCCGGGTACGCCAAGCACCGAGATCAGTGAGTATCTGGTACAGTACAAAGAAGACCTGTATTGTGAGTGGTCGCCCAACGAGAAGGTTGCGACGGAGGTTGCCATAGGCGCGTCTGTTGCAGGGGTGCGCGCCATGTCCTGTATGAAGCATGTGGGCTTTAACGTGGCGGCGGATCCGGCGTATACCGTTTCCTATATGGGAGTCAACGGAGGACTGGTGATTGTTGTCGCGGATGATCCGGGACTTTACAGTTCTCAGAATGAACAGGATACCAGGATGGTTGCCCGTGCGGCGCAGTTGCCGGTATTAGAGCCGTCGGACAGCTCTGAGGCGAAGGAGTTCATGAAGCAGGCGTTTGAGTTAAGCGAGCAGTTTGACCGTCCGTTCGTGTTCCGCACCACTACGAGGCTTGCCCATTCCCAGGGAGTCGTAGAGCTTGGCGAGCGCAGAAGGGTAGTGGATAAGCCTTATGAGAAGAATATCAGAAGGACGGTCATGATGCCGGCGAATGCGAAGCTGCGTCATGTTGAGATCGAGAAGAGGAACTTAGAGCTTGCGGAGGCTGCCAACACCCTTGCCGTGAACAGGGTAGAGCTGAAGGATACGAAGATTGGCGTGATTACCAGCGGTATTCCTTACCAGTATGTGAAGGAAGCGCTGCCGGAGGCGTCTGTACTTAAGCTTGGGATGGTGAATCCGCTTCCAAGGAAGCTGATTGAAGAGTTTGCGGCGAAGGTGGAGAAGCTGTATATAATAGAAGAGCTGGATCCGGTGATTGAAGAGCAGGTAAAGTCCTGGGGGATTGAGGCAGAAGGGAAAGAACTGTTCACTGTACAGGGAGAATATAGTGCGAATATGATCCGAAGAGCGGTTCTTGGAGAAGAGCCTGACATCGCGGCGCCGGCGCAGGTTCCGGTAAGACCGCCGATCCTCTGCCCGGGATGCCCTCACAGGAGCGTTTATTATGTGGTGAAGAAGCTGAACCTGCATGTAGCAGGAGATATCGGATGCTATACATTGGGAGCGGTTGCCCCGCTTGGCGTGGTGGACACGACGATCTGTATGGGAGCAAGTATCTCAAGCCTCCATGGGATGGAGAAGGCAAAGGGGAAAGAATACATAAAGAACTGGGTAGCGGCAATCGGAGATTCCACATTCCTCCATACAGGGGTGAATTCCCTGATGAACATGGTATATAATCATGCGACAGGGACGGTGCTGATCCTGGATAATTCGACCACAGGCATGACGGGACATCAGGATCATGCGGCGACAGGGAAGACGCTTCAGGGCGATCCTGCATATGCCATTGATATAGCGGCGCTGTGCAGGGCGATCGGCGTCAGGAATGTGACGGAGGTGAATGCCTTCGATCTTGAGACGCTGGAACGGGTGATCAAGGAGGAAGTGGCAAAAGACGAGGTGTCTGTGATTATCACGAAGACCCCGTGCGTGCTGCTGAGTAAAGAGAAGAAGCCGCTTTATATTGCGCATGAGGACAGATGTAAGAAATGCGGGATGTGCATGAAGCCCGGCTGTCCGGCCATGACGAAGAGAGAGAACGGGACGGTCCGTATCGACGATACCATGTGTACAGGATGCGGGCTTTGCAGGGATCTGTGCAAGTTTGACGCAATTGAATTGGTAAAGGCAGGTGACAGGTAATGGCGGTGAAGAATATTATGATCGTAGGCGTGGGAGGCCAGGGAACGCTTCTGACCAGCAGGATATTGGGCGGTCTTGCCACTGCAGGCGGTTATGACGTGAAGCTCTCGGAGGTGCACGGCATGGCGCAGAGAGGCGGAAGTGTGGTTACATTTGTCCGGTATGGAGAGAAAGTGGCCGAGCCTATCGTGGAAGAGGGCCAGGCAGATGTGCTGATTGCGTTCGAGAAGCTGGAGGCGCTTCGTTACGCGCATTTCCTCAAGAAGGACGGCGCTTTGATCGTGAATGACTGGAGGATCGACCCGATACCGGTGGTGATCGGCGCCGCAAAGTATCCGGAGGGGATCATAGAGACTCTGAAGCAGGAGCATAAGGTCTATACGGTCAATGCAACAGAAGAGTCCAAAAAGCTTGGCAATCCAAGAGTCTTCAATCTGATTGTGCTTGGGATTGCCGCGCAGCATATGGATTTTACGAAGGAAGAATGGTATGACGTGATTGGGCACACAGTACCGCCTAAGACCATTGAGATCAATAAGAAGGCCTTTGACGTGGGGTATCATCTGATATCGGAGTGATGTGAAAGCATCCTGAAAGATATATGTTATTACTAAGTATGGAGGTGGTATATTGTATAGGAAAATGCGGATCTGGAGCGCCTCATACTTTGGGAACCTTCGTCCCATTAACTACATGAGATGACGGGCTGCGATGCGCCCGGCACCGGCCAACAGGGGCGAAGGGTATTTTTACAGGTTGGCAGACCATAGTAAAAATAAAATCAGAACAGGAGTATGAGAATATGGCAGGAGTAGCGATAGAGAACTGGAAAGAGACGATCAGAGATCCGAAGATTGAGTGTATGAGCAGGGATGAGATGAATGCCCTTCAGAGTGAACGCCTGGTAAAGCAGGTGAAGAATGTATATGAGAATGTGGAATTCTACCGCAGGAAGATGGATGAACTGGGAGTAGAACCCGGCGACATCCGGGGGATTGAGGATATCCACAAGCTTCCGTTCACGACGAAGGAGGATCTGCGGGACAACTATCCGTTTGGGCTGCTGGCAGTTCCCAAGGAGAAGATTGCCCGTGTGCAGGGGACTTCCGGGACGACCGGCAAGCTGACACTTGCTTCTTATACACAGAAGGACGTGGATGTGTGGGGAGAATGTGTGGCAAGAGGGCTTACGATGGCCGGGCTGAATGCAGCGGACCGCATCCATGTATGTTACGGATATGGACTTTTCACAGGAGGGATGGGTCTGGACCTGGGAGCGCAGGCGTTAGGTGCGATGGCGATTCCCATGTCCTCCGGCAATACAAAGCGTCAGCTGATGTGTATGGAGGATTTCGGAGCGACTGCGTTCGCCTGTACCCCGTCTTATGCATTATATCTTGCGGAGGCGGCGCAGGAGGCGGGAATCGTGGACCGTCTGCAGATCAAGGCGAGTATCAACGGGGCAGAGCCGTGGACAGATGAGATGCGCAAGAAGATTGAGAGCATCTTCCATATCAACAGCTTCGATATCTACGGACTGTGCGAGATCACAGGCCCGGGAGTCGCCATGGACTGTATCCATCACAAGGGATTGCACGTGTATGAGGATTATTTCTATCCGGAGGTACTCAATCCGGCGGATCAGTCTGCATGTGCGGACGGCGAGACGGGTGAGCTTGTGTTCACCACCCTTGCCAAGGAAGGAATGCCGCTGATTCGTTACAGGACGAAGGATCTTACCAGTATCGAACACGACACCTGTGAATGTGGAAGAACATTGCCAAGAATCCAGAAGTTCACCGGACGTACGGATGACATGAAGGTAATCCGCGGTGTCAATGTATTCCCAACCCAGGTTGAGACAGCGCTTCTCTCTATGGGCGGCGGCGTTGCGCCTCACTATATGCTGATCGTCGACCGTGAGAATAATCTGGATGTCCTGACCGTTATGGTAGAAGTAGATGAGAAGTATTTCTCTGACGAGATCCGGAAGCTGGATGCATTGAAGAGTAAAGTGGGAGCCGTATTAAAGCAGGCGCTTGGCGTATCCGTAAGAGTGAAGCTTGTTGAGCCTAAGACCATCCAGCGAAGCGAAGGCAAGGCAAAACGTGTCATTGACAACAGAGATCTGTAAGAGGAGGGAGATACCATGGGTGCAAGCAATACAATTCAGCAATTATCAGTATTTTTAGAGAACAGGGAAGGCCGGCTCGACGATGTGTTGAAGGTTTTGTCTGAAAATGACGTAAATATCGTGGCTTTAAGCCTTGCGGACACGTCAGACTATGGAATGTTACGTATGATAGTTTCCGACCCGCAGAAGGGGCGTTCAGCGCTCAAGGAGGCCGGAATCACAGCGATGCTTACGGACGTGGTTGCCTTACGCGTTCCTCACGCGACAGGTTCCTTAAGCAAGGCCATGCACCAGATTGTAGAAGGTGCAGTCAACGTAGAGTACATGTATGCATTTGCCAACGGAAATGACGCGGCGGCTGTCCTCAAAAGCGACGATCCCGACCGTGTGACCGACATCCTGAAACGCAGCGGCTTCGACGTATACACAGCCGACGAAGCCTACCGCGCCAACCAGTAGATTCTGTTACCACAGGAAATCTGCTTGAAAATGAGAGGGGCGGAGTGTATAATAAGGAAGAATTACATTTCACATACCGAAGGAGGAAATATACATGTTAGATAAAAAAGTAGTAGAGTTATTGAATCAGCAGGTGAACAAGGAGTTCTATTCCGCATACCTGTACCTGGATTTTTCGAATTATTATTTTGACCACGGGCTGGATGGATTCGGCAACTGGTACAAGATCCAGGCACAGGAGGAGAGAGACCATGCGATGCTCTTTATCCAGTACCTGCAGAATAACGGAGAGAAGGTTGAATTAGAAGCGATTGACAAGCCGGCGGTCGCGCTTGAGAGCGCCAAGGCCGTGCTTGCGGAAGGACTGAAGCATGAGCAGTATGTAACCAGCCTGATTCATGCAATCTATGACGCGGCATATTCGGTGAAGGATTTCCGCACGATGCAGTTCCTGGACTGGTTTGTGAAGGAACAGGGTGAGGAAGAGACGAACGCGGATAATCTTGTGAAGAAGTATGAGTTATTTGGAGACGATCCAAAGAGCCTGTATATGCTTGACAATGAGCTTGGGGCACGTACATATTCCGCGCCGTCCCTGGTACTCTAGTTATGAACCGCAAGAAGGTAATCTGTTCCTGTCGTCATGTGACGAAGGGCGACATCGCGGATGCAGTGAAGGGCGGGGCAGATTCATTCAAAGAGGTGAAGAAGCTGACGAAGGCCGGCAAGGGCTGCGGCAAGTGTAAGAAGAAGGCGAAGAAGCTGACAAAGAAACTATTGAAGGAAAGAGAAGAATGAGCGCAGATATGAAGACAGTCACTCTGGAGCGGCTGAGAACTTCCGGGGCGGTCTTTGTGCTGTTGTCAGACAGCACAAGACTTCCCTATGTAGAATGCGATCCCGGGACCTTTGACGATCAGATTCTGTTGTTTTATGAAGAAGAGGATGCGAAGAGGGCGGCGGCCGGGCTTGTCAGGGACAAGACGGTGGTCCGGGTTGCCAGGATTGAGAATAAGAATTTCCTTTCGTTCTATACCAGCCTGTTTACGCTGGGAGTGAACTGTATCGTGATCGATGACGGAACAGCCCGGAGGGTATCTGTACAGCTGAACGAGCTGATTCGAAGAGAAGGGCCGGATAAGCTCCCAAAGGGGCAGGTAAGAGTGGAGAATCCGGAGCTTCATCTTACCGCGATTTATTTTGTGCAGGAACTTCGTAAGAATCAGGGGCAGAAGATGACGGAGGAATTAAAGGAGCTGTACGAGGAGATGCTGGCCCATTTTGGAAAGGGCAGGTATATCGTTGCAGTAGGGCAGGACCAGGGAATTCCGGCGCTTAAGGGGAAGGAAGGACAGGTGTACCAGCCGCTGTTCACAGATTTTCTTGAATTCCAGAAGTTTAACAGAGAGAATCTGTTCCGTGCCATGGTAGTGGAGGCCGATAAGATCACGAAGCTTCTGTCAAAGGAGAGTTCCGGTGTGGTGATCAATCCGCTGGGAGTCAACGTCCAGTTCAAGCTGGCGGGAAGAGAATAATAAAGCGGCAAATAATGAAAAGGCAAATGAAAAAGACCAGATAACTCAGTTATCTGGTCTTTCCCATAATCTCAATTTCATGTATGACTTTTAAATATCTAA
>CAMSTW010000059.1 GCA_947063855.1 uncultured Dorea sp.
CGGCTGATTATGATATCGTCACCATGGGACAGAAAGACGCCATGTTCGCATTGAAGGCGGGGCAGATCGATGCATTCACCTGCTGCGATCCGTACGCTTCCCAGGCCGAGTTCGAAGGCTTTGGCAAGATTATGTGTATCAGCTGGGGTGCGAACCTGGAAGAAGGAGAACTCCTTACCGAGGAAAATGCCGGAACCTGCTGCAGTTATGCCATGTCTGTAGAATTCAGGGAGAAATACCCGGAGCTTGCACGCCGGCTCGTCTACGCACATATGCTTTCCGTCAAATACTTATATGAGCATCCTTATAACGCGGCCATGATGTTTGCCGACGGCTTTGACGTCGATCCATATGTAGGCCTGCGTACCGTATATATGAAGACAGTTGCAGAGGGCCGTACAATCACCTGGCAGTGGTCTGAAAAGACAATGCAGAACAATGAAGACTTTGCAACACAGTGGACCGACCCTGCCGTGCCGGAAGAAGACATTATCTTTGCAAAAGATTCGGCAAAATCTCTGGAGCTGTCAAATACAATTTTCAAAGAAGCCGGTATTCCGGACTTCGACGAGTTCATCAAGGAATCCATCGACGATAAGTTCCCTCTTGGAATGACCTTCGAGGACTGGTACAATGAAGCCAAGAAGATTGACAGCATCTCCGACGAAGACGCCATCGACATCTCGAAGACAGCGACTCCGTATCTGAACGAGAATCTGGAAGAGAATTAACCGTACGGTTAATTCGTGTGGGTTATACTAGTACAGCATTGCGTACTAGTACCCACACGGGGAAAATCAAGGATGAATGTCGTTCCCTTCCCCAATTCTGTCTTCACACGGACAGATCCCCCGTGCTCTTCCGTCAGTCTTTTTACCACCGTCAGTCCGATTCCGGTTCCTTCCCCTGCCTGCTTCGTCGTAAAAAAGGGGTGGAACACCTGCTGCCTGATCTCTGGCGCAATCCCGGTCCCGGTATCTTCTACGACAAGGCGTACACACTTCTCATCGTCCGCACTCAGGCCGAACCAGATTCCAAGAGTCCCGCCCTCTTTCATGGCGTGAATGGCATTGGTCGCCAGATTCAGGAGAATCTGATTGAGCGCGCCTAACTGTCCATGGATATAGTAAGGCGTCCGGCAGATATTTTCCTTAAGCCGTATCTCCTCCGGAAGAAGCTTCTTTACGATATTCACGGCTTCCTGCATTGCGTAGGCTGCGTCGTAATCGGTGCAGACCTTCTCTGCCTTTCCCTGCCGGCTGTAGCTTAAGAGCTGCCTCGCCAGCTCCTCGCACCTGCCTGCCGCACTCTTTAACTCTGTGACCTCCTCCGGCATCTCGCCAAAGACCGCCTCATTCTCCTCCAGAAGATCCGCATACAGTACGATCGGCGTCATGAGGTTGTTGAACTCATGGGCAATCGAACCCGTCAGCACACTCATGGTCTTCGAGTGGTTGTATTTCTGCATCAGCCCCTCCTGCTCCTTCATGGCCTCATTGAGCGTCTTCTCATGCCTAAGCTCTCTTACCAGCAGTTCTTCCGTCTTCTTCTGCTCCTTGATCTTATAGATCAGCGCCGCCGCCCATATGATGACGGCGCTTCCAAGGAAGAAGAAGTATAACGCAATCTGCTCGATCGGACGTATGACCTCCCCATAATCCTCTACGATGTAGAGAAACAGCGCTTCTTTTGCAATCTCTACAGATTCACAGGCGACCAGCTTCTGAGTCCTCTGCGGAATACCGTCCTTCGCCTCATATATCCATTCAATGGTACAGCCGTTCTGATCCGTATGGGAAAGCGAAAGCTCCTCCTCCCCATAGCTGCTGGGCATGACCGTGGTTCCGTCCGCTCCCTTTACGATGCAGTATCTGCTGTTCTTAACCGCAAGCCCCGGCAGCGCCTGTTCCTGCATATAGATCTCATCCAGGTTCCATTCCACCTGCACATATCCCCGGATACTCCCGCCGATTCCGACCGCCTTCGTCATATATAACACGTAATATCCTTCCCCGGACTGTCTTATAGGGCCTGTGATGACGGCGCCGGGACTCTCTTTCGCCCGCCCGCACAGAGACTGTATCCACTCCTCCTGCTCTCCAGCTTCTGACAGCGGAATATACCGTCCCTTCTCCCGTATTCTCAGAAGCCCCTTCTCTATATCTTCTGTCCTCTCCATCCCTCCTGAAAATACTGCATAGACCAGATTCGCCTTCGCCTCCAGACTCGCCTGCAGGCTCTGTGCATTGACCCTGGCAAGGCTTCTTAAGCTCTCCTGTTCATTTCCGACAATGGTGCTCTTCACGCCGTCGTAGATGAAGAAGGCAACGCCTAACAGCGCCGCCACTCCCGCCACCGTTATCACCGCCAGCTTCCTTAATCTTCTTTTTTCCATAGACTCCCCTCTGTATTGTTACTCCTTATTAGCATTTGACATTGAATCCATTGGCAGATATAATCTATATATCCAGCACATGCACGCTCGAGAACATACTCACCGAAACATTATGGTAAGTAAGTTGGGTTATATCAGGAAAGACAGGAGGTATCCCCATGTCCAATATCACCGTTCTTATCGTAGACGACGAAGTGCCCGTCCTAAAGGCGGTCTCCTCTGTCCTAAAACATGAGAAGATAGAGTCCGTATGTGCCGCGAACAGCGCCGACGCCTTTACCTGTCTCAGCCAGAGAACCTTCGACCTCATCCTGCTTGATATCATGATGCCCGGCCAGGATGGTTTTTCCATGCTGAGGGAACTGCGCAAAAGACAGATCCTCACCCCGGTCATACTCTTAAGCGGCCGCGGGGAGGATTCCGCCCAGGTAGAAGGCCTTGGCCTTGGCGCGGACGATTACATGACCAAGCCCTTCAGCAAAGCAGTCCTTGTCTCCAAGATACGTGCAATCATCAGACGCACCCGGCAGTATGCGCCCGCCCCGGCCGCAGATACCATGCCGCCGACCACCGCACAGATCGGATGCTTTACCCTGCATTTTGACTCCCAGACAGTCCTTAAGGACGGAAAAGAGATCTCCCTGTCCTCGAAGGAATTCGCCCTTCTGTGCTTCTTCATGGAGAACCCCGATACACTCCTGACCAAGCAGGAGATCTTCTCAAAGGTCTGGAAGAGCGAGACGCCGGACGATAACTCCATCCTGGTCTACATGAAGCGTCTGCGGGATAAGATTGAAGATATCCCGTCAAAGCCCGTACATCTCACCACCGTATGGGGAAAGGGCTACCGTTTCAATCCCTGATCCTGCTTCCGGGACAGCCGGCGTTCTACGCTCCGTCCCGGTTCCTGCCGGACAAGCGCCGCCGGCTCTTTTTAGCGCAGCGGACTTTGCCTTAAGGGATACCACCGCTTTCAAAGTAACAAAAAAGCTGCTGCAAAACACCTGCCATCCGCATTATGCAACAGCTCCTTCCGCCATGATCAGAAGCCTCTGATCAGAGTCTCTATCAGCAGTCTTCCATCCCTTCTCCAAAGAGATTCACCGTCTCTCCGTCTACGATCCTGTAGATGCCGTAACCCACCTTATTCTCCTTCTGTCCTTGCAGGACGAACTCAATCTCGCCCTTCTTGTCGATATTCTGGAACTGTATCTTCTGATTCTCCACAGGCGCGGGAATCGGGTCTGTGAACTGGTAATTCACCCCGTCTCCGGAATCTATGGCCACCGTCAGACGGATATGCTTATGCTTTCCGATATTCTCGCTTCCCACGTGCTCGTCATCCTCCGTAGTCGCATATATGACCACCAGATCCTTAAGTCCGTCATCCGTCAGATCCTCCTCACAGGCTGCCAGCACCTCCGCCTCCGGGTGTGCGTCCTGAAACGCCTTAAGAATATGATGATCCCCCGGAACATTCTCGGCATAGACAAGCGCCCTTCCAATCCGCTCTCCGTCTGAGTAGGTATTCACTTCTCCGCCTCCGGCTCTCGTCTGCTGCTTTTCATATAGGTCGTCCAGCCGTCCCCTGATCAGAAATCCTGCCAGAATCACAAGAACAAACAGCAGAAGCTTTCCCTTCGTATTCTTCAAAAATGACCTCTTCACCTTTTTCCCCGACCTTATCTCAACTTATTAACAATCTGTAATATATTTTATCTTCATTTGAGCAGAATGTAAAGCGATTCTTCTCATTATCATATCTCTGTCATATTTATTAAAAAAACCTATAATTACAGCATGACGCATATCTGATACTGTCAGTCTGGCTCTGTACCTAAAAAGGGTTGTCAGAAACCCATAACTCTGACAACCCCGCTATACTATCCCGCCTTATTTTAATAATACAAATATAATCAATGCCGCCACAATCACAATCGCGATACCAAGTATGATGATCGGCAGTTTGGACATCTTCTCGTCATCCTCATCATCATAATAATCATCGTCATCGTAGTCGTCTTCTATCTCTTCCCTGCGCTTTGGCTTTGGCTTCGTCTTCTTCTTACCGTCTCCTACGGCAAGCATCTCGTCATAAGCCTGCCGCATCTCTGCCTCCCGCTTCTTACGAACCTGCCTGGGAGGTATATTGGAATACTTCTGCTCTTCTTCATCTTCATCATCCCCATGATTCTCTATCTTCTTCTGGGGAACCTTGAACTTCTTCTTACAATTATAGCATAAGAGATAATTCGGATCTTTCTTCCCGGGCTTCAATTCCTGACCGCATATTGGACATTTCATCAGAATGTGTTCCTCCTCATGTAATATTATTGCAGTTTATAATTTGATATATCGCAATTTCCACGTATACGGTCATTATACTACATCTGACAGAAAATATCAAAAAATATTTTAAATATTTTATGCCGTTATTTTACAGTACTTCCCGCTCCAAGGGTTACGTCTACTTCCTGACTCTCGTATTCTCCGCCTTTTTGCGGCACCTCGACCGTCAGCGTAACAGTCTCGCCGATCTTGTAATACTGCAGCTGCTCCTTAAGAGCCTCCATACCGTTGACCGATATTCCGTTCAGCGCCGTAATCACAGAGCCTTTCGTGATTCCTGCACGGTCGGCGCCGCTGCCCTTCGCGATCTCCGAGACATAGACTCCCATAGGCATGCCATACATCTGTGATACGTCCTGTGTCACGTCTTCTCCGTTGACGATACCGATATAGCCTCTCTCCTCTTCTGCAACCTTGGTCCGTGTCTCACGGTTCATCAGGCCCTCGATCGTCGCCTTAGCCTCAGACACCGGAATGGCGTATCCCATGCCTTCCACCGCGTTCATCGCAGCCTTTGCCGTATTGATCCCGATCACTTCGCCCTTTACATTCAGCAAAGCGCCTCCGCTGTTTCCCGGATTGATCGCCGCATCGGTCTGAATCAGACTGCTGTCAACCCCGTCGATACTCCGGCCTGTAGCCGAGATGATACCTCTGGTAACGGACTGCCCGTAGCCAAGGGCATTTCCTATAGCGATTGCTTCCTCGCCAACCTGTATCTGCTCTGAATCTCCCATGGTAGCAACTGCAATCTCGTCTCTCGTGCTGTCCTTGATCTTGTCAAGCTCCACCGCTACAACCGCCAGATCCTTGTTGGCGTCCGTGCCTTTTACATTCGCCTCTACGCTCTCCTGGTCGATGAATGAAACGGTCAGTGTATCGCTTCCCTCTACCACGTGGTTGTTGGTCACGATCAGAAGCTCCGTATCGTTCTGCCCGATGATAATACCAGATCCCGCACTCTCGCTTGTCTTCTCCTGGATGCCGCCAAAGAAACTCAGCACCTGCTGCACGCTCATGTTGGTAATAGAGACGACAGACGGCATCGCATTCTTTGCAATATCGGCTACATCTGAAGACACCGCACTGTCTGTGGCGGTCGTAAGCTTCGTGTTATTGACGCTCTCCTTCTTCGACGTACTCTTCTCCTGGCCGGCGCCTAAGATCCTTCCCGCCACAATGTTGCTGGTCTGAAACGCCGCGCTTGCGGTTACTCCGAATATCAGTCCGAAGCATATACTCTTCACCCACTTTGGCGTACCCTTCTTCTTATTCGGCTGTCTGTATTCTGAATGGTTCTGCGGATTCGAATCCTGACCCGGTGTATAATAATTATATTGGTGATCCATACTGATGACTCCTTTCATCTTAGTTCTGTTTTCTTTGTTTCTGTTAGTAGTCTACTGCTTAATTGTGTTTAAACTGTGACAGAACCGTGATAAAATCATTAAATCCCGGAACTCAGGACTGTAGCCTTGTACGGATTGCCGCTTCCGTTCCATGCAGAGAACCTTGCACCATCCCCGGTTTCCCGCCGCCGCGGCCCTGGAATTCCTCATTCAGCTTCTTGCAAAGAGACCTCACATCCGTCTCCTTACTTCCGATCACATAGCGGTATTCCTCCGCGTCCGTGCCTGCGAACACAGCGCAGATCTTCGCGCCTCTGTCAAGCAGAAGATTCATCAGCTCCCTTGGCGCATTCCGGGACAGTCCGGAATCGAATACCACGACCACTTCATCATCCACCGGAATCTCTGCCGCACGGTAAGACAGCAGCTTCTGCTGCAGGGACGCAAGCTTTCCCTTAAGGCCTGCGGCTTCTTCCTTCAGATGCGCGGCCGCCTCCGCCACCTCGTATTCCTTCGCACTCAGGAGCGCAGAGATCGCTTTGGTATTCTCATCTTTGATCTCGTAATCCTTAAGCGCCCGGAAACCGCAGAGCATCGTGATGCGCTCTCCGCCTTTATAATTGATCATATTCACAAGCTTGATCAGGCCGATCTCCCCGGTGGACCTAAGATGGGGGGCGCAGCATGCGCACACGTCATATCCCGGCACGGTCACGATCCGGACCTGCCCTTCAATCTCGATCTTGCTCCGGTATTCCATGCCTGCCAGTTCTTCCCCGGACGGGTAGGTAACCTCAACGGCAAGATTCCGGAACACGGCTTTATTGGCCTCAAGTTCGATCTCCTTCAATTCCTCTCTGGTAATCGGCCCGTTAAAATCCATGGTACAGTAATCGCTGCCCAGATGAAATCCTACATTCTCATATCCAAACCTTCCATGTACAATCCCGGATATGATATGCTCTCCCGTATGCTGCTGCATCCGCTCAAACCGCACATCCCAGTCAAGCCTTCCATGCACGGTCCCGCCTTCCAAAAGAGGGACGTCCACCTTATGATAAATAACGCCGTCCTTCTCCTGCACATCCAGCACCTCAGCATCCGCAAGCCGGCCCTGATCCGCATATTGCCCGCCTCCCTCCGGAAAGAACCCTGTCCTATCCAGCACAACCTGATAGCCTCCGTCTGTCTTCTCACAGGAAATCACGTGTGCGTCGAATTCCCTCATATACCCGTCCCGGTAAAATAATTTCTCCGTAATCATCTGCTATCCTATATTCCTCTCCACATTTTCATCCAAAAGCCCGGCAAACAGCCGCCCGGTTTATCTGTTACATCCTCTCCGGCGCCTCAAAGCCCAGCATATCAATACAATCCTCCAGAATCCGCTTCGTCAGCACCAGCAGCGCAATATAACTCTTCTGCTTCGCCGCATCCTCCTGTGCGAGAATCTTCGTCTCATGATAGAACCGGTTAAATGCATTGGCCAGGTCATAGATGAACGCACAGATCTTGTGGGGCGCCAGCTCCTCGAATGCCGTCTCAACCACTTCATTATATTTGACGGCCTCAAGCATCAACGCTTTCTCGCTGTCATTATGGGCGCCTTCTATCTGCGCTCCCTCTAATGTCTTCCCGCCTGCCTGGTACTTATTCAGGATCGACTTGATACGGACGATTGTATACAGAATATACGGTCCTGTATTACCTTCGAATGAGGTAAACCGATCCACATCAAACACGTAATCCTTCGACGCCTGGTTGGACAGATCGCCATATTTGATCGCAGACATCCCTACAATCTTTGCCGTCTCTTGTGCCTCTTCCCTGGCAACAGTGCGGTTCTCGGCAATCTTCTTATACATCTCATCCTCGATCTCTCCAATCAGGTTCTCCAGGCGCATCACGCCGCCTTCCCTGGTCTTGAAAGGTTTGCCGTCCTTTCCGTTCATCGTACCAAACCCCAGGAACTTAAGGCTTGTCTCTTCCGGCACGATCCCGGTCTTCTTCGCCGCCCGGAATACCTGCAGGAAATGCAGATCCTGACGCTTATCCGCAACGTAAATGATCCTGTCCGGCTTATAATCCTGCTCCCTCTGTATCAGTGTCGCCAGATCTGTCGTTCCATAAAGGGAAGCTCCGTCCGACTTCTGGATCATACACGGCGGAATCTCCTTGGTATCCGTCTCCTCCTGCACGTCGATTACCAGCGCGCCCTCATCTATATGGGCATATCCGTCCCGCTTCATCCATTCAAGCATATCCGGAATATAAGCCTGTGCATCGGCCTCTCCCTTCCACAGATTGAAGTGCACATTCAGTCTCTCATAGTTCTTCTTAAGATCCGCCACCGACACATTCATGATATGCTGCCAGACAGCCCGGTATCCCTTATGTCCGTTCTGAAGCAGGTACGTCGCCTGCAGGGCTTCCTTTCGGTATTCCTCATCTTCCTTGGCCTTGCCGCTCGCCGTTGGATAGATCTCTTCCAGTTCTCCTATGGTAAAGGGAGCTTCTGCGGGATATTCTCCCTGATAGTCCTCCTCAAAATAAGGAAGATCCGGCTTGCGCAGCCGCAGCTCGGTAATGATCAGTCCCATCTGATATCCCCAGTCTCCCAGATGAATATCTCCCAGGACCTGATGCCCCATCCTTCTTGCGATCCGCTTGACACTCTCTCCGATGATGGCAGATCTTAAGTGTCCTACGTGAAGCGGCTTCGCCACATTCGGCCCGCCATAGTCTACAACAATGGTCTGAGGTTCTTCTGACTCCTCAAGACCCAGCTTCTCCTCTGCGCCCATCTGGTTCAGATACTCTGCCACATACTCCTTCTTAAGCTTCAGATTGATGAAGCCGGGATTCGCAGCAACAACCTCTTCAAAACACCGGCTCTCCCCAAGCTTCGCCGCCACATCACCTGCGATCATGATCGGGGCCTTCTTATACCTCTTCGCTCCCGCCATGGCTCCGTTACACTGGTACTCGCACAGATCCGGCCTGTTAGACAGCGTGACCCTCGCATACTCCTTATCATATCCTGCCTGCACGAATGCCTCTGCAAGCTCTTCTGTAATAAGCTCTATGATCTTCTTCATCCTGCATCCTCCTTATTTTCCATATCAGAACGTATGTTATTCTTCCTCACAAAAACCCGCAATTTCCTATAAAAAAGAAGCCGGTCTTCTGCAATCCACAGAAACCTGGCTCCTCAAAATCCTTCTTATCTTCATGACAACATGTACCGTGAAACCGGCCTTCTGGAAACCGATCAGCTCCCCGTGGAACCTTCATAGGCATTCTTAAGATCCGCCAGCGCTTCCTGAAGCAGAGCATCCCCCTTAAGCGCCGTCTGATAGGAACTCTGCGTACTGTCCATAAGCGCCTGCACATCTCCATGCTCTGCAATCTTGCGGATATAAGACTTCACATCCTCATCCTCTACAGAAGCGCTTACCTGATAGCCGCCTTCTCCATCCTCTTCCACATACACCGTGCCCAGTCCCGGAACCTTTGTATAGATATCTCTTATCTTCATGTCGTATCTGGCAAACGCCACATATGTACCCTTGTATCTGCCTTCCTTCGTATAGACCCTGACATCATCATAGGACTCTACAAAACCGGCCTCTTCCTGCTGCTGCCTGTAAAACCCTCTCACAGCCTCGGTAATCTCCGGATATTCCTCCATTCGAAGTGGATTCAGCTCCATCACTTCGCAGCCTCTGTTCTCCACGATCAAACAGTCGGAACTTGTCTTTTGTGCTTTCTGGACTTTCGCTTCGGTAAGGCTTGATCCGGCTGCTCCCGCTGTCACCGTCAGCATGATCAGAAGCAGAAGCATCATACCTCTTCTGAGCCTCCTGCGGCGGCTTAAGCAGTCCCTTTCTCTTCCTTCCATAAAGACTACCTCCATATGCACTTATAAAAAATTACAAAAATACACACCCGGGCGGATTCGAACCGCCGCTCCCGCCTCCGGAGGGCGGTGCTCTATCCCCTGAGCTACGGGTGCATAATCTGTTCCTGCCGTCTCAAACCAGTCAGATACGACTCTCCTGTCAGGCTTGTCCGGCAAAATGATACAATATGAAATTGCAAAAGTAATATTACCACATTTATCCGAAAAAGTAAAGGAAATGATATCGACATTTCTCACATTTCCTTTATTTTTTCGTTTTGAACACTTTATGGATAATTTTTCAGGTATTTTACAGCATTTTTACAGAAGCAGCCTTCCCTTCCTTCTGTCATAATAATAGGCGTGGTCCGCCAGAACGTCCTCCTGGTCCACCTGCGTCTCATTCACTTCTTTCACCAGGCTGTCTAACGACCTGCGTCCGGGGGAAGCGCTCTCCGGAACAATAATCACCTCATGCACGCTGCTTGGCAGTACATAATAGTTCTCCTTAAGATAACCGCCGATACCGGCAAGCCGGTCCTCATAAAGGACCGCCGCCGCGCCGTAGCTGCGGATCTGATTGCTGAGCACATACATTACATCATCCCCTTTGGTCTCTTCGATATCCAAAAGCTCTTCAAGAAGAGCGGACATCGTTCTGAACTCATAGGGAAGCAGTCTCTTCGTGTTGGCGCGGGCCCTCCCGGCAATCTCTTCTCCGGATACATTCCACATCTTCAGATGCTCGTCCTGGATCATCATGGACGCCATCCCGTAGGAATTCACTTCCAGCAGTACATAGTAGATCACCGCAAGATCCAGGTATTCTTCATAAGGGATCTCTCTTAACAGTTCCTTATTCGCCTCGCGGTTCACCAGATGATAGACGATCTTCCCTTTCACGCTCTGATAATCCTTAATGAATTCCCCGTCAAAGGGTCTCTGAAAACGCACGGTCGTATACATCCTCAGAATATCGGCGGCAATGCTCTCCACAGAACTCCCGCTCTGAAAATGCCGGTAATACTCTTCCAGATAAATCGTAGGAAAGACGTTCGTCCCCTTTCTGGTTATCGTCAACCCATATCTCATAGCCGCATTATTCTTAACTGTCGAATGAATGAATACGGATACATCCTCATCTACCCCCTCCTTCACCTTTGATTCTACTTCGTGTATAAACTGATAATACGTCATTCGTCTCCTTTCTTATACGGAACGCCCCGGAAAATCTGTAGGAAATATGAGCTGTAAACAGCTTCCGGACAACGCTCATATACTAGCTGCATGTAAACTTTTCATGAAAACCGGCAGGAACTCTGCCTCTGAATAAATAAGATAAAAAAATGAAATATTATGGTATTACTATTATAAAAAAGCCCTGCATAGATTGCAAGGCTTTTCGTCCGTCATATTTCGACATCTCCACTGTCAAATTGCAGTTCACACCCACGCCAGATTCTATAAAGCTTTGATTCTATAACGGCGTAAATTCTCCTTAAGCTCTTGACAGATACTGTCCTGTACGGGTGTCAATCTTAATCTTCTCTCCCTGCTCTACGAACAGCGGAACCATAACCTGTGCTCCCGTCTCGACAATCGCCGGCTTCGTTGCGCCGGTTGCAGTATTCCCCTTCACGCCCGGCTCGGACTCTGTGATCAGAAGTTCTACGGTAAACGGCGGCTCAATCGCAAAAACCTTCCCCTGATAGGACTTCATGGATACCACTTCGTTCTCCTTCACGAACTTGAGGGAATCGCCTACGTCATCGGCCCCTACCGGAGTCTGCTCAAAGGACTCCATATCCATAAAATAGTACAGTCCGCCGTCATTGTACAGATACTGTACTTCCTTTCTCTCAATAAACGCCTTCTTTAAAGAATCCTTAGACGGGTTAAAGGTTCTCTCAACCACACCGCCGTTGATTACGTCTTTTAACTTGGTACGTACAAACGCGGACCCCTTCCCCGGCTTAACATGCAAGAACTCCAGACATTCATACACCTTCCCGTCAATCTCATAAGTCGTACCCTTCTCAATATAAGCATCTGCCATTCTATAATTCCTCCTTAGCCGTGCCCTAATGTGCTGTCTGCATTATATCTGGCGAAACTCCGCAGGATATAATGCAGACAGCACACCAGCGGCACATTTCTGCATTCATTCTTTTATTCTTTTCTTATTCTATAATAGTTTACTTCTTTTTTCAACCTTTTTTTCTTTACAAAATATTCATTTGACATTTATTCTGCCTGATTTTACAATAGGCAGGGACATATTTATTCAAAAACATATATTGGAGGCTTAACAAACCATGAAAAAAGCAATCACTCTTTTACTCTGTACATTTCTTCTGGCCGCCTCTATGACCAGATGCGGCTCCACAGGAAATGACGGCGCTGCCGGCAGCGGCAATCAGGCAGACAGACAGGCTACCTCAAACGACGAAGATACGGACGCCGGTTCTGCATCTGCAGACGACGCAGAAAGCGGCTCTGATGGTTCCGGCGCCAACGGGAAGGAAGAGCCCGCAGACCTTCTTGACGGTCTTCACCACATAGAGATCGAGATCAGCGGCTATGGCGTCATCGCACTGGAACTGGACGCCGATACCGCTCCCGTCTCCGTAACAAACTTCATATCCCTCGCCCGTGAAGGATTCTATGACGGACTGACCTTTCACCGTATCATCGACGGCTTCATGATCCAGGGCGGCGACCCTCTGGGGAATGGAACCGGCGGCTCCGAGACAACGATCAAAGGGGAGTTCTCAAGCAACGGCGTAAAGAACGGAATCTCACATAAGCGGGGCGTCATCTCCATGGCCAGATCCCGCAATCCCGACAGCGCCTCCTCCCAGTTCTTCATCGTGCATAAGGACAGCACCTTCCTGGACGGAGAATATGCGGCCTTTGGACATGTGACGGAGGGGATCGAGATTGTGGACGACATCTGTAAGGATACTGCCGTTCAGGATGACGACGGAACCGTTGCTTCTGCCGACCAGCCGGTCATCAAAGCCATCCGTGTCATCGACTGAGCCGCCGGACGGATTCTACTTCGTCCGGCAGCTGTTCCCCATACAAATCGTACAGGCATGCCGCACTATAGGCTTCTCTTATAAAAATAGAGCACAATCTTCTCCAGATACCGCTTCAGTACAATCTGGATCTCCTCTTTGGGATGAATCGGCTTCACGAGAATATTACGGATCCCGGCTCTCTTAGCCCCCCATACATCCGTAAAAAGCTGATCGCCGATAAAGAGCGAATTACTCCTGTCAGTCCCCATGATCTCCATCGCCTTTATATAATTCTTTGTAGACGGCTTATGGGCGTCATAGACATAATCCACCTGTATATCCTGATTGAACATCTTAACCCTTGGCTCCTGATTATTCGAGATCAGGCAGCAGCAAAAGCCAATCTTCTTCAGCCGTTCAAATAACGCGACGGCGCGCTTATCCGCAGGCGCCCCGTGAGGCACTAACGTATTATCAATATCAAAGATCAGGCCCCTGTATCCTTCACTGTACAATTGTTCGAAATCTATCACATATGTGGACGCCACATACCTGTCCGGAAAAAACATATTAAACATGATTATCTCATCTCCATCAGACGCTGTACAAGCTCCTCACATACCGCCTGTACGGTCTTGTTATCTGTATCGATCACAATATCCGCCGCAGCTTCATATCTCTCCCTGCGCTGCTCCATCAGTTCCGAAATATCTGTCACATTCTTTCTGTCCCTCAATACCGGGCGGTCGTCGCTGTCCTTCACACGGCTATAGACCGTCTCCGGACTGGCAGTCAGCAGTACCACCTTCCCGTTCTTCTTCATCTCCGCCACATTACGCGCTCTTAAGACCGCTCCCCCTCCGCAGGAGATTACCGTATTCTTCCGGGACTTAAGCCCGCTCAGAAGCTCTGTCTCAAGATCACGGAAATATTCCTCCCCATAATTCGCAAATATATCCTGGATACTCATAGCCTCGCGCTCTGCGATCACCTGGTCCATCTCCACAGTCTCCATGCCAAACATGGCGCTTAAACACGCGGAAACCGTGCTCTTGCCTGTTCCCATAAATCCAATCAGTACAATATTATAATCGAACGGTTCCCCTGCCTGCATCACGTTCTTCTCCAAATCATTCAACTCTTCTTCTCTCCTGTCCGCGCCGGCTCATCTGC
The DNA here is from genome assembly GCA_947063855.1 of uncultured Dorea sp. Taxonomy (GTDB): domain Bacteria; phylum Bacillota; class Clostridia; order Lachnospirales; family Lachnospiraceae; genus Sporofaciens. The sequence goes on from CAMSTW010000059.1 coordinate 14,191, forward strand.
TTCTATGAAGCTCCCTTTTGCACACTCTGCCTGAAAAGCCAGTTACTTCTGTTATGTACCCGTGTATTATATCAGCAAACCTGCCGTCCCGCAATCATTTTCACCTGACAGAAATAAAAATTATCAGAAATCCTTCAGTGTAGCCCCGACATCCTTCTTAAACTGCTTCCACGCTTCTTCATTCTCCACAAAATACTTGGGACATATCTTCCCGGTCACATCATGATGACGGATCACTGCTTCTTCATTCAGGTCGAATTTCAGACACAGCCAGGCGCACAGCTGAACCATGGACTTATAGGTCGCATCGTTGAATTTCCCGCTCTCATCAGGATGGCAGCACTCGATGGATACCGTGTCTATATTACGCTCGTTGGACGCATACGCCACCTCCCAGGTGGGAACACACTGGATGATCTCCCCCTCCAGACCTACTATAAAATTACTGCTTGCCATAGTCTCCTTAGAATCCTTCAATCCCTCGAAGTAATTCCGGTTGTCTATGGCGGAAGCTCCAGGATTCGCCGTATAATGCACGACTATGCCGGTAATCTTCTCCGTGGGCTTCCCTGGTCTTGAGTTGGGATTCACAGTCAATAATTCCACATCAATCTTCGGTTCGACAGCCTCGATCTTCGCTCCCTCTAACTCAATATATTCTTTCGTAAGCCAGGCCGGCTTAAATATCTTAATCAGTATGAGGACGATCAGGATGACAATCAGCGCCGCCAGCCCCACACGCAGATTGCGCTTAAGACGCCGGTTACTCTTCGTGCTTCTCGTATGTCTCTTTCCCCTGTTCTTAGTATTCGTATTCCTGTTAATATTCCTGCTTTTCTTCATGATTTTCTCCGTTTTGTATTCTGACCCTATCATAACATATAATATTTATATTTTCGTAAAAAGTTCCTTAGAAATTTATGAAGAAAAAAATGAAACAAAAAAAAGCTGCCGCAGAATCTCTGTATCATGCAGCAGCTTTATGTGACTATAGCCTAACCAAACCGATAACTTGTGACCGTATCATAAACTTCCCCGGCCCTTACCACAGGGCCTTCAAACTGCTCCTTATGCACGGCGTCCGGAAAATACTGGGACTCAAAACAGGCCGCCTGGCGCTTCTGATAGTCTGCCCCGTCCTTCCCCTTCTCCTGCACGATGAAGTTGCCTGTATAGAACTGCATGCCGGGAAGATCTGTGTATACCTTCATCTCAATCCCTGTCTCATCTGAGTACATAGCCGCAACCAGCCGGTTCCCGCTTCCGTTCAATACCCAGTTATGATCATATCCCTGTCCATATACCAGCGCCTCGTAATCCGACTCGATCTCAAGGCCGACTGCCTTCCTGTTCCGGAAATCCATCGGCGTTCCCTCTACAGGGACAATCTCGCCAGTCGGTATGGACTCGGCGTCCGCCCTGGTGTACGCGTCTGCCAGTATCGTGACCTCCTGATTGAGAATTGTACCGGAGGCATGGCCTGAAAGGTTAAAATAGCTGTGATTCGTAAGATTCAGTATGGTATCTTCCTCAGGAACCGCATGGTAATGAATCTTCACTTCGTTCTCTTCTGTCAATGTATATGTCACGTGGATATCTACCGTCCCCGGAAATCCCTGATCGCCGTCAGGACTGTGAAGCATAAGCATGACATGGCTGTCATCTGCCTCTTCCACCTTCCACATCCGCTTATCATAATAGTCCGTCCCGCCATGCAGGGTATTCTTGTTATCATTCTGTGTAAGCGTATAGGTCTGTCCGCCAAGCTCAAATGTGCCTCCTTTGATGCGGTTCGCTATCCTGCCGACCGTCGCCCCAAAATACAGAGTACCGGACTCATAGCCCTTCACATCATCATACCCAAGCACCACATCCTGCAGATTGTCGTCTCTGTCCGGAACCAGAACCTTTACCAGTACTGCCCCATAGTCTGAAACTGCAATCTCCATGCCGTTCTGGTTCTTCAGAGTATACAGCGACGCCTTCTCTCCTCTTGATGTCGTTCCAAAATCACTTCTCATATTCTGACCTCTCTCTCGTACATCATTGCACTGTCTGTGTTCTGTTCTATTCGTCTACGCTGTAATTCGGCGCTTCCTTCGTAATATGTATATCATGCGGATGGCTCTCCTTTAAGGACGCCGCGGAAATCTTCACGAACCTTCCGTTATCCTTAAGCTCCTGAATCGTACTTGCGCCGCAGTATCCCATTCCGGACCTCAAGCCTCCCATCAGCTGGAATACGGTATCCTCGACCGTTCCCTTGTACGCCACCCGGCCTTCCACGCCCTCAGGCACCAGCTTCTTGGCATCGGACTGGAAGTAACGGTCCTTGCTTCCGTTCTCCATCGCGGCGATCGATCCCATGCCGCGGTATACCTTGTACTTTCTCCCCTGGAACAGTTCGAAGGTTCCTGGACTCTCGTCGCACCCTGCGAATATGCTTCCCATCATGCAGACATTGGCGCCGGCCGCAATCGCCTTCGTCATATCTCCGGAATACTTGATCCCGCCGTCCGCAATGATCGGAATACCATGCTTATCCGCCGCCTCGTAACAATCCATAACTGCCGTGATCTGCGGCACGCCGATACCGGCCACGATACGGGTCGTACAGATAGAGCCCGGTCCGATCCCGACCTTCACGGCATCTGCCCCTGCCTTGATCAGCGCTTCTGCCGCCTCTGCCGTCGCAACATTGCCGGCGATTACCTGAAGATCCGGGAACTTCGACTTCACCATATCTACGGTACGGATTACATTCGCCGAATGTCCATGGGCAGAGTCCATCACAACCACATCCACCTTTGCATTCACAAGCTCCTGGACACGCTCCAGACAGTTGGCCGTAATACCGATCGCCGCGCCGCACAGCAGACGTCCCTGGGAATCCTTGGCAGACAGCGGATACTTGATCTGCTTCTCTATATCCTTAATTGTAATCAAACCTTTTAAATTGAAATCTTCATCAACGATCGGAAGCTTCTCCTTTCTCGCCTTCGCAAGAATCGTCTTCGCTTCCTCCAAAGTAATCCCTTCCCGGGCTGTGATCAGACCTTCGGAAGTCATCGACTCCTTGATCTTCTTAGAGAAATTTTCTTCGAACTTTAAATCACGATTTGTAATAATCCCTACAAGCTTGCCGTTCTCTGTGACCGGAACACCTGAGATCCTGAACTTCCCCATCAGATTGTTCGCGTCCTCAAGCGTATTCTCCGGAGACAGATAGAATGGATCTGTGATGACGCCATTCTCAGAACGCTTAACCTTATCAACTTCCTCTGCCTGGCTCTCAATAGACATGTTCTTATGGATGATGCCGATACCGCCCTGACGTGCCATTGCAATGGCCATCCTGTACTCTGTAACCGTATCCATCCCCGCGCTCATCATCGGTATGTTCAGCCTGATACTCTTCGTCAAATAAGTAGACAGGTCCACCTGGTTCGGAACCACCTCGGAATAAGCCGGCACCAGCAGAACATCATCAAATGTAATTCCTTCTCCGATTATCTTTCCCATGATCATCAATTCCTCTCTTTCTCTCTTGGATTGGCATCAGCAGACTCCCCTCTTGCATGTCCGCTGACAATATATTTATCTGCTATCATACCCAATTATACCGTCACTTGTCAACTAATTTTTTATGCTTTTTTCATTTTTCCGCAAATAAAGAATGTGCCCCGTTGCGGCCAACGGGGCATCAGGCTTACAGCGCTGCATGCGGTCATATCCTTAAGAACGTATCACCTTCCTTGGAGCCATCATATAGAATCCCTCGACAATCGTCGTATTCGGCTCAAAAAGAACCTTCTTAAGCTCCCCCTGCCCTGATACGATCAAAGCATAGGTCTTCCCCTGCCCGCTCCGCGAGCTGTAGTCAAGGACTCTTGCATTCTGGTACTGACGAAGCTCCACAGCATCCGCGGGCGCGAGTAACTCCATATCCGCCACATTCATGGAAAACTGCTTCTTCCTCTTTGACTTGTTCATGATCTTGTCGATATCCAGATCTCCGTTCACAAACAGATATTCATACTCTACCTTCAGCCGGCCAAACATAAATACATCCAGGGCAATCATAACAATCGGCAGAATCAGGCCGATCGGATACATCATTATAATCAGAAAGGATACGATCGTCGCCGCAACCAGCACCGCCTTGATCACAATATCCTTCATATCTGTCTGCTTCTTTACCATCTGTTCTGTATAGTAATCATTCATCTTCCACTCCTCCGTAGTCTTTATTGAGCCGGCTTTCAATCCGCGCCCTGTCCTATCGTTTACAAATATTGTATCATACCTTTTGGGACAGCGCAACCGCCCATCTTCTCTCGAACAAAGAATCTGCGCCTGTATCACAAAAAGAACTCCTCGGGTGTTTGACAGTTGAATAGCGAAAAAAGTACTTGCAGGCCTTATGTTGCCT
>CAMSTW010000060.1 GCA_947063855.1 uncultured Dorea sp.
GAAGAGTACGGCAGAGTGGCATCTGAGACGGGCGCCGCGCCGGATGCTTCAGCCAGAGAGGAGCATGGCAGAGTGGCTTCGGAAGAGGGTGCTGCGCCGGATGCTTCAGTCAGAGAAGAGCACGGCAGAGTGGCTTCGGAAGAGGAGATTGTGATTGACGGGGAAGGATGTTATGCGATTCCCGGTCTGGTTGACCTGCATTTTCACGGGTGTAAGGGATATGATTTCTGTGACGGGACCAAAGAGGCGATTGGAAAGATTGCGGAATATGAGGCTTCTGTAGGAGTGACGGCGATCTCTCCGGCAACCATGACGCTTCCGGTCAATGAACTGGAGGAGATCCTGGCGGTTGCGGCAGAGTATAGACGGGAAGCGGAAGCAGATCGTATAGGAATAAAAGCCGGCGCGCCCGGACGAGACCTGGAGTGTACGCAGGCAGAGGCAAAGTGTGAAGAGGCAGCAAAGTGTGAAGGGACAGTGGCAAAGTGTGGAGAGGCGGCAAAGTGTGAAGGAGCAAAGGAGTGTCGTGTAAAGGCGGCGGCAGATTTGGTAGGGGTGAACATGGAAGGTCCGTTTATCAGCGAAGCGAAGAAGGGCGCGCAGGACGAGCGGCATATCATTTCCTGTGATGCGGATATCTGCCGGCGTTTTCTTGACGCCTCCGAAGGGCTGGTCAAGTTCGTGGGGATCGCGCCGGAGCGGAATCAGAATGCGGTGGAATTCATCCGGGAGATGAAGGATAAGGTTCACATCTCCCTTGCCCATACCAATGCGGATTATGATACGGCAATGGCGGCGTTTGACGCCGGGGCGGACCATGCGGTGCATCTGTATAACGCGATGCCTGCATTTACCCACAGGACTCCCGGAGTTGTAGGCGCGGTATCGGACAGCTCTCATGTGCATGCTGAGATGATCTGTGACGGCGTGCATATCCATCCGGCTGTAGTGCGCGCAACCTTCAAGATGCTTGGGGCAGAGCGGATTGTTCTGATCAGCGACAGCATGCGGGCCACCGGGATGCCGGACGGGCAGTATACCCTGGGCGGCCTGGACGTCAATGTGGCAGACGGGCGGGCAACGCTTGTGTCAAACGGCGCGCTGGCAGGTTCGGCGACGAATCTGATGGAATGCATGAAGACGGTCGTGAAGAAGATGGGAATCCCGCTTGAGACGGCGGTGGCCTGTGCGTCCGGGAATCCGGCGAAATGCCTGGGAATCTATGACGAGTATGGATCCATTGCGCCGGGGAAGAGAGGGAATGTAGTACTGCTTGATCCGGAACTTAAGCTTAAAGCAGTGGTGAAGGACGGCGTGCGGATCCGGTAGGGCAGATCCCGGGAACTTTCGCCGGCAGTGTTATCTGACTAGTGCTCCATCCAATACTTCGGTTTCTGGCCGGATGGAGCACTAGAACAAAGCAAGCGGTTCAGGATTTTTGGCTCTGACTGAATGGAGCACAAGGGAAGGGAGAGAGAAGATATGGCAAGGAATACAGGAGCCTGCCTGGTATGCGGCAAGCCAATCGTATATTATGAGAGTGCGAGGAAGATGGAATGTGTCATGTGCCATGGCGAGTTCGAAGCCTACGCCAGCTGTGAGGATGGTCATTATGTCTGTGACGACTGTCATGCAAGACGGGGAATACAGGTGATTATGGAGGGGTGTAAGAAGAGCAGGAAGAAGGATCCCATTGCCATCATGCAGGAGCTGATGGAGGATCCTTACATATATATGCATGGGCCGGAGCATCATGTTATGGTCGGCGCTGCGCTGCTTACCGCATACAAGAACTGCGGAGGGTTTGAAGTCTGTGCGGGCAAGACGGCTATACAGCCGGCGAGGCTATTAAGCGGAAAGCAGGGAGCCGGGGCAAACGGGGCAAAGGATGAGGGGCTTTCGACGGAAGTTCGGGAGACAACGGGAGAAGACGCGGGGCTTTCGATGGAAGTCAGGGAGACAACAGGAGAAGACGCCGGGGTGTCTGAGAGAGTTCAGGAAGTCTTTCATAAGGCGCTTGAGGAGATGAAGTCCAGGGGAAGCGAATATCCGGGAGGAGCCTGCGGATTGTGGGGATGCTGCGGCGCGGCGGTCAGTACCGGGATCTTCATGAGTATCATAACGAAGGCGACGCCGCTTACCGGTCATTCATGGAGACTGTCGAATCAGATGACGTCGCGGGCTCTGGGAGCGGTTGCAGATCTGGGAGGGCCCAGATGCTGCAAGCGTGATTCCTTTACCGCGGCGAAAGAGGCGGTGGAGTTCGTGCGGGAGAAGCTGGGGGTTGAGATGGAACTGCCGCAGAAGATCGAGTGCGGATTCTTTGCAGAGAACCAGCAGTGCCTGAAGAAGCACTGCCCGTATTATAAAATGTGATTAGAGGGATTCTCTGCTGCCCTCTGTAATGACGCCGTTGTCATCAATCACCGCATTCGGTGAGAGATTCTCAAGAAAGTCGAACATTTTCCGCTGTTCCTGTGGTTCTTTGAGATACCGGGTTGTATATTCTGTCTGAAGAGATGGTATGAAAGCCATCTCTTTTAGTCCGTCATATCCCACCGTGAGCTTTAGGACCCCGGTGTATTTGGTCTCATCATTGAACCAGAAGTCCCCCATACTGTAGATTACCGGCTTTCCGTCCATATATTCTATTCCCTGCAGGACATGGGGATGTCCACCGACTACGATATCGGCTCCCGAATGAAGAAACTCTTCGCCCTGTTCCGTCTGGGCGTCACTGTACTGGTTCGTATCTTCATTTCCCCAATGAATATATGCAATCAGATAATCACATTCCTTTGCCGCGGCTTTGATGATCCGGTTATACTCCTTCGTGTCATAAGCTTCCAGAATCCCCGGGGAATCCTCTTTTGCGGCAGGCGTATACTTGGTCTTCTCCGCATTTGACGCCGCGACAAAGCCGATCTTTATGCCATTTATGATAAAATAAACCGGGCGGTCCGCTTCTTCCTTGTTCCGTCCTCCGCCCACGTAAGGGATTCCGGCATTCTCAAGATAACCGGCGGTATCCAGCATGGCCTCTTCCCCGTAATCATATACATGGTTATTCGCAAGTGTGACCAGATCTGTACCCATCTCGCTCAATAACTGCATCCGCTGCGGCTGCGCACGGAAGGTGTAGAGCTTGCCGTTCAGAGGCTCGCCCCGTTCGCTTATGCAGTATTCATGGTTCAGGCAGAACAGATCGGCCTGATTCGTCATCTCCAGAAGTTCGGGAGAGATGCACTGTGACAGATCCTGTACCTTGTCATAATGATCCAGGACAAACCCCTCCTCCGCAAAGCAGAGATCTCCGGCAATCATGATCTCGGCCTCGTGTTCCGTCTTCCCGTTCCGTTCGTAGATCTGGCGCCTGGCCATCGTCTTGTCATCCTTCAGATATCCTGATTTCCGGTCCGAGAGCACATGCATGGTCTCGCCAAGGCTCTGATAGATATCCTGTTCCGTAAGACGTCCCTTCTTTGCCGCGTCATAGAGCGCTCCTGCGGTTTCTTTGGGATAGTTGTCTGTTACCCATCTTGCGAAATCCGCCTGTTCCTTTTTCCCGGCTTTTGAGAAGTCCTTATAGCATTCCTGCAAAGCCTCCTTTACAAGAGACTTCTTTGCCGCATTCTTCTGCCGTTCCTCACCGCGGCGGTGTGTATGCAGGCTGATACATAGGATGATCAGGATCAGAAGTATCACAGTCTCAATCAGCATGATCCGCCGCCGTCTTACCTGGCGTTCTCTTTTCCGGCGCAGCCGCGCCCGGCGTCTTGCCCTTCGTTCCCAGGCTTCCATGTCTTGTCCTCCGTAGATCTTTCCGGCATGTTCGGAAGTTCTTTGTAGTTCCCGGTATTTATCCGTCCGGAAACCGTATTCCCGGACAGATGTCGATGCATTGATTATATCACTTTGGGACGTTGTTTACTATTGTTAAAAGAGAATTATTCATTGAGTTCCAATGTTAAATCGCATATAATGTCTAAAGGAGGTGAGGTATGGATTTAAAAAGAGATATTTATCAGGAGCTGCTTGCATGGAAGAGAAGGAGTAACCATAAGATACTGGAGCTAGAAGGTGCAAGGCAGGTCGGGAAGACATACATTCTGGAGAAATTTGCAAGGTAGGAGTACAGGCAGTTTCTATATATTAATATGATCGGGTCTTCCGGCAGGGATTTTCTGCTGTGTCTGGAGAAGGCCGCAGCCTGGGAGCCGGGGCGGCGGCGGGAGGAGAACCCGCTCCGTAAGGCGTTTCAGTTATTCGATCCGGACTTTACCGACAGCGATGAATTATTGGTTGTTATTGACGAGATTCAGGAATCGGCGACCGTATACAGCAGGATACGAGAGTTCGCCAGAAATTTTAAGGCTCATTTTGCTGTGACTGGTTCTTATCTTGGGAAAACCCGTGAGAAGGAATATTTTATCTCGGCAGGAGATGTGGAACCGCTGACCATGACGACGCTTACGTCCCCGGAGTTTCTGGATGCGTTTGGTAAGAGGGAGATGTATGATACGGCTGAATTATATGGAACGTCTGCCCATGCTGTGTATGATGAGCTGAGAGCATATTTTATGATTTACTTGCGGATTGGGGGATATCCGGAGGTTGTGAGCACATACCTGGGCACACGGAGTCTTCCGGACTGTATGGCAGTCATAAGCCGGTTGGTGGGAACGTTTGTGAAGGAGTCTTCGAGATATTTTGAAGGACCGCTGGAATTGGAAATGTTTGAGAAGGTTTTTTCATCCATTGCGGCCACCCTGTTAAAAGAGAAGAAGGGAACCTCAGATCTTGCGACTGATTTGTCCAGGATTATTTTTAAAGAGGAGAGCGGAAGGATTTCGAAAAGGATGACTAATTATGCAATCAGCTGGTTGTATTTATCCCACCAGATTGGCTATTGCAGTATGAGCGTAGATTGCAGCAACCTGGATATTGTGGCTAACTGCCGTTATTATTTTAATGATCTGGGAGTTGCAGGGCATTTCCTGCGGCTGACAGGAGAGCCAGATGAGGTGATTGAAGGGGTTCTCTGTGAGAATTTTGTATATCTTGAGCTGGTGCAGAGAATCCGGAGACAGGAGATAGCCGGTCAGGCGCCGTGGTTTGCGACGGATAAGAAGACAAGCGGTGAACTGGACTTCTATGTGAGAAGCCGGATGGATAACCAGAATTATGGCATAGAAGTAAAGCGTGGGAAGAATCAGCCGGCTACGGCCAATGCCCTGTTGGAGAGAGGGAAGCTTGATTATGTTTATCTTCTGAAAAATACGTATGGCGGGATAGCCGGGAGGAGGTATTCTGTTCCGCTCTATCTGTGTGGGCGTATTAGTTTTGAGTTGGGGAAAAGGTAGGAATTTTTTTAATCAGACGAGGGGCAGAAAAATATTTATTATTATGGAGGGCGCTTTAAATGGGAATATATTTGAATCCGGGGAATGACGGCTTTATAGAATCCATCCGCTCCCGCATCTATGTAGACAAGACCGGACTGGCGGCCTGTACCAATGAACTGATCAATACGGAAGAAAAATATATCTGTGTCAGCAGACCGAGGCGTTTTGGGAAATCTATGGCGCTTAAGATGCTTACTGCCTATTATAGCCGTGGCTGTGATTCCAGGGAACTGTTCCGGGGGAAGGCTCTGGAAAATGCGGACAGCTTTGCAGAGCATCTGAATAAGCACGATGTGATTTTCCTGAATATGCAGCAGTTCCTGATTGGTGCAAAAGAATGGGATATAACCGAATATCTGGAACGGGAGGTTCTCGAAGAGCTTCTGGCGGAATACGGGGACTGCCTGACAAGAAGGGATAAGGGGCTTGCCGATACATTAAAAGGAATCTATGCAAAGACAGGAAAGAAGTTTATATTCCTGATCGACGAGTGGGACTGTGTCATCCGCGAGAGGCAGCAGGAGGAAGAACTGCAGAAGCAGTACCTTGATTTCCTGCGGGGACTTTTGAAGGATCAGCCTTATGTCGCGCTTGCTTATATGACAGGCATCCTGCCCGTGAAAAAATACGGGGAACACTCCGCATTAAATATGTTCTGGGAATATTCGATGGCGGATCCGGATATTTTTGAGGAATATACCGGTTTTACCGAAAATGAAGTACAGATGCTCTGTAACCAGTTTCATATGGATTTTTCTGAGATGAGCCATTGGTACGACGGATACAGGTTTTGCAGGTTTCACCATATTTACAATCCGAGATCTGTTGTGGCGGCGATGAAAAGTAAGAGATTTTCAAATTACTGGACTTCGACGGAGACCTATGAAGCGCTGAAGGTTTATATGGATATGAACTTCGACGGTCTTCGCTCAGATATTGTAAAGATGCTTGGCGGTGAACATGTCAGGGTAAATACTTTAAGCTTCCAGAACGATATGCGGACGTTTAAGACCAGTGATGACGTGCTGACACTGTTGATTCATCTCGGCTATCTCGGCTATGATCAGGAGAAAAAAGAAACATTTATTCCTAACAGGGAGATCGCAGGGGAATTTGAAAATGCAATGAGTGTGGGCGGCTGGGCAGAGGTCATGCGCGTCCTGAATTCCTCTGAAAAGCTGCTTGAAGCAACGCTTAACGGCGATGAAAAGAAGGTTGCCGAAGGGCTTGACAGGGCGCATACAGAGGTTGCTTCTATCCTGACCTACAACGATGAGAATTCTCTTGCCTGCGCCATAAGCCTTGCCTATTACAGTGCAAGAAAGGACTATCTGATGATTCGGGAGATGCCGTCAGGGCATGGATTTGCAGACGTTGTATTTCTGCCGCTGCCTGCTTCTGACGGGAAACCGGCGCTTGTAATAGAGCTGAAATATGATAAGTCCGCAGACACAGCGATACAGCAGATAAAGGACAGGAATTATACGCAGTCTCTTGCAGATTATACCGGTGATATCCTGCTTATCGGGGTGAATTATGAGAAAGACAGCAGGAACAAGCCTCATAGCTGCAGAATAGAAAAAGGATATCTGTAACGGGAGATTCTCGACCTGACAGAGAGAGTGCAAGGGGGAAGAGGTGCAGGAAAATGGATTTAGAGGAATTAAAGACGCTTATCTTCTGGCGCCTGAGCCAGCCCTATTGCTGGCTCAGGCGTATCAATTGAATATTTTTCCCGTCCGGATCTTCCGAATCCCGGAGCACGGCTATCTTACACTCATGTCTCTTATCCTTCTTAAAGTACCCGATACCGACTGCCAGAATCCGTCCTGTATAGCGGGACGGTTCACCAAGCTTTCCCTGAAACCGGAGCGCGTATCTTCGGTCCTTGATCTGCCTGATCGCTTCATCAGCCGTATGATTCACCTTTAACTCAAGAATAATACAGTCAGCCCCTCTCTGTATGGGATAGAAGATAAAATCAACATAGCCGATTCCGGCCTTGTCCTCCTGCACTACATGGTAGGTATCTCTGGCCGCCAGATAAACCAGACGGATGACAGCCGCAAGTTCAGCCTCGCTGCTGTAGTTGACCAGAGGACTCTCCGTATTATGGGCATACTCCAGTATCTTTGTCATGGTTCTTGTATCCAAAGCTTTGGTGGCCTGAAGCATCCGTGCGGATTCCTTTGCCAGCCGGTGTACATATCCAAGAGAAGTCTCCTTGCGGATCATATCGGCGAATTTATCCATCAGTTCCTTATTGGGAATGACTACATTTCCATTCTGACAGCTCAAAAATCCATAAACCACCATTGCGGAAAGAATCTCGTCCCGCGTGGTCAGGTTCATGGAGGTGGCGGCGTATTCCTGAATATTTGCAGGCACGGCAGTTCCGGTGATCATGAGCGCCAGATCGTCCCTGACGGCGTCCGTATTGGACTCGATATAATAGAAAATCTCATCATATGGGCCGGAGCTTGTCCAGTAGCTTCCAAGCTGGTTGTCGCACAATGCACCGACAACGGAACGGGGGTTATACAGCTTCTTACCGGAAACGGTCTGATAACCGTCATACCACAGCCTTAACCCGTCGCGGCTTACGTTATGGTCTGCCTCGACTGCAAGGTAACGTTGGTAGAGCGTATCGGTCTCTTCATCAGTAAATCCAAAATAACTGCTGTATTTTTCCTTTGCAGCCATCGTATATTCGTAGAACATGTTAAGCTCCGAACCGCTGGAATACTTGGCGATTGGCAGGATTCCGGTCATATATGCCAGCTCTACATAGGGCTGGTCCTTCAGAAGGTTGCTAAGGAAGTCAATATACGCGGCTTTATCGGCTTCTGTGACAAATTTCCGGTGGAAGATAAAGTCCCATTCATCCAGTACAAATATGAATCTCTCTTCATCTCCAAATTCAATTATATGGTTGAAGGCATCCCATAAGGATTCTTCCGGGTCAATGTATGTTTCCGGGAAGGCGTGCATCAGATCATTCATAAGCCGTCTCTTTATCCGGGAAATGTATTGTGCATAGGTAGTACATTCGTCAGGCATCTCATTCAGCATGATATGGATGACGTTGTGCCGGTTCAGATGCTTCTTGAACCAGTCATAGGAGGATATGTCAAGATTCTTGAAAACAGGACCGCTGTCCGCTCCCTTCCCGAAATAGGAGGCAATCATATTGGCAATAACCGTTTTGCCGAAGCGGCGCGGTCTGGTAATGCATATATATTTGTGGTCTTTTCCTCGTTCTGGTACAGGAGAGTCCTGTGCAGGTGCAGTTTGGCAAACGCAAGGTGTGTTGTCTTCAATCAGCGGGATCAGATCCTTGATAATCTCGGATTTATCGACAAAATATGTGGAAGATGCAGTTTCCCGGAATAACAGGAATGGTTTTTTACTGTTCAGATAGACACCCATGCTTTCAATCTCCTTACTGTAATGAGGGGCTTCATCCCTCTCTGAACTCAGTATAGCACAGCAAAGAAGAGGGAGGCAATTCAAATTGCAAATTGCAGTTTATTTCTTGAGCCTGACGCTGATTTTGGGTATAATAGGATAATCACAGAAAGCTGTTGAGATATGAAAACTACAAAATAAGAAAGCTGGTAATCAACATGAAGGAATTCCTAAGAAGAAAAAATATCTTATTCTCTTTTAAGCGGTACGGTGTGGATTGTCTCGGCGCGATGGCGCAGGGCCTGTTCTGTTCCCTCCTGATCGGCACGATCATTAAGACGCTGGGGCAGCAGACGGGTATGGAGTATCTGGTGACCGTCGGTACATATGCGGCCAGTATGGCGGGGCCTGCCATGGCTATTTCCATCGGGTTCGCCCTGCAGGCGCCTCCTCTTGTACTCTTTTCCCTGGCGGCGGTAGGCGGCGCCGCCAATGAGCTTGGCGGAGCAGGCGGACCGCTTGCGGTGCTGATCATTGCCATTCTGGCGTCGGAATGCGGGAAGCTGGTGTCTAAGGAGACGAAGGTTGATATCCTTGTCACACCCTTTGTGACGATTTTTGTGGGCGTGGCGTTGTCTTCCCTCGTTGCGCCCGGTATCGGCGCCGCCGCCAGTTCTGTGGGGGCGCTCATCATGTGGGCGACGGATCTTCAGCCCTTCCTGATGGGAATCATCGTATCGGTACTTGTAGGCATCGCGCTGACTCTGCCGATTTCTTCTGCTGCAATCTGCGCCGCGCTGTCACTGACCGGACTTGCAGGGGGCGCCGCTGTGGCAGGATGCAGTGCCAATATGGTAGGGTTCGCGGTCATGAGCTTCAAGGAGAACCGGTGGGGAGGCTTGGTCTCCCAGGGACTTGGCACCTCCATGCTTCAGATGGGAAATATTGTCAAGAATCCAAGGATCTGGATTCCGCCCATCGTCGCCTCGGCTGTCACGGGTCCTGCTGCTACCTGTCTGTTTAAGCTTGAGATGAATGGGACCCCTGTTTCCTCCGGCATGGGCACCTGCGGCCTGGTCGGGCAGATTGGCGTCTATACCGGCTGGATTGACGATATTGCGGCAGGTACGAAGAGCGCCGTTACGGCCATGGACTGGATCGGGCTTGTCCTGATCAGTTTTGTCTTACCTGCGGTGATTTCTCTGGCCGTGGGGAACCTGCTCAGGAAGAAGGGGTGGATTAAAGAGAATGATCTGAAATTAGAGTAGTTGAATCGTGTGATTTGTAATATAATATTAGAAAAGGAGTGAGTGCCATGGGTATATATGTGAATCCCGGGAATATATCTTTCCGTAAAGCTTTGAATTCGAAGATTTATGTAGATAAGACGGATCTGACTGATGTTACGAATCACAAAATCGATACGTTAGAGTGCTTTATGTGTGTCAGCCGGCCAAGGTGTTTTGGAAAGTCTATGGCGGCAGACATGCTTGTTGCATATTACAGCAAAGGCTGCGATTCTACAGATCTGTTTGCCGGCCGGAAAGGCGAAAGAGGGGAGTTTTTTAAGGAACACCTGAATCGGCATAACGTAATCAGGCTGGACATACAGCGTTTTCTGGAATCAGAAGCTGATACGGAATCTTTCATTGCAGAGATAGAGCGTAAAGTGTTGGCAGAGTTGATGAAAGAGTTTCCAGAATATACGGACCTTGGAATTGATGCCAGATTGAAAGAGGCTCTTGACCAGATCTTTATCCGGACAGGCCAAGGTTTTATCTTTATTATTGATGAGTGGGATTGTGTGTTTCGGGTTGCGAAGAGACGCAGTGAGGTACAGAAGAGATATCTGGATTTTCTGCGGGGGCTTTTTAAAGGGGCCGAATATGTAGAACTGGCTTATATGACAGGAATTCTGCCGATTAAAAAATATGGGGATCACTCAGCGATAAATATTTTTGAAGAATATTCTATGATTGATCCAAAGAATCTGGGGAAGTTCTTTGGATTTACCGAGGAAGAGGTGCGGGAACAGTGCGTACGGTATAATGTGGACTATTCGGAAGTGGAGAACTGGTATGATGGATATTTGTTAGGGGGCTTACACATATATAATCCCAGATCGGTTATGGGAGCCTTGACATGGAAAAGAATTGAGAGTTATTGGACCGGTACAGAGACCTATGAAGCGCTGAAAGATTATATTGATATGAATTTTGATGGTCTAAAAGAGACGGTCATTGGGATGTTGGGGAATGTGAGATATAAGATAGATCCGACTACGTTTCAGAATGATATGACTACATTCAAGACCAAAGACGACGTGCTTACACTTCTGATTCATTTAGGCTATTTATCTTATGATGAAGCCGTGAAGGAGGTATTCATTCCTAATCAGGAGATCATGCAGGAATTCATAAGGGCAGTCAAAGTGGGGGACCTGTCAAGGTAAATACTTTAAGTTTTCAGAACAATTCCTCTGAAAAACTATAAATAAACTCTATATATACAATACATATATATGGATTATCAATTTTACGAACCTCCATGTAAAGATTATAATATTTCCTGATTATAGTTTTTTCAAAATGGAGGTACACAAATGAGAAAAAGAATTGTGGCGATGTTCCTGACGGTCATCATGGCAGGGACATTGGCGGCAGGCTGCGGAGGCAGCGGAAATGGCGGAGACGGCGGCGCAGATCCGCAGGAAAAAGCGCAGGATAAGACGGGAGAGAAGATCCTGCGTCTGGACGGAGGCAATCCGGAGACGCTGGACAGTCTCTTAGGAACCAGCGGCAATTCCGTAGGCGTGATCCGTGAAGTGATGGAGGGGCTTGGGCGGTTCGTGAAAAAGGACGGCCAGGATATCGTGGAGCCGGCAGGCGCAGAGAGCTGGGAGACCTCAGAGGACGGACTGACATGGACATTTCATCTGAGGGATCATAACTGGAGCGACGGGGAGCCGGTGACGGCGAAGGATTATATCTATGCGTTCCAGAGAATGTTCAGCAAGGATGTGGTTTCGTCCGGAACACAGTTTTTCTTAAGTGTAGAGAACGCCCAGGACATCATTGACGGGAAGAAAGAACCGGAGGACTTAGGGGTAACGGCTCCGGACGATAAGACGGTCGTATTCAGCCTTACGAAGCCGGTTCCGTATTTTGAGATGATCATCGGAAGCACGGTTGCATTCCCACAGAGACAGGACGTTGTAGAAGAGTATGGAGACCAGTACGGCACAGACAAGGATAACCTCGTGTACAACGGTCCCTTCATCGTAGAAGAGTGGACGCCAGGGAGCAAGGTGGTCCTGGCGAAGAATGATACTTACTGGGACAAGGATTCTGTGAAGTTGGACAAGGTAGAGTTATATCATATCCCGGAAGAGACGTCCGGCATGACCATGCTGAAGAATGGAGAACTGGACGCGCACACGGCCAATGCCAAGTGGGAAGAGGAGATCATGGCTACGGGAGAATTCGACTTGCAGGAGGCTCCGTTCCCGGCTGGTATGAGAGATATCTTCAATGTAGACACCCCTCTTCTGAAGAGTCCGAAGGTCAGACTTGCGATTACCCTGGCAAAAGACCGGGAGGAGATCAACGATACCCTGTTCGACGGATATTATGAGCCTGCTTATGGATGGATCATGCCGGCCATGACCTGCCAGGGAACGAATTTCCGGAAGGAAGCCGGCGACCCGCTTAAGGATGCGGCCAAGGAACATACGGATCTGGAAGCGCTGTTTAAAGAGGGCGTCAAAGAAGCAGGACTGAATCCGGAGGAGACGCAGAACTTAAAGATGCTTCTTGGGGATTCTTCGGCGGAGACCCAGACAGCAGGAGAATTATATAAGAACCAGCTCGAATCCAAACTCCCGATCACTATTGAACTTGAGTCCTGTACGGATAACACCGACTTCATGAAGAGAAGGGAAGAGGGAGATTTTGAGATGACCTTCCTTCACATGAATGGAGCGGAATACGACGATCCGTCCGTGTTCCTGAATATGTATCTCACAGACGCAGCGGCCAATGAAGGACATTTCAGCAACGCCGAATATGATGAGATCATCAAGAAGGCGGAGAATTCCACGGACGCCGCAGAGCGTCTCGAACTGTTCGTAGAAGCGGAGAAGATGATGCTGGTGGAAGACCCGGCCATTTCCCCGACCCTATACTGGAACCAGAACTTCTTCGTGAGCAAATCCGTAAAAAACCTGATGGCTCCGGCGTGGGTGCCGCTTGGTTTCGAATATAAATACGCGGAAGTAGAGTAGTAAGAGATGAGAGGAGCTGGCGGGAGATAATCCGTATATCCCGGCGGCTCCTGAGACGAGAGGGTTACCAGGAGATGCAAAAGACACTGCATATCCCGGCAGCCCTTCTTTGGGATACAGGCTCTTAAATCTTGATAAACTAGTGCAATGCGGGTGGAGATACCAAAGGGTGGATTATGATTAGATATATTTTAAAAAGGCTTCTGTATATGCTGGTTACATTGTTTCTCATCATCACGCTGACCTTCATATCCATGAAGGCGATTCCGGGGGACCCCATAGCGGCAAAATACGACAAGGCGAGCCCCGAGATCAGGGCCAGGATCGAGGCTGTGTACGGCCTGGATAAGCCAAAAACTCAGCAGTATCTTGTATATCTTAGGAATATTCTTAAGGGCAATCTGGGGCTGTCCATCATGCAGCCCGGCAAGACGGCCAACGATATCATAGCAGAGTCCGCGCCGGCGTCGGCAAGGCTTGGCGCAGCGTCCCTGGTCTGGGGACTGGCAATCGGCGTCCTGTGCGGGTTTGTGGCCGGCATGAAGAGGAACAGCATATGGGACTACGGGGTGATCGCCGTTGTAACACTGGGAGTAGCGGTGCCGAATTTCGTTCTGGCATCCCTGCTTCAATACACCTTTACCTACAAGCTGCCGCTGTTCCCGCCGATCGGATGGGAGACGGGGGGAAGCTGGCTGTCGGGAAACCGGTATGTAGTCCTGCCAGTGGCGGCGCTGGCCTTCAGTACGGTGGCCGTCTATGCGAAATACATGAGGGAGGCCGTCATAGATGTGGCGGATGAAGAATATGTGCTGCTGGCAAGGGCAAAGGGCCTGTCAACGAGGAAGATTATGACCAAATACATACTTCGTAATGCAATTCTTCCGATTGTAACAGTGTCGGCACAGCAGATTGCAATGCTCTTAACCGGGTCGGTGGTGATCGAGAGTATCTTCTCTATTCCGGGAATCGGGAAATATTTTGTCAGCAGTGTGACGCAGAGGGACTATACGGTCATCATGGCGGTGACGATCTTCTATTCGGTGCTGTATATGATCTCCATGCTTGTCATGGATCTGCTGTACTATAAGATCGATCCCCGGATTCGGGTGGAGGACTAGTATAACCCATATACGTATCGGTAATTCGTATGGGTTATACTAATATCATTGACGATTGGAAACAGGAGAGATAACTATGGAAAATGCAGAGAAATTCATGCCATATCAGGCGGAAGTAGATATCGAAGAGCTGTCGTCTCAGAGTGAGGGGTATTGGAAGACCTCAGTCCGTATCCTTCTGGGAAATAAGGCCGGCATGGCGGCGCTCATTCTGTTGCTGACGGTTATGGCCATGTGCATATTCGGAGAGTATCTGCGCCCTTTTGGCGTGCAGGAGCAGAATACGGCGCTTAAGAATCAGTCCCCGTCCTCTGTCTACTGGTTTGGGACCGACCAGCTTGGACGGGATCTCTTCGTGAGAGTATGTCACGGCGGCCGGATTTCCCTGGAGATCGGCCTGATCGCGGCCGTGACGGTGAGCCTGATCGGCGTGGTCTACGGCAGTGTCAGCGGATACCTGGGAGGCAGGACGGACCTGGTGATGATGCGGGTCGTGGAGGTATTCAAAGGGGTTCCGCATCTTGTGATCGTCATACTGTTAAGCATTCTTCTGGATGTGCAGGGAATCCTGCCGCTGCTGATTGCCCTCACGATCTCCGGATGGGTGAACACAGCGCAGATTATCCGGGGCCAGGTGAAACAGATCAAGAACAGGGAATTCGTGCTGGCGGCCAGGTGCCTGGGAATCCCGGCCTGGAAGATCATTCTGAAACATATGATTCCCAACATGGCGGGGATGATCATTGTAACCATAACACTGGATATCCCGGCGTTCATATTTGAGGAGGCTTTCTTAAGCTTCATTGGTCTGGGTCTTAAGAATCCTGCGATCAGCTGGGGGATCCTGATTTCCCTGGGGCAGGTGAATCTGATCCACGAGCCATATCAGGCGGCGTTTCCGGCCATCGCCATCAGCGTTACCATGATTGCGTTTAATATTCTGGGAAATGCGCTTAAGGATGCGTTCGATCCGAAGATGAGAAGGCAGGTGGCGGCATGAGTCTGTTAGAAGTAAAGCATTTGAAGACAGAGCTTGTGACATATCGCGGAAATGTCAAGGCTGTCAGGGATATTGATTTTGCCATAGATGAGCAGGAGATTGTGGCAATCGTGGGAGAATCCGGCTGCGGCAAGACCATGACCTGTATGTCAGTCATGAATCTTTTCGCGGGTAACAGCGGGCGGATATCGGAAGACTCGGAGATTATCTTCGAGGGGCAGAACCTTGCGCGCCTTAAGGAGAAGGAACTTCGGCGGATACGCGGCGCGAAGATCGGAATGGTATTCCAGGATCCAGCCAAGGCCCTGAATCCGACGGAGAGGATCGGCGCTCAGATCACAGATATCTTAAGAGAGCATAAGAAGCTTGGCAGGCGGGAGGCGGAAGATGAGGCGCGCAAGCTGCTTAGGCGGGTCGGGATTAACGATGAGGCGGGGAGAATGAAGCAGTATCCCCATGAGTTGTCGGGCGGAATGTGCCAGCGTGTCGTGATCGCCATGGCTATTGCATGTAAGCCGCGGCTTCTGATTGCGGACGAGCCGACGACTGCGCTGGACGTGACCATACAGGCACAAATCCTGGAGCTTCTTGAGGAGCTTAAGGCGGAATATAAGATGTCAATCCTTCTGGTCACGCACAATCTCGGCGTGGTTGCGTCTGTGGCAGACCGGGTTATGATCATGTACGGGGGCAAGATCCTGGAGATGGGAACGACGGAAGAGATCTTCTACCAGCCGCGGCATCCCTATACCAGGGCGCTGCTTGAGACGATACCGGGAGATGGGAACAGAGGCAGACCGCTCAGAGTGATACCGGGGACGCCGCCCGGCCTTCTGCATCCGCCAAAAGGCTGTCCCTTCCTGGCCAGGTGTAAGGAGCGGATGAAGATCTGCAGTGAGGAATTTCCGGAAGGATATATGGAAGGCGGGCACAGGTGCCACTGTTTCCTTAGAAGTCCGGAGTACTTGAGGTGGAGAGAGGGCATTGAGGTTTCGGATACGCTGCACTCGCTATCTGTGCCGGATGCACGGCTCTAATCCTAGTACAGCATTGCTAAGCGCCAGCGGCGCTTGTGCAGCAAGGACCGAAACGGAGTGTAGAATGTCGGCGTGCAGACTGCGGGAATGTTTTTTCAGACAGTCTGCCGGGCGAGAACATATCGGGAGGTGTAAAGATGGGTGTAATAATAGACAAAGAACTATGTATCAGATGCGGACTGTGCGTGGAGATATGTCCGGAGGATATACTGGTGATGGAGGAAGACGGAGTGAAGGTAAGATATCCCGGGGAATGCTACTGGTGTGATTCCTGTGAAATGGATTGTCCCCAGGGCGCAATCCGTGTACGTTTTACGAAAGAGGTCGGACCGGTATTTATGCAGAATATATAGAGCATCTCCAAGGTCAGCCTGATATGATGCGAAGTGCACGGAATGTAATGTCCGGTGCAGAACGCAGCGGTCCTTTCGTACTGGTAAGGAGTCGTAGAAAACAACAGATACAGGTTGTGCAGGAGAAACAGACAAGTCAAGATAAGAGGAGATGAAAGGTTTGAGGTATAAGATAGAGAGACTTAAGACAGATGTCCTGGTGGTCGGCGGCGGACTCTCCGGCTCTCTGGCCGCGATCAAGGCGAGAGAATGCGGCGCGGAATGTATCGTTCTGGAGAAGTCGCACACAAGAAGGAGCGGCAACGCGGGTTCCGGCATTGATCATGCATTCAGCTACATTCCCGAGCTTCATGAGAAGGTCGGCTATACCATGGACGAGATGAAGGAGGACCAGGCGCGGCTCGATCTGGCGGACCTGGGGCTGGGATTCAGGGATCTGAATGATTTCTTTGTGGAGAATTCTTACGAACGGATACTGAGCCTTGAGAAGTACGGGGTGAAATTCCGGTTCGACGACAGCAAGGTTCCGGGCGGATACAGGGTAGTACCGCAGTTTCACTCGGTTCCTACCAGCTTCAATTTCGAAGGAAGAGACTTGAAGCCTGTCCTGACCAGAGAAATGGAACAGGCAGGAGTCCGGATCATCAACCGTGTATTCGTGACGGAGCTGTTAAAAGACGGGGAGAAAGTCTGCGGCGCCATCGGTATCGGAACCAGGGAAGATATCCTCTATGTAGTCAACGCAAGGACGACGATTCTGGCGACAGCGGGCGGCGTGGACCGGTTGTGCAGGAGCGCGACGGGCGTGGATTTCGAGCGGTTTCATGCATCTTCTATGAACAACGGAGCCGGAAAAGTGCTGGCGGCCAATGCAGGAGCGGACGTCATCAACATGGAGTTCACGCTGGCGCAGGGAGGAATCGACTGGCTGAACTGGACCATGAGCGCAGGAAGCCCGGGAGGGACCTACTGGCCCTGTGCCAGAGTCGTGGACGGCGCCGGCAATGTAGTGATGGGGCGGGAAGAGGCCTTCTCGCCGGAGGATCCGGAGTATAAGCGGAAGCATCAGGAGCAGTATAAGAGGCATTGTGAAGGCAGAAGGGAGATGTTCCGGAGACTTGCCGGAGGCGAACAGCTGTATATGGACCTGGCAGAAGCGACGGATGAAGAGATTGCGTATGTGAAATGGAGTCTTGGAAATGAAGGAAAATGCAATACGCTCCTCAATAACATGGCAGA
>CAMSTW010000061.1 GCA_947063855.1 uncultured Dorea sp.
ATAATCAATTTCAAGATTGCCATCTCCTCCAAAGTACATTCCAAAGTGTCATTTCAAAAGTTCCAAAGGTTCAAAATGACACTTTGGAATGTACTTTGGAGGAGATGGCAATCTTGAAATTGATTATAGAGAATCCGGCTGTTACACAGAAGGACTTGATGGCTGAAACCGGGAAGTCCTTGAGCACTGTAAAACGTGTTATGGCGTCTTTGCAGGAAAAGGGATATATCCGGCGTGTGAATGGAAAACGGTATGATGGGAAGTCCTGATATAGGAAGCGGCAGGAAAGGAGTTGCAGGGGCATTGCAAAGGAGTAATGGATATACATTCGAGAGCAGGATCCGGTTCAGTGAGGTGGATCATACGAACCGGATTACACTGCCGGGAATCATTAATTATTTTCAGGATTGCAGTACATTTCACTCGGAGAGTCTGGGCGTGGGGCTTGCGTATTGTAAGGAGCACAAAAGCGCCTGGGTCTTATCGGCCTGGCAGGTCGTGGCAGACCGGTATCCGGCTATGGGTGAGAAGGTAAGGGTCAGTACCTGGGCCACCGGGTTCGACGGGTTATATGGGACGCGTAATTTCTGTATGGAGGACGAGGAAGGACGGATGGCCGCATATGCGAATTCCGTGTGGGTCTTTATGAATACAGAGAAGGGGAGACCCGCAAGGCCGGATGCGTATGAGGTGGGGCTTTATGGAGTGGGGGAGCCGCTTGCGATGGATTATGAGCCGCGGAAGATAAAGCTTCCCGGGGAGACGAAGCCCTGCAGGGAGTATCCGGTAAGGCGGTATCATATTGACACCAACGAGCATGTGAATAACAGCCAGTATGTGCAGATGGCCATGGAGGAGCTTGAAGGAACGGAAGAGATCAGAAGGCTGCGGGTGGAGTATAAGAAGTCGGCCGTGTACGGCGATATCATTTACCCAAAGGCGGCGTTCGAAGAGGACAGGACGGTGATTGAGCTCTGCGATGAGTCGGGCGGGATCTACGCAGTGGTAGAGATGAAGTAGCGAATATTACATTGCCGGTAAAATCATGAATGATTGTGACTAGACAAAGAGAAGATACGAAAGGAACAGATATGACATTAGCAGAGAATCTGGGAAAGAAAGTCAGGTTGATGATTGTAAAGAAGGTAGACTTCGGAGTCTATTTAGGGAACAGCCAGGAGAAGGTGCTGCTTCCCGGGAAGGAGGTCCCTGCGGGAGCCGAGGCAGGGGATCCGGTGGAGGTGTTCTTATATAAGGACTCGTCAGACCGGTTGATTGCGACGACCGGCGAGCCTAAGATCGGCCTTGGAGAAGTGAAGGCGCTTCGTGTGGCGGACACAGGGAAGATCGGCGCCTTCCTTGACTGGGGGCTTCCAAAGGATCTGCTTCTTCCATTCAAGGAGCAGACCGCGAAGGTTAAGAAAGGAGACGAAGCGCTGGTATCCCTCTATATTGACAAATCCGGCCGGCTGTGTGCGACTATGAAGGTCTATGAGATGCTTCGCCAGGATCCTCCTTATCAGAAGGACGACCAGGTGGAGGGGATCATCTATGACACCAGTGACAATTTCGGCGTGTTCGTCGCAGTGGATGATTGTTACAGCGCACTGATTCCAAAGAGAGAGGCGTTTGGCGACCTGAAGGTGGGAGACCGGGTGCATGCAAGGGTCGTCCGGGTCAGGGAAGACGGGAAGATGGATCTTGCCGTGAGGGAGAAGGCGTTTCTGCAGATGGATGCGGATGCGCAGATGATCATTAAGCGGATGCAGGAGAATGGGGGAAGGCTGCCGTTTACCGACAAGGCGGAGCCAGAACGTATCAAGAAGGAACTGGGGCTTAGCAAGAACGCATTTAAGCGGGCGGTAGGAAGACTGCTGAAAGAGGGAAAGATAGAAATTTGTGAAAAATTTATTGAAATCCGCTAGAGATGGGGTATAATGAAGAGAGCACATCAGAGTGACATTATTTAGATGGTAGAAGGAGAGACAGATTATGAAGGTACAGAATATTACGAATATCGACAAGTTTTTCAGTGTGATTGACGATTGTTCAGGCAAGGTGGAACTGGTAACGGGAGAGGGAGACAGGCTGAACCTTAAGTCCAAGCTGTCCCAGTATGTGTCGATGGCGAACATCTTCTCTAACGGAGAGATCCCGGAGCTGGAGATCATCGCGTATGAGAAGGAAGATATTGACAGACTGGTGAAGTTCATGGTAGACGGAGAGTAAGGCGCTGTTTCAGGCGCCTTTTTCAATGAGTTTTTAGACAGTCTGCCGGGGAGAAGGGAGTAAGTATGAGTTTTGCACACCTGCATGTCCACACAGAGTACAGCCTGTTGGACGGGTCAAATAAGATCAGGGAATGTATATCCAGAGTAAAGGAATTAGGTATGGACAGTGTGGCGATCACGGATCACGGAGTGATGTTTGGTGTGATTGATTTCTACCGGGCGGCGAAGGCGGAGGGGATACGGCCCGTCCTTGGCTGCGAGGTCTATGTGGCGCCGGGCTCCAGATTCGACAAGGAAGCGGCGGGCAGCGGAGACGACAGGTACTACCATCTCGTGCTTCTTGCGGAAAATGACCTGGGGTATCACAATCTGATGAAGATCGTGTCCAGGGGATTCACCGAAGGCTATTACTACAAGCCCAGGGTGGATCTTGATGTGCTGAGAGAGTATCATGAAGGAATCATTGCCCTTAGCGCCTGTCTGGCAGGAGAGGTCCAGAGGAACATCGTGCGCGGGATGTATGAGGAGGGGAAGGCGGCGGCCCTTAGGTATCAGGAGATCTTCGGAGAGGGGAATTTCTTCCTGGAGCTTCAGGACCACGGGATGCAGGAGCAGAAGATGGCGAACCAGGCGCTGCTTCGGATGTCGAAGGAGACCGGGATTGAACTGGTGGCCACCAACGATATCCATTATACATATGCAGAAGATGAGAAGCCTCATGATATGCTGCTGTGTATCCAGACTGGGAAGAAGCTGTCGGATGAGAACCGGATGCGTTATGAAGGCGGGCAGTATTATATCAAGTCGGAAGAAGAGATGCGTCAATTGTTCCCCTATGCGCTGCAGGCTCTTGAGAACACCCAGAAGATTGCCGAAAGGTGCAATGTAGAGATTGAGTTCGGCGTCACGAAGCTTCCCAAATACGACGTGCCGGAGGGCTATACCTCCTGGGAATATCTGAACCATCTGTGCTATGAAGGTCTGAAGAAGCGTTATCCGGATATGGACCAGTCTTTGAAGGACCGCCTGGAATATGAGCTGTCTGTGATCAAGTCCATGGGATACGTAGATTATTTCCTGATTGTGTGGGATTTTATCAAGTATGCGAAGGATCATGGTATCGCGGTCGGGCCGGGCCGGGGTTCTGCGGCGGGGAGCATCGTGTCTTACTGCCTGGGGATTACCAGTATCGACCCGATCCGGTATCAGCTCCTGTTCGAGCGGTTCCTGAATCCGGAACGTGTGTCCATGCCCGATATCGACGTGGACTTCTGCTATGAACGGAGGCAGGAGGTCATCGACTATGTGGTGGACAAATACGGAACAGACCGGGTGGTACAGATCGTCACCTTTGGTACGATGGCCGCCAAGGGCGTGGTCCGGGATGTGGGAAGAGTCATGGATCTTCCGTATGCGTTTGTGGACGGTATTGCAAAGATGATACCAAGAGGGCAGAATAACCAGCCAGTTTCCCTTAAGCAGGCCCTGGAGATGAATCCGGAGATGCGAAGGCTCTATCAGGAGGACGAGCAGGTAAAAGAACTGATCGACATGTCCAGAAGGCTTGAGGGACTGCCGAGGCATACTTCCATGCATGCGGCGGGCGTGGTGATCAGCCAGAAGGCGGTAGATGAATATGTGCCGTTGTCGCTTGGATCGGATGGTTCTGTAACGGCACAATTTACCATGACGACACTTGAGGAACTGGGACTTCTCAAGATGGATTTCCTGGGACTGCGTACCCTGACGGTGATCCAGGACGCCGCAAGGCTGGCCGGTGAGAGCGCAGGGGAAGAGATTGATATGGAGAAGATTGACTATGATGACAAGAAGGTGCTGTCTTCCATAGGAACCGGGAGGACGGACGGGATCTTCCAGCTGGAAAGCGGCGGGATGAAGAGCTTCATGAAGGAGTTAAAGCCGCAGAATCTGGAGGATGTCATCGCGGGGATCTCGCTGTATCGTCCCGGACCGATGGATTTCATTCCTCAATATATTAAGGGGAAGGACAACCGGTCGAGTATCACCTACGACTGCCCGCAGCTTGAACCCATTCTTGCGCCGACCTATGGCTGTATCGTCTATCAGGAGCAGGTCATGCAGATCGTCCGCGACCTGGCCGGCTATACGCTGGGGCGCAGCGATCTTCTGCGCCGCGCCATGTCCAAGAAGAAGGGCGACGTCATGAAGAAGGAGCGTCAGAGCTTCGTGTATGGAAATAAGGAGGAAGGGGTTCCGGGATGTATTGCCAACGGGATTGACGAGAAGACGGCCAACAAGATCTATGATGAGATGATAGATTTTGCGAAGTACGCATTTAATAAATCTCATGCGGCGGCCTATGCGGTGGTGGCGTATCAGACGGCATGGCTTAAGTATTATTATCCTGTGGAGTTCATGGCGGCGCTCATGACCTCCGTGATCGACGTGCCCAGCAAGGTGTCGGAGTATATCTATACCTGCCGCCAGATGGGAATCGAGATCCTGCCGCCGGATATCAACAAGGGGGTCGGGAATTTCTCTGTAGACGGCGGGAAGATCCGTTACGGTCTTACCGCTATCAAGAGTGTTGGGAGACCTGTGATCGCATCCATCATCGAAGAGCGGGAAGCCAGGGGGGAATTCAAGAATCTGAAGGATTTTATCGAACGTCTGGCCGACAAAGACGTCATCAATAAGCGTACCATCGAGAACTTTATCAAGTCCGGGGCGTTCGACAGCTTTGGCGGGACCAGGAAGCAGTTCATGATCATCTATGTACAGATCTTAGAGCAGGTGAACCGCGAGAAGAAGTATTCTATGGCGGGGCAGATGTCGCTGTTCGACATGGTAAGCGACGACCAGAAGGCAGAGTTCGACATTCCGCTTCCGAAGGTGGGAGAGTATGAGAATGAGACGAAATTTGCATTCGAGAAGGAAGTTCTGGGGATGTATCTGAGCGGCCATCCCATGGAAGAGTATGAGGAGAAATGGAGGAAGAATATCACCAGGACTACGCTGGATTTCCAGTTTGACGAGGAGACCGGGCGGACCAAGGTCCATGACGGGGCAACGGAAGTCGTGGGCGGTATGATCACGTCGAAGACCATCAAGTATACGAAGCAGAATAAGGTGATGGCGTTCGTTACGCTGGAGGATCTGGCGGGATCGGTGGAGGTTGTGGTATTTCCGAGAGACTATGAGAAGAACCAGCAGTATCTGAACGAGGAGGCCAAGGTATTCATCCGCGGCAGAGTATCCGAGGAGGATGAGGCGGCGAGCAAGCTGATCTGCGAGAGAGTGATTCCGTTCGAACAGACGAAACGGGAGCTGTGGCTTCAGTATGAGGATAAGGAGACCTATCTGTCGGAGGAGGCGAAGCTGTTTGATATGCTGAAGGATTCTGACGGCAGGGACACGGTGGTGATTTATTGCAGGAAGGAAAAGGCGGTGAAACGGTTAAGCGCCGGACGGAGCGTGAACGCCGACAAATTGCTGCTGAACAAAATGACGAATTATCTGGGAGAATCTTGTGTAAAAGTGATAGAAAAACCCATTGAAAACCTTTGTTAATTCATGTACAATGTTGCACGAGAGAGACAGATAATTATGATTGTATTCCCGGAATCTTCCGGTATCATTATGCAGCGCGGATACAGGAAGCAGTTTCGGCGGATACGCAAAATGACTGCAATGGAGGAATGATTTATGGCAAAAGTAGTACGTACAATCGGAGTATTAACCAGTGGAGGAGATGCGCCAGGAATGAACGCGGCAATCCGTGCCGTTGTTCGTACGGCACTTGGCAAGGGCCTCAGAGTCAGAGGGATCAGGAAGGGTTATGCGGGACTGTTGGACGAGGAGATCATCGACCTTTCTGCAAGAGATGTTTCTGATACGATCCAGCGGGGAGGTACGATTCTACAGACCGCACGGTGTGAGGAGATGCGCACGGAGGAAGGTCAGCAGAAGGCGGCCGCGATCCTTAAGAAGTACGGAGTTGACGGACTGGTGGTAATCGGCGGAGACGGTTCCTTTGCCGGAGCACAGGCGTTGGCGAATCTTGGGATCAACACGATCGGCGTACCGGGAACGATTGATCTTGACATTGCCTGCACAGAGTACACGATCGGATTCGACACAGCGGTTAATACAGCGATGGAAGCAATTGACAAAGTACGTGATACATCCACATCTCATGAAAGATGCTCCATTATCGAGGTAATGGGACGTGATGCAGGATATCTGGCGTTGTGGTGCGGTATTGCTAATGGTGCGGAGCGTATCTTACTGCCGGAGGAGCATGGATACGACGAGGCGGCGATCGTGGCAGATATCCAGGAGTGCCGGAAGCGCGGCAAGAAGAACTATATCATCATCAATGCAGAGGGCATCGGCGGTTCCATAGAGATGGCAGAGCGGATTGAAGCCGCCACTGGTATGGAGACCAGGGCGACGATCATCGGACACATGCAGCGCGGCGGAAGCCCGACCTGTAAGGACAGAGTCTATGCGTCTATTATGGGCGCCATGGCGGTGGACCTTCTGATTGAGGGTAAGTCGAACCGTGTCGTAGGATATAAGCATGGACAGTACGTTGATTTTGATATCAACGAGGCGCTTGGCATGCAGAAGGGTATTCCGGTTTATCAGTATGAGATAGCGAAGGAGCTGGCCCTGTAGTAAGATACTTAAGTAAAAACGCTCCCCGGGAAAGGGAGTGTTTTTTTACTTGAAATTATGGACGGGAGGCGGTACAATGGGTAATACGAATGGCATAAAGGAGATTCTGAGTGTGAAGAGTATTACGAACAGTACGGCTCCGGTGGGAGTGTTTGATTCCGGCGTGGGAGGGCTGACGGTTGCGAGAGAGATCATGCGGCAGCTTCCGCATGAGAATATTGTATATTTTGGAGATACGGCCAGAGTACCGTATGGCAGTAAGTCCAGGGATAATATTATCCGCTTTTCCAGGCAGATCATACGGTTTCTCCGGACGAAGGATGTGAAGGCGATTGTCATTGCCTGCAACACGGCCAGTGCGCTGGCTCTTGAGACTGTGCAGAGCGAGACGGATATACCGGTTATAGGGGTGATCGTGCCGGGAGCCAGGGCGGCGGTCCAGGCAACAGAGAACGGCATCATAGGCGTGGCCGGGACAGAGGCGACGATACGGAGCGAGACCTATACCAAGGTCATCCGGCAGATGAACCCGGATGCGGTTGTGATCGGCAAGCCGTGTCCCCTGTTCGTTCCCCTGGTTGAGGAAGGATTCGCGAAGCACAGGATTACGGAGGAAGTGATAGACATCTATCTGTCAGATATGCGGCGGACCGATATCGATACGATGATACTTGGGTGCACCCATTATCCGCTGCTCAGATCGCGGATCAGGGCGTATTTCGGTGAGAACGTACATATCGTGAATCCGGCGTATGAGACAGCTATGGATCTTAAGAAGATTCTGGCGGATAACGGAACAGAGAACCTGTCCGAAGGCCCTGCGTCCTATGAATTCTATGTAAGTGACGCGGCGGAGAAGTTCACACATTTTGCCAACGGGATTCTCTCTTATGATGTAGCAGCGACGAGATTAGTCAATATAGAAGAATATTAGGTGATGTTATGACGAAGGAAGTATTGTTGAAGATATCCGGCCTGCATTATGAGCCTGCAGGCGTGGCGGAAGACGATGAGAATGAACCGATTGAAGTGATTACCCCTGCCACCTATTATTATAAAAATGATAAACATTATGTCATCTATGACGAGGTTGTAGAGGGGATGCCGGGAGTGATCAAGAATAAGGTCCGGATCGCAGAGAGCGGGAAGCTTGAGATCTTAAAGAGCGGGCTCTCTAATACCCATATGATATTCGAGAAGGATAAGATGAACATTACCCAGTATGATACGCCCTACGGGGAACTGCTGGTAGGAACACATACGAAGGATATGCAGGTGGATGTGACGGACAGGAACATAGACGTCCATGTGAACTATGCGCTGGACGTGAACAGCGAACCGGTCGCCGACTGCAATATTGTTATGAATATAAAAGCATTGGACCGATGATCCAATGCTTTTAAAATACGCTATTTCTGGCTGGCCATTTTAGCTTTGTCGCGCATCCTCGCGAGGAATCCCTTCTTCTTCTGAGGAGTCTCGAGAGGACCTCTTAAGCCTCTGACTGCTGTAATATAGATACCGCTGACCGTTGCCTTGACTTCCTTCTTGACTGGAATCAGAGGATAGATCTCGGGCTCGCACATCAGGGTCATGATCTTGGGGCCGATCTTCGCCTTGACGACCGGAACCTTGGATCTTCTCAGATACTTCGGCGTATTCTCCACAACGATAGACGGCAGTCCGGCTTCTTTCAGACGGAGCTTACCTTTGTCGATAATGAGCATGGATATGGTCTGAGCCGCGGCCGCAAGCTGCTCCTGCTGTTCGGCCTGCCTCTTTTCGGCTTTCTTTCCTAGGAAATATAACACAATACATGCGATGATCAGTACGATCAGAATCACAAGCAATACGATAGAAAATGTACTCACGGGTGAACCTCCTCAATCTTTATTCCCACAAAATATCAAACCTGTATGGTCATGTACAGCGTATCTGTGCCTGTCCGCCGCGGGGCTTGATTTCACGTGTTATATTGTAACATTCTTTGACAATAAGTGCAAGAGTTATTGCTATTTCACGGCAGTTCCTTATCTTATGGGATTATCTGGACGATAATATATATAGTGTCTGATGATGAGAGTAGGAAAGGAACTGTCCGGAGATAATCTGTGAACAGTTCCTGAGAGAAAGCGAGGACAGGATATGAGGATATACGGAGATTACACATTTTTGCTTGATAAGCTGAATGTCTGGAATAATTCCCAGGTCAGAGTGACGGGGAATGGTACGAAGATCGTGGAATTTGCCGAGCGTTTCGTGGAGCAGCAAAGAGCGGCGTCCAAGGATAAGGTCGATATATCAAGGGCGGGGATGGATTATATCATAGATCAGTTATCAGACCTGAGTTCCACTAAGGAGAGCAGGCAGCAGCCGGAGGATAAGGTTCTGGCGAAGACGTCGGGCGACGGGCTGTCTCTGATGGACGGTCTCTGCCGGACCTATATATTGCAGAGACTTGATACAACCAACGGAAACGGTGCAAGCAGCAGACTCTATAACGAGATGGCCGGCAGGTATAAGGAGAATCTGGCGGCACAGGGAGACCAGAGCCTTGGCAGCTATGCAAAGAGTCTGGCGATGGCGCATCTTGCCGTCCGTGATAAGATTGAGGAAGGGTATGCGAAGGGTACGCGGGAGGTCTGGATCATGGACGACAGTACCGGAGATGATTTCTGCGGCGTTGAGTTTGAGATCGACGGCCAGGCAGTGCGGTATCGCAGGATGACGATGGAAGAAGAGCTGTGCGCAGCCGAGAAGACCTTTGAGGAACTGGTGCAGAATGTCTCCAGACATCTTGTGTCAGAAGAGATAAGAAGGGAGCAGGAAGCGGCAGGAGGAGCGTTGGAAGGAGTCCCGGGGTCAGAAGAGAAAAATGAGTATGCAGATGCGTTCTGGGATCTTGACAAGAGAACTTCGAATATGGTAGATGAACTGAAAGAGCTGATCAGGAAGATAGAGGAAGAGGAAGCGAAGAAGAAAAAGGCGAAAGAACCGACTTTGGGGGAGAGGCTGGCCGCGGAGCAGTCTGCGTATGGAGCCGGGATCGCCGCCAGGGGGAAGCAGCAGGCCCAGTGTGCCAATTACAGGAAGATCAGCCAGATGGACTCGGATGCGCAGACGATTCTCGGGTACATAAAAGCATAGAAAGGCAGTTTGGCAAAGCGGCAGGAAGCACTGGATGGATGGTCAGCCGGATGGCAGTACAGAAAGGCATGGAAGCAGTTTGGCAAAGCGGCAGGAGGCATTAGATGATCGAGACGGCGGGAGAGGGCGTCATCACCGTTTACCGGTGGATGATGGAGCATCTCTTCGTAATAAACATTATATTTTCACTGATAATCATATTCTTTCAGCGGAGGAACCCTACGACGGTTTGGGCGTGGCTTCTGCTGCTGTATTATGTTCCGATACTGGGGTTCATCTTATACCTGATTCTGGGACAGAATTTCCGCAAGGAGCGGATGTTCAAGATGAAGGAGATTGAAGGAGAGATCAAGTACGCCGTGCGCAGGCAGGAAGAGTCGATCTACCGTAAGAAGCTCAAGCTCCGGGATCCGGAACTTGAGCGGTTCAAGCGGCTGATCCTTTACAACCTGAACGAAGGAGAGGCTGTTCTGACGGATAACAATGACATCCGCATCTTCACAGACGGCAGAGAGAAGTTCAATGCACTGCTCTCGGAGATGGACCATGCAAGGAATTATATTCATCTGCAGTATTACATCATACGGAATGATGAATTATGGAAGGAGATTGAAGAGGTACTGGTGCGTAAGGCGAGACAGGGCGTGGAGATCCGGGTCTTGTTTGACAGTATGGGATGCCGGGGAATGCACCGTTCCGACTGGGCGCGCCTTCACAGGGCAGGGATTCAGGTGGCGGAGTTCTTTCCTGCGCTGCTTGGGCAGCTGCAGCTTCGTGTGAACTACCGGAACCACAGGAAGATTGCGGTCATAGACGGAAGGATCGGGTTCGTCGGCGGGTTCAATGTGGGCCGGGAATACCTTGGGAAGGATAAGAAATTCGGGTACTGGCGTGATACGCACGTCTGTATAGAGGGATCGGCAGTGACTTCGCTGGCGGTGCGCTTCGTGCTGGACTGGAATTATGCGGCGGGAGAGAATATTTTCCTGGAGGACCGGCTTTTTGAGATCCCAACCTATGTGCGTAACGGCCGGGACCCGGTGCAGATCATCTCCAGCGGACCGGACTCAAGCAGCCAGGAGATCCGTGACAACTATCTCAGGCTGATCCATATGGCGAGGAAGAATATCTACCTGCAGACGCCTTATTTCATACCGGATGACGACATCCGCAATGCGCTGATCATTGCCGCGAAGTCGGGGATCGACGTGCGTATCATGATTCCGTGCAAGCCGGACCATCCGTTTGTCTATTGGGCGACCTATTCTTACCTTGGAGAGATGATCGAGGCCGGGGCGAGATGCTACACCTACGACAATGGATTTCTTCATGCAAAGTGCATGTGTATCGACGGCCTGGTCACCTGTATGGGGACGGCGAACATGGATATCCGAAGCTTCAGCCTGAATTTCGAAGTCAATGCTGTGATATACAGCGCCAGGACGACAGGAAAGCTGATGGAGGCGTTTGAGAATGACATTACGAAGAGTACGCTGGTAACACGGAAGCTGTATGAGCAGAGAGATCTGGTCATACGCGTGAAGGAGCAGTTCTGCCGGCTGCTTTCCCCGGTTCTGTAGAGGATACCGATCAGCGTCGGGATCGGCGTGGGTGTGAAAAATAGCAGAAGGCTGACAAAATTTTGAATTTCGTGTGAAAAAGCTATGAAAGTACGGGCAAATGTGTTATAACATAATAGTGCGTTGTACGCGTATTTCAGTGGAACATATGTATGAATAGAAAGATATTGACGAGGTGAAGTATGAAGAGAAGAGTGATCACTTTATTTGCAGGGGCGCTGGCGGCTTCGATGATATTGGCGGGATGTTCCGCCAGCAAAGGACTTGAGACAGACGAGCTTGCCATCTCCAATTATAAGGGCGTAGAGATTGACGAGGTTGAGAAGCCGGGCGAGGTTACGGACGAGGATGTGGAGAATAACATCCAGGCGTCCCTCCAGATGAATGCAGCCCAGGAGGATGTTACGGGCCGCGCCGTGGAATCAGGAGATACGGCTACGCTGGATTATGTAGGCAGGATTGACGGGCAGGAGTTCGAGGGCGGATCGGCTACGGATTATCCGCTGAAGATTGGTTCGGGTTCATTTATCGACGGGTTTGAGGACAGTGTGATCGGACATAATATCGGCGATACCTATGACTGGCAGGGAGCCTTCCCGGAGAACTATACGAATGTGGATTATGCAGGGAAGGATGTTGTATTTACAATCACTGTCAAGTCCATTTCCAGGGAAGTGATCCCGGAGCTGACGGACGAATTCGTGAAGAGTGTGTCTGAGGATTCCAAGAATGTGAAGGAATACAAGGAAGAGGTCAAGAAGAAGCTTAAGAAGGACAGTGAGAAGAATTACGGCAACAACATCAGCCAGGCCGCATGGCAGAAGGTCCTGGATAATACGGAGATTAAGAAGTACCCGGAGGATGAGGTGAAGAAGATCGCAGATTCTCTGATTGACCAGTACAAGACGACTGCTGAGTATTATGAGAAGGAATACGAGGAATTCATCCAGGAGCAGATGGGATACAGTGTGGAGGAGTTTGAGAAGCAGGTGAACGACGCCGCGAAGTCAAGTATTAAGCAGAGTATGGTGACCAAGGCGATCGCGGATAAGGAGAAGATCAAGCTGAGCGACGACGAGTATGAGAAGCAGCTTAAGCAGATGGCCGCTGATTATGGATACGAGGATGTGGACGCGCTGAAGGAGTCGGCGGAAGAGGAGGACCTTAAGGATATCGCACTGAATAATCTGGTTCGTGACTGGCTGTCCGAGCATTGTATACAGGTGGCGGCAAGTAAGAGTGAGAAAGAATAAGGAGTTAGATTAAGGGCGTAAGAGCTTGCAGGGAAGCGGCAGATACCATTTCCCGGTAAGCTTTTACTTTTTTTGCGGGCTCATGAAATATAATAATTGCCTGTCAGGATAAAAGATGGTAAAATCTAAGGAACTATAGAGGAATTGTTTTGTATGCGCAGCGGCGGGATGTAAGAGAAGCAGACGAGGGGAGCGGGGAATATGATCTATGTTACGGGTGACTGCCATGGGAATTACAGGCGGTTTAGCACAGCGGTATTCCCGGAGCAGAAGGAGATGAGCAAGGATGACTATGTCATCATATGCGGGGATTTCGGATACTGGGATGAGTCAAAGGAGCAGAAGTACTGGCTGAAATGGCTGGAGGATAAGCCGTTCACAACGCTCTGGGTGGACGGGAACCATGAGAATTTTGATTTGTTAAAGCGTCAGAGGGTAACACAGTGGAACGGGGGAAAGGTACAGTATATCATGCCGTCGGTGATCCGTCTGATGCGGGGACAGGTCTATGAGATCGAAGGTCTCAGGATATTTACATTCGGCGGCGCGAAGAGCCATGATATCTCCGGCGGTATCCTGGAGGCGTCGGATCCGTCCCTTAAGTCGAAGAGAAAGAAGCTGGATAAGAAGAAAGAACTCTACCGGATCAATCATCTGAGCTGGTGGAAGGAAGAGATGCCGTCGGAGGAGGAACTGGCGGAGGGGCTTCGCAACCTGATCAGATATAACTGGAGCGTGGATTTTATCTTTACACACTGCTGTGCGACAGGTACGCAGGACCGGATATCGGGAGGGACATACCAGCCGGATATCCTGACCAGGTATTTTGAGAAGCTTAAGGAGATGTGCAGATACAGGAAGTGGTTCTTTGGACATTACCATGACAACATGAACGTGAACAGCAGAGAAGTATTGCTGTATGAGCAGATTATACGGATTCATTGACGGGATTGGGTATCCTTTTTCCGGAAGGATTGTGAGGTTTGGTTTGGGAAAGGACAAAAGTAAGATTAATGCCAGAATGATAATAGAGGATATAAGGCAACTGTGAGGCAGACGGCGAAGGCGTTTGGAGTTAGCAAGAGCACCATACATAAGGATGTAACAAAATAGAACGGTTGATATGGAGAATCAAATAGATATCATAAGCCATCTCTGGGAATACGGAAGGTATTCTTAGAGGTGGCTTTGCTGCTGTTCAATGGAAATTAATTGTGAAACAGAGGGAGATAGGGTATAATATGTGAAACAGTATCGGAAGGAGGCAGAGCAATGAAAAAAGCGTTACCGATTGGGGTAGAAAACTTTAAGGATATCATGGAATCTGGTTATTACTATATAGATAAATCATTGTTTATAAAAGAATTATTGGATATGAAAGGAAAAGTGAACTTATTTATCCGTCCAAGGCGTTTTGGAAAGACGCTAAATCTTAGTATGCTTAGATACTTTTATGAGGATACGGGAGATATGAAGAAAAATGAAGAGCACAAATCACTTTTCCATGGCTTGAAGATTATGGAACAAGGTGAAACATATACGGAACATATGGGGAATTATCCGGTTATTAACCTGACACTCAAATCAGCGAGGCAGCCTAGTTTTGAATCCGCATATAGTAAGCTTAGGAAAGCAATCGCAGACGAATTCCAAAGACATCAATATATACTGGCGGACAGAAAAATAAATGAAGAAGATAAGAAGCTATATCAAAAGATTGCTGACCGGAAGGCGGAATATGATGATTATTCAGGGGCGTTGGAGTTTTTGAGTAAATGTCTTTATCAGGCGACGGAGAAAAAGACGGTTATCTTGATAGACGAGTATGACGTGCCGCTGGAAAGCTCTTATTTTCGAGGATTTTATGAGGAGATGGTAGATTTCATCCGGTCATTATTTGAATCTGCGTTAAAGACGAATGATTATCTGCAGTTTGCAGTTATTACAGGATGTCTGAGGATTTCAAAGGAGAGTATATTTACCGGGCTGAATCATCTGAAAATTGTATCTATACTTGACCAGAGATATAGCGAACATTTTGGTTTCACAGAAGCGGAAGTGCGGCAGATGATGGCTTACTATGGCGTAGAGAGTCGTTTCCCGACGATGAAAGAATGGTATGACGGGTATGCATTTGGCGACACAGAGGTTTATAATCCATGGAGTGTAATTAATTTTATGTATGATTTATATGCGGATGTCAATGCTTTCCCACACCCATATTGGATTAACACCAGTTCCAATGACATTATAAAGGATTTAATAGCCAGAGCAGACAGGGAAACGAAAAGACAGATTGAAACATTGTTAGACGGTGGGACTTTAGACATTCAGGTTCATGAAGAAGTTACCTATGGGGATATGCACAGTAATGGGGAGAATCTGTGGAATTTTCTTTATTTTACGGGATATCTGACGAAAGAGAGTGAATATTTTAAAGGAAAGTATATATTTTTAAAGGTTCGTATTCCCAATATAGAAGTAATGACTATCTATGAGAGCACAATTTTAAATTGGCTGAAAGATATGATAAAGAAAGAGGATTTTCATGATTTGTACCGTGCAATGGAGGATGGAAATGCCCAGAGGATGACGGATATATTAAATGGCCAACTTTTCCGGACGATTAGTTTTTATGACAGTGCAGAAAACTTCTATCATGGTTTTTTGACAGGAATCTTGAGCCAGAGTGAGAATTATTTGGTGAAATCGAATCGTGAATCAGGGAATGGGCGTTCCGACATAATGGTGAAAAGCCCATCGCTGCGGGGCAGGTCATTTATCGTGGAAGTGAAGGTTTCGGATTCGATAGATGATTTGGAAAATGACGCCCAAAAGGCGTTGCAGCAAATATATGATAAAAGATATATGGAAGAACTGCGTACAGAAGGGTATCGGAAGATTGATTGTTATGGGATATCATTTTTCCGTAAGGATTGCGAGGTTCGGTTTGGGGAAGGGCAGAAGTAAAGAGTTCTGAATTAGATGGAGGGATGATAATGAAGAAACCATTGCCAATCGGTGTTGATAATTTTGAAAAAATAATAAAAGAAGGTTACTGCTATATAGATAAGACTATGTTTATCAAGGAACTGCTGGATTTGAAAGGAGAAGTAAATCTGTTTCTTCGTCCAAGAAGATTTGGAAAGACATTGAATTTGAGTATGCTCCGATATTTTTTTGAAGATACTGGGCATGAAAAAAGAAATGAACAGAATAAAAGTCTGTTTCAGGGAATGAAGATTATAGAAGCAGGAGAAAATTATACAAGTCAGATGGGAATGTATCCTGTATTTGAACTGACATTGAAGTCAGCAAAGCAGGAAGACTATGATATGGCATATTATATGATTGAGAATGCGGTTATCATGGAATTTGAACGGCACAGAGACACGATAGAAAGGGGAAAAGAACGTCTGACATCCAGAGAATATGAATGGTATACTGCTATTGCAGATGGAAAGGCAGAGGAAAAAAATTTAAGAAATTCGTTGCAGCTTTTCTGTCAATGTATGTATAAGATTACAGGAAAGAATACAGTTATTTTAATTGATGAGTATGATGTGCCTTTAGAAAATGCATATTTTAGAGGTTTTTATGAAAAGATGGTGGGATTTATCCGTTCATTGTTTGAGGCTGCGCTGAAAACGAATGATTATCTGCAGTTTGCAGTAATTACGGGGTGTCTGAGGATTTCAAAGGAGAGTATATTTACCGGATTGAATCATCTCAATATTATATCTGTACTTGACCAGAGATATAGTGAACATTTTGGTTTTACAGAAGCGGAAGTGCGGCAAATGATGGCTTACTATGGTGTAGAGAGCCGTTTCCCGGTTATGAAAGAATGGTATGACGGATACACATTTGGCGGCACGGCGGTCTATAACCCGTGGAGTGTCATTAATTTTCTGTATGATTTATATGCAGATGTCAATGCCTTCCCACACTCATATTGGATTAATACTAGTTCTAATGATATTATAAAGGATTTAATTGCCAGGGCAGACCGGGAAACAAAAGGGCAGATTGAAACACTTTTAGGCGGTGGAACTTTAGACGTTCAGGTTCATGAAGAAGTTACCTATGGGGATATGTACAGTAATGGGGAGAACCTGTGGAATTTTCTCTATTTTACAGGGTATCTGACGAAAGATAGTGAATACTTTAAAGGAAAGTATATATTTTTAAAGGTGCGTATCCCTAACACAGAAGTTATGACCATCTATGAAAATACGATTCTGAACTGGATGAAAGCTGCTATAAAGAAGGAGGATTTTCATGACTTGTACCGTGCAATGGAGGAGGGGGACGCCCAGAGGATGACGGATATATTAAACGGCCAGCTTTTCCGGACGATTAGTTTTTATGACAGTGCAGAAAACTTCTATCATGGTTTTCTGACAGGAATCCTGAGCCAGAGTGAGAATTATCTGGTGAAATCGAATCGTGAATCGGGGAATGGGCGTTCAGACATTATGGTGAAAAGCCCGTCGCTGCGGGGAAGGTCGTTTATTGTGGAAGTGAAGGTTTCGGATTCGATAGATGATTTGGAAAATGACGCCCAAAAGGCGCTGCAGCAAATATATGATAAAAGATATATGGAAGAACTGCGTACGGAAGGGTATAAGAAGATTGATTGTTATGGGGTATCGTTTTATCGGAAGGATTGCGAGGTTCGCTTTGGTTTGGGAAGGGCAGAGACAAAACCTTCTAAATGCTATGGGTAAACTGGAAAATGAAGTATAGATTAGGTCAGGGAGTAAGATGAGGCTATGAAGCAGTGAAAAAAGGAATATGAAAATAGACCTCTGCATACATTGTAAAAACAATGAGTG
>CAMSTW010000062.1 GCA_947063855.1 uncultured Dorea sp.
AGAAGCAGAAGACCGTTGAAGTGAAGGAAGTGCGTCTTTCACCCAATATTGACACCAA
Organism: uncultured Dorea sp.; assembly: GCA_947063855.1. Classification (GTDB taxonomy): domain Bacteria; phylum Bacillota; class Clostridia; order Lachnospirales; family Lachnospiraceae; genus Sporofaciens. The sequence continues at coordinate 59 of CAMSTW010000062.1, forward strand.
TGACCTGAACACCAAGGTCAACAATGCCAAGAAGTTTATCAGTAAGGGTAACAAGGTTAAGATTACCCTGCGTTTCAGAGGCCGCGAGATGGCACATGTACAGCAGAGCAAGCATATTCTGGATGATTTTGCAGAGCTGCTCAAGGATATTGCCGTCGTAGAGAAGCAGCCGAAACTGGAAGGCAGAAGCATGAGTATGGTTTTAACTGAAAAACGTTAAAAATATATTTACAATTCAAGGAGGAAATAATCATGCCAAAGATCAAGACAAATAGAGCAGCTGCAAAGCGCTTCAAGAAGACAGGTACAGGAAAGTTAAAAAGAAATAAAGCGTATAAGAGCCATATCTTAACTAAGAAGTCCGCTAAGAGAAAGAGGAATCTTAGGAAATCAATCATTACTGATGAAACAAATGTAAAGAACATGAAGAAGGTATTACCGTATCTGTAAGATGACGGATCAAAGTATTGAAGGAGGAAACAAGACATGGCAAGAATCAAAGGCGGAATGAACGCTAGAAAGAAGCATAACAGAGTTTTAAAATTAGCAAAGGGATACAGAGGAGCACGTTCCAAGCAGTACAGAGTTGCGAAGCAGTCTGTCATGAGAGCGCTCACATCCTCTTACGCAGGAAGAAAGCAGCGCAAGCGTCAGATGCGTCAGTTATGGATTGCACGTATCAATGCTGCGGCAAGGATGAATGGCTTATCCTACAGCAAGTTCATGCATGGACTGAAGCTTGCGAACGTTGATATGAACAGAAAGATGCTGGCAGAGATGGCTGTGAATGACGCGGCCGGATTTGCGACACTGGCAGAGACAGCGAAGGCGAAGCTGGCTTAGTCTGTCTGATTTGGTTTCCTGCAGTTTGCTGTGGGACGGATCATTATGAGAAGAGGCATATCCCCGGAAGTCTGTTTTGTGAAGACGGATGAAGGAGGATGTGCTCTTTTTATGTTCATCTGTAAAAAAAATTCTTGACACAGGCAGAATCCCGTGTTAAAGTTCTATTAAACCGTTGAGGAAGAGTGAGTACTGTTAGATATCTGCTTTACAGAGAGCCGCGGATGGTGGGAAGCGGCAGGTTGGAGCTGACAGGAATGGACTTCCGAGGGCGAACTGAAGGATTTGGCGGAAGCGATCGACGAGGATGTGTAGTGCGATTGTATAAGAGTGTGGCAGGGTTTGTTGTACTGTTGTGTGAGAGTATGACAGGGGCGGTACGTGACCGGATCATAGTAAGCAAGCCGGAGAGAGTACTCCGTTAACAAAGTACGCGTATGATGGTACGCATGAGAGGGTATCTGTATGACGATACCAAGCCGGGTGGCACCGCAGGAGTTGATGATTGATTGCTCTTGTCCCAGCAATTGTTTATTGTGTGGGATGGGGGTATTTTTTATTGTGTTTTTTAAGCCGGACCGTATAGTTTCTGCCGACAGGCAGAGCGTTCGCAGGTAAGCGCAATGTAAAGATTCCCTGTCCTTGCCGGCAGAATCTGCCGGGGAACAGATTACGACTGCACAGATGCAGAAGGATTGCAAAAATGAAAGGAGAATAAGACAATGAGTGAACAGAAAATCCCTTACAAAATCTATCTGGAAGAGAGTGAGATGCCAAAGCAATGGTATAATGTCCGTGCGGATATGAAGAATAAGCCGGCGCCGCTTTTGAATCCCGGAACCCTGAAGCCGATGACGGCAGAAGAGCTGTCCGGCGTGTTCTGTGAAGAACTGGTGCGTCAGGAACTTGATGATGAGAATCGTTACATTGATATTCCGCAGGAGATCAGTGATTTCTACAAGATGTACCGTCCGGCGCCGCTGGTTCGGGCGTACTGCCTGGAGGAGAAGCTCCAGACGCCGGCGAAGATCTATTATAAATTCGAAGGTAACAATACCAGCGGAAGCCATAAGCTGAATTCAGCGATCGCACAGGCATATTATGCGAAGAAGCAGGGCCTTAAAGGAGTGACGACCGAGACCGGGGCAGGGCAGTGGGGAACAGCGCTTTCCATGGCATGCTCTTACCTGGATTTGGACTGTAAGGTATTTATGGTAAAATGCTCTTACGAACAGAAGCCTTTCCGGCGCGAGGTGATGCGTACCTATGGGGCGAGTGTGACGCCGTCGCCGTCCATGGAGACCGAAGTGGGGAAGAAGATTCTGGCAGAGCACCCGGGTACGACGGGAAGTCTTGGCTGCGCCATCTCAGAAGCGGTCGAGGTCGCAGTGGGAAGCGAAGGTTACAGGTATGTGCTTGGAAGTGTGCTGAACCAGGTATTGCTGCATCAGTCGATCATCGGTATGGAGACGAAGATTGCGCTTGATAAATACGGCATCACGCCGGACGTCATCATCGGATGCGCAGGCGGCGGTTCGAACCTTGGCGGGCTGATCTCACCTTTTATGGGCGAGAAGCTAAGAGGCGAGAAGGATTATCAGTTTATCGCAGTAGAGCCGGCGTCCTGTCCGAGTCTGACAAGAGGCGTCTTTGCCTATGATTTCTGCGATACGGGTATGGTGTGTCCGCTGGCGAAGATGTATACGTTAGGAAGCGGATTCATTCCTTCCGCGAACCACGCAGGCGGGCTGAGATATCACGGTATGAGCTCTGTTCTGTCACAGCTCTACGCAGACGGATACATGGAGGCAAGATCGGTAGAGCAGACGGCAGTATTCGAGGCCGCGGAGAAGTTTGCCAGAGTAGAAGGGATCCTTCCGGCGCCGGAGAGCAGCCATGCGATCAAGGCAGCGATTGACGAGGCAATGAAGTGCAAGGAGACCGGGGAAGAGAAGACGATCGTGTTTGGACTGACCGGCACGGGATACTTCGATATGGTGGCTTACGAGAAGTTCCACAACGGGGAGATGAAAGATTATATTCCTACGGATGAGGATCTGAAGGCCGGATTCGACGGTATTCCGAGATTCCCGGGGAATATGGAGTAAGACGATATGAAGGTTTTAGTAGTGGTAGATATGCAGAATGACTTTATCGACGGAGCGCTTGGCACGAAGGAAGCAGAAGCGATTGTGCCAAAGGTGGCGGAGAAGATCCGTAATTTTGACGGGATTGTATTGTACACCAGAGATACCCATGATGAGAATTATCTGGATACGCAGGAAGGCAAGAAGCTTCCGGTGGTGCATTGTGTCAGAGGTACTAAGGGGTGGGAGTTGAATCCGGAGATAGAAGCTCTGCGCAGGGAAGAACCGATAGATAAGCCGGCGTTCGCAAGCAGGGAGCTTGGAAGCAGACTGAGGGTCATAGACGAGGAATATAAGCTGCGTGCCATGGGCGGACTTGAGTCAGTCACCTTCGTGGGACTCTGTACGGACATCTGCGTAATCTCGAATGCAATGATCGCCAAGGCGTTCATACCGGAGGTTCCGGTCATTGTTGATTCTGCGTGCTGTGCGGGAGTGACGCCTCAGAGTCATGAGAACGCACTGGAAGCAATGAAGATGTGCCAGATTACGTGTGAGTGACAACGGAGAGGTGTGGCCCGCTGCACCTGCGGTTTTACACACGCATTCTCGAAAATGCATGCGCATCGAAACAGTAAGGTATTCGTGTGCCAGGGCACACATGAAATGAATGTAAAGACGAAATGAGCAGGAAACAGGAACAGCGGGCAGAAGTATCTCTTAAAGCCGGCATGGGAACAGATATGTCCATCAGCCGCCTTGAGATGCTTCTTCCTGCTGCAGCGGGTAAGATCCGGAGGATGCGGATATCGCATAATCCGCTCCGGGATTACTCGGGATAGAGCAACTGCCTGTCCGTGATGTCCGTAAGCACTTCTCTTAGATACTTCTGTGCAAGGTATCGCGCCATGGGCAGATTCATATCCAGGTAATTCCCGCAGTCCTTCGCACAGGCGCCGGGGACATCCCCGTCGAAGCCGGCGATGAAGGTGAACATCTCTGTCATCAGCGGGACAATCTCCTTAGAAGTATATTCTCCGGCAAGCAGAAGATAGAAACCAGTCCGGCAGCCCATGGGGCCAAAATAAATCGTCTTGTCAGCGTAAGACTTATGGTTGCGCAGAAAGGTTGCGGCCAGATGTTCAATCGTATGCATCTCGGCGGTGTTCATGACAGGCTCATCGTTAGGGCTTGTTATACGTATATCAAATGTGGTGATGGGATGACCTTCCACCTGGTCGATGCGGGATACATAGAGTCCCGGAACCAGGCGCAGATGGTCTATGGTAAAGCTTGTGATCTTCTCCATGATAAATACGGCTCCTTCTTTATGTATTTTGTCTGCAAACCTATAGAATAGGATGCTGATTCATTCGGTCATTATATCACTTTTTTACGAGATTGACTATATGATTTGTGTAGATTGATATTAAATATGAATTCATTTAATCGGGATATGTATAGAACGGATTGTTGCTTAATATTGCTTTCCAGTTGCGTTCATTGCGTAAAATACGAAGTATGTGGATTTCTTTAAGGGATTCTTTCCTGATATAAAATATAATAGAAGGTGGGAAAGGCTTCTTATGGATGGCATAACCCTGATAGAGTATCTGGGTATTGAAGAAAATGCCACCCATATAACCAAGCTTTGAGAGTTCTTTCTGAAGATTGTCCTGAAACCGGTCCGCATGTATACAGCCGAAGCGAATCTCTATATATTCGGCAACATCTGCGATATCGCGGATCGCTTCCCAGGTAAGAAGAATCTTATAGTCTTGCATTCCGCCGATGTTCCCTTAATTCGGTAACCTTCTGGAATGCGTCTGCCAGAGGCAGCTCCCTTCCTGCATTCATATCTGCAATCCCGTTATCTAACATCTGAAAAAGATAAGTATCTTCAAATTGCTTTTTGTCTAATGTATGAGGTGATGCGAATTTCATAAAATCACTCCAATCATAGTTTGAATTGTTATTTTTCTTGATGGGGGAAGTCTATCATATTTGTATGAGGGTTGCAAGGGTTTTTATAGAACTTTGTGATTTTTGGTTATTTTTACCTGTTTGTATTGCCGGGAAGTATTTTTCGAAAAATGGATGTGGAAAATCTCCTGATATATGATATACTTACAGAGTATGTTAAGGAGTTGTGTGATGCCGTATGGACTCATTGGGCAGGAACATTTTGGCACAGCTCTTAAGGAGGCAGAAGATGAAGCTGTATATTGTCAGACATGGGGAGACAGAGTGGAACAAGGCGCGCAGGATTCAGGGGCAGGTGGATATCCCGCTGAATGAATTCGGCAGGAGGCTTGCGCAGAAGACGGCAAAAGGACTTTCGGATATACATTTTGACTTGTGTTATTCCAGTCCCCTGTCCCGTGCAAAGGAGACGGCGGCTCTGATCCTTGCCGGAAGAAAGACGCCTGTGATTGAGGATGAGAGGATTGTAGAGATGGCGTTTGGAGAGTATGAGGGCAGATGCTGCGCAAGAAGCGGCTGGGATCTGCCGGAGGAATTCCGCCGTTTTTTTGACGGACCGGATAAGTATCAGGCTCCGGCCGGAGGCGAGAGCTTTGCACAGGTGAAGAAGCGGACGAAAGAGTTCCTTGAGGAGATCTGTGCCAGAGCAGAATATCAAGACAGTAATATCCTGATTACGACGCATGGCGCGGCGCTGGCGGGACTTTTGAATAATATTAAGAAAAGGTCTCTGGCAGAATACTGGGGGGAGGGCGTGCATAAGAACTGTGCCGTGACGGAGGTAGAGGTGACGGACGGGAAGCCTGTGATCCTCTCGGAGAATGTGGTTTATTATGATGATGAAGTAGAACCCTGGGAGGAATAGGCGGTATATGTGAGGTGTAATTGTGGAATGCATCTCTGGGATTGTACGCCGAAGGGCTTGATTTGAAATTAAAGTAAGAGATGAAATAAGGAGAATAGTAAGATGATCAATGATAAGAAAGTATTATTCAGCGGTATGCAGGCGACAGGGAATCTGACGCTTGGGAATTACCTTGGAGCCTTGAAGAACTGGGTGACATTAAGCGATGAGTATGAGTGTTTTTACAGTGTGGTGGATATGCATTCCATCACGGTAAGACAGGATCCGGCAACGCTTAGGAAGAGGGCAAGGGCGCTCCTTACCCTTTATATTGCCGCAGGGCTTGATCCTGAGAAGAACTGTATCTATTACCAGTCCCACGTGTCCGGCCATGCAGAGCTTGCATGGATCCTGAACTGCTTCACCTATATGGGCGAGCTGAACCGTATGACCCAGTTCAAGGATAAGTCCGCGAAGCATGCGGACAATATCAATGCGGGACTGTTCACCTACCCGGTACTGATGGCGGCGGATATCCTGCTCTATCAGGCGGATGTGGTTCCGGTGGGCGTCGACCAGATGCAGCATCTGGAGATTACCAGGGATATTGCAGAGCGGTTCAACAATATTTACGGAGACGTATTTACCATACCGGAGGCGTATATCGGGAAAGTGGGAGCCAAGATCATGAGCCTTCAGGATCCCTCAAAGAAGATGTCCAAGTCGGATGAGAATCCGAACGCCAGCATCTATCTGATGGATGATGCGGATACCATCATGAGGAAATGTAAGCGCGCCGTGACAGATTCCGAAGCGAAGATTTTGTACCGCGACGAGCAGCCGGGCGTTAAGAATCTGATCGACATCTACAGTGCGTGTACCGGGAAGAAGCCTGACGAAGTAGTGGCAGAATTTGACGGCAGGGGCTATGGAGATTTTAAGCTGGCAGTGGGAGAAGCGGTGGTGTCCGTGCTGAAGCCTCTGCAGGACGAGGTGGCAAGGCTTGAGAAGGATAAGGCCTATATTGACGGAATCATCAAGAATAATGCGGAGAAAGCACAGTATTTTTCCAACAAGACGCTGCGGAAGGTACAGAAGAAGATCGGATTCCCGGAAAGAATCCGCTAGTACTTATTACTCAAGAATTACTGCAATGATGTACTAGAGACATATTAAGAAAGGAAGAAGTATGAATATACAGACGGCGGGCCAGCAGAAATACTATGACTTTATAGAAGAGCGTGCGAAGAAGCTTCGGACGGGGATGATCGTCTGGGGAAGCCTGCTTGCAGTGGCATTTATCGGAATGTTCTCGGATGCAGGGATAGCGGCAGTCCTGGCCCTTGCCGGGGTTGCTTACGCCATGGTGAACATAAAGGCACAGAAGGCGCTTAAGGGGAAACTGGATGCGGTAGAGGACAGGGAGGAGTTTTTCCGGCAGCTGGCAGGCACAGAGTTGACAGAACTTAAGAATTGCCGCCTTATTATCACGAAGGATTATGTATTGTCCGGGGGCGGCGATATATCAATCTATTCCTTATCTGAGATAGAGAAGGTAGAAGCGGACAGTCGGGGAAAGGCAGGAAAATGCCTCTTTCTAACGGATAAAGAAGGGAAACGTCACGAGATTATCTCTTGTGCAGACAAAGACGGGATGCAAAAGGAGTTTGATCTCGCATACAGAGTGCTGGATGAGAGAGTAGGGAAATTTTAATATGGATGAAAATATAATTTTTCATATTGACCGGATACAGAATAATGAACAAAAATCGCGTTATACAAAAGAAATTCTTGAAAAGTTACCAGAATGGTTTGGAAATAAGAAAGCTCTTGATGAATATGTAGAAAAAGTCAGAGAATATCCATATTGGGCTGCATTAGACCGTACAGGAAAATGTATTGGTTTTTTCTCTGCGAAAATACATTATCATCATACCGGAGAAATATTCGTATGTGGTGTGCTTACGGAATACCAGCATAATGGCATAGGAAAAGCTCTTTATTACACTGTGGAAAAATATTTTCTTCAAAAAGGATGCAAATATGTGGTTGTTAAAACCTTGAGTGATATAGTTGAGTTCGAACCGTATCAGCGGACACGGGAATTTTATAAGTGTGTCGGATTCAGATCACTTATAACTTTGACGGAAATGTGGGATGAGAAAAATCCCTGTCTTATTATGTTGAAATTACTAAATCGGGAAACCATGATGTCAGAAGTAAAATAGTTCTTCAAATTTTTTATCCAGTGCAATACACAGGATCAATGCCAGTTTGGCTGTCGGATTAAACACGCCGGTTTCGATCGAACAGAAAAAGGCTGACGCCGCAGGACATTTGTCCATGGAGCGTCAGCCTTTTATGAATCTTAGTCATCTTCTTCATTCTGAATACTGTAGGTATGCCTCTTCCTTGCCATCTCATCATTTTCAAGATACTCGTCATAGGTGGTGATCTTGTCGATCAGCCTGCCGCCCGGGACAATCTCCATGATACGGTTCGCGGTGGTCTGTACGATCTGATGGTCTCTGGATGAGAAGAGCAGAACTCCCGGGAACTTGACCAAGCCGTTGTTCAGTGCGGTGATGGCTTCCATATCCAGATGGTTGGTCGGTTCGTCAAGAATCAGTACATTGGCTCCGGAGATCATCATCTTGGACAGGAGACACCGTACCTTCTCGCCTCCGGAGAGTACGCTGACTCTCTTCACCCCGTCGTCCCCGGAGAACAGCATACGTCCCAGGAACCCGCGCACATAGGTGACGTCCTTCTCTTCGGAATACTGGGTCAGCCATTCCACGATGGTATAGTCGTTGTCAAACTCGTCGCCGCTGTCCAGAGGGAAGTAGGCCTGGGAGGTAGTGATTCCCCACTTGTAGAATCCCTCGTCCGGTTCCATCTCTCCGGTCAGTATCTGGAACAGGGTAGTCTTGGCGAGCTCATTGCTGCCTACGAAAGCGACCTTATCGTCATGGTTCAGGGTGAAGGTGAGGTTGTCCAGGACCTTCTCGCCGTCTATGGTCTTGCTTAACCCTTCAACGGTAAGAACCTCGTTCCCGATCTCGCGGTTCGGACGGAAATCAATATATGGGTACTTACGGCTGGAGGGCTGGATGTCGTCCAGCTGGATCTTCTCCAGGGCACGCTTTCTGGAGGTTGCCTGCTTTGACTTGGAAGCATTGGCGCTGAACCGGGAGATGAATTCCTGCAGCTCCTTGATCTTCTCCTCCTTCTTCTTATTGGCTTCCTTCATCTGGCGGATCAGAAGCTGGCTTGACTCATACCAGAAATCATAATTACCGGCGTAGAGCTTGATCTTGCCATAGTCAATATCTGCAATCTGGGTGCAGACCTTGTTGAGGAAATACCGGTCATGGGATACTACGATCACGGTATTCTCGAAATTAATGAGGAATTCCTCCAGCCACGCGATTGCATCCAGATCCAGGTGGTTGGTCGGCTCGTCGAGAAGCAGGATATCCGGATTGCCAAAAAGCGCCTGGGCAAGCAGGACCTTCACCTTCTCGGGTCCATTCAGGTTCTGCATGATCTCATAATGCATCTCGGTTGGAATCCCAAGTCCGTTCAGAAGAGAAGCGGCGTCAGATTCTGCCTCCCATCCGTTCATAGCGGCAAATTCGCCTTCCAATTCACTGGCTTTGATACCGTCTTCGTCTGTAAAATCCTCTTTTGCGTAGATGGCTTCCTTCTCCTTCATAATCTCATAGAGCCTTGCATTGCCCATCATGACAGTGTCAAGGACCGGATATTCATCATATTTGAAATGGTCCTGCTGCAGGAAGGAGAGACGCTCGCCGGGGGTGACGGCGACCTCGCCCTTGCTTGGCTCAAGCTGTCCGGAGAGGATCTTAAGGAAGGTGGACTTCCCGGCGCCGTTGGCGCCAATCAGGCCGTAGCAGTTCCCTTCGGTGAACTTGATATTAACATCTTCAAATAAGGCTTTCTTTCCTACGCGTAATGTTACATTGCTTGTACTGATCATATGTCTTCATACTCCTCGCTGTTTAAAATTTGAAAATAAAATCTTGATTCTGATCTTGAAACGAATAAAATATATCTGTAATTATCAGGTGTAAACCCTGTCAGGTCTGTACCTTGCCTATCTTACCAAATATGGAAGGAAATAGCAAGGATAAGCATAAGTTTATATTTAAATTTTCGCTGTACGGAATCTGAAAATGGGTATATAATAACGTAAGGAGCGGGCAGAACATATGGCCGCGTGAATCATTCACGAGAAGAGAGGTATTGTTTATGATAAAAGCAACGATGGTACTGGAAGGCGGGGCGACCAGAGGGGTGTTCACATCCGGTGTGCTGGACTATCTGATGGAGAAGGACTTATATACATCCCATGTGATAGGGGTGTCTGCGGGATCCTGCAACGGCGTGGATTATGTGTCGAGGCAGCCGGGCAGGACCAGGGACTGTATGATCCACAAGGAGAGAGAGTACAGCTATTATTACGGGTTCAGGAAGTTTATCAGAAAGAAGAGCCTGATGGATATGGATATGATCTTCGACCGGTATCCCAATGAGTTCTTTCCATTTGATTATGACACATATTTTGCATCGGAGATGGAGTGCGAGCTTGTAACGACGAACTGTGAGACCGGACAGGCAGAATACATGACGGAACGCAGGGACAGGGAGAGGCTGATGAAGATCTGCCGTGCATCCAGCAGTATGCCGCTGGTATCGCCGATTGTGAATGTAGACGGCGTGCCTTATCTGGACGGCGGTCTGGCAGATTCTATCCCGATAGGGAGAGCAGTGGAGAAGGGGAATAAGAAGATTATAGTAGTCCTGACCAGGAATCCGGGATACCGCAAGAAACCTACTTCACAGGCCGTGGCAGACCTGTACCGGAGGGCCTACCGGAAGTATCCGGAACTGGTGAGGACAACGATTCGCAGGAATTATGAGTATAACCGGCAGATACGTCTTGTCGAGAAGCTTGAGCGGGAAGGGAAGATCTTCATATTCCAGCCGCTGATACCGACGGTTTCACGGCTTGAGAAGGACTGTGATGCACTGATGCATTTCTACAGGCACGGGTATCAGCAGGCGAAGAGGAAGTATGAGGAGCTTAAGGCATATCTGGGATGTTAAGAAGAAGAGTCTGACTGATAGAGGAAGGGGAGAAGGATATGAATCTATATGAACACAGGATTTCGACGAGAGATGCGCAGCAGATGGCGAAGGTGACGGACATGGTACGGCAGGATATCGCCAAAAGCGGAATCAGGGAAGGAATCGTGGTTGTATATTCGCCGCATGCGACAGCCGGATTTACCATCAATGAGAATGCCGATCCGGATGTGGTGCATGATATGCTGTACGGGCTGGAGGAGGCGTTTCCCACCAGAACCGGATATTATCAGCATATGGAGGGGAATTCCCACGCCCACATCAAGACCAGCTTTGTGGGACCGTCCCAGACGCTGATCCTGCATGAGGGGGAGCTGGTGCTTGGAATCTGGCAGGATCTGTATTTCTGTGAATTCGACGGGCCAAGGAACCGGAAGTTCTATGTGAAGATCATGGAGGGATAGGTGTGTTCGACAGGCCAAGGAACCAGAAGTTCTATGTGAAGATCATGGAAGGATAGGTGAGTTCGACGGGCCAAGGAACGGGAAGTTCTATGTCAAGATCATGGAAGGATAGGTGAGTCCGACGGGCCGAGGAACGGGAAGTTCTATGCGAAGATCATGGAAGGATAGGTGAGTTCGACAGGCCAAGGAACGGGAAGTTCTATGTGAAGATCACGGAAGGATAGAAGAGAGGCAGGGAATCCGCCCCAAAATCATGAGTCGCAGTAACTGCGCCGATTGATTTTGGGGCGGACTATTCTGCAAAGCGGGGCGTGCAGATTACAGAAATGAGTTTTTATATTCTTGGTATAGGAGATATCTGCTTATCTGGATGATAGAGATTTCTTCTTCTTATAGTATGTAAACCCGGCTGCACTGACGCCGGAACCCAGCAGAAGCACAAACCACAGCCAGGGATTCTGCCCGTCGCTGGTTTGCGCAGAATCCGGGCGTGAAGATGAGCTGCCCGTATCACTGCTGCCGTCAGGCCGGCCCGCGTTATTGTTGTTAGATGGCCTGTTCGCAGGTGTGCCGCCAGAAGGTTTATTCGTGTGATCGCTGCCGTCAGACGCGCCTGGTTTATTTGTATCTTGGCCGTCAGAAGGTTTGTCTGTATTATCATCACCGGAAGGTTTATCCGTATTGTCCCCGTCGTCAGGCTTATTTTGGTCATCGTCAGGTGCTTTCTGGTGTGTCTCGAACACCGCGGACGTCTCGCCGTCCGAGTAGACTATGGTCAGGCTGTGCGTACCTGCGGACAATGTGTCCAGATAAGCAGCCTTCAATGTCAGAATGGTACTGCCGGATGCGACGGTATAGTTTTTATCGTCGACAGGTTTATCGTCAATCAGGATACCCGTGAATTTGCTGACCGGACCGTTGGCTTTGAAGACCAGGTTCTGGCTGCTGTCATATTCCCATTGACTGTGATCGCCTTCCAGGATCCGGTAGTCTGTCAGGGCGTCAAGCACCTGCTGAAGCCGCGTGGTGTCAACCAGCGACCGCTCATGCTCTGTCAGTGACTTAAGGAGAGCTTCGATCTCTCTGGCTGCATCCTCCGTCTCTTCATCGTCCGGGTTTACCGCCTCTGCATCCGGGAGCTTCTGGATGGCGTCGGCCACGGTCTGTACATTCTGGATGCTTTTCAGGGATTCGCCGATACAGGCGATATCCTCTTCAATCGCCGCTTTCTCTGTCTCCGTGTAGTTCTCGCTGTATTTTTCCAGCGCAGTTTCCAGTGCGTCTTTGGCTTTTTTCAGGTTCTCTTTGTCATCCGGACTTACCGTATCTTTGGAAATGCCGTCGACGGCCTGGATCTCTTTGGTATCTGCGGCGTCGCTGGCTGACGTAATCTGTGTATTCAGGATCTCTGCTTCTTTTCTGAGACCTTCGATCTCCGCTTTCTCCTGCTCTGTCAGATGTTCCGATTCAAGCAGCAGATCCAGTTCGGTGATCACTGCATGGATGTCAGGCTGGCTGTCGGAGGTTACTGAGTCTTTTGTAAGACCACTGATGGGGACTGCGATATCCTTGACCGGCTTCATGGTTACTGTGACAATGCATGTATTTCCAACCTGGTCGACGGCTTTTATTACATAGGTTTCATCTACATTTCCCGGAAGGGTGATATCGCCGGAGACCTTCTCCCCGTTCAGCGTAACTGTGCCGGGATGTTTGTCTGTCACGGCGGCAAGCTGTGTAGTGTAGTAGGTTGTATTGTCCGTGATTCCCGTAATCGCAGGCGGAGCCAGGTCGAACTCTGCGCCGTCTGAAGCGAAGCATACAAGGTTTCCGGCCCGGTCTTCTGCCTTCACGTAGACGATGAATCTCTCCGCGTCCTTTGCCGTGATACTGAAACGGCTGCCCTCAGTCCAGTCTGTGATTGTCCGGACCTGCTCCGTGGTCAACACCGTATCGGAGAGGTAATAAGAGAGACTGCCGATTCCGCTTAAGGTGTCCCCGGCGGTAATCTTAACGTCTACCGTTTTCCCGAACAGCATCCCGAAAGTGACTTCGTGTATCAGCTTCTTGACAGAATTCTCATTAAACCGGATGTCATAGTCTTCCGGATCTGTCCGGTCAAGCTTGTAGTGCTCTGTGGCCATAAGGGAGATCGCGCCGGTCTTTACATCTTTAACATAGAAAGAAATGAAGCTGCCGTCTGTTTCGCTGGTGCCTGTTAGTTTTGTCCCCCATTCGTCCGTCAGCGTATTGCCGGTGGCGAGAAGGTGCCCGTCTGTTGCCGTTATTGTGAAATCCTGGTTTGTCCAGCCGTCTTTCAGGGGCGTTGTGAGGTAGTCCACGCCATTTTCCGGATGGTAATCATTGACGATCTCGAATGTTGCCTTCCCGTTGACGATATAATTTCCGCCCGGGTTGTCCGTGATGGTAACCGTGGCGGTGCCGGTCTTAAGGTTATCCTGGTAGCTGACGGTGTACTCTTTGGAGGGGATGACCGTATCGCCGTCTTTGACCGTTACGGAAGGAGTCTTGTGGAGTCCGTCGTATTGGTAACGATCCTTGGGCAGTTCGATGACCGGATCCTTCACTTCTGTGGGCAGGGCGATCGTGACCTTGAAAAAATGATCATAGCGTTTCCCGCTGCCGGTATCCGGATTCATATAAGCGGCGGCATGAAAATCATATTCCCCAAGGTCCAGCCGGTCCAGATAGTCCTTCTTGAGAATGAACTTTAAGGCTCCGTCTTCCAGAGTCATGGAATAAGCATCATAATCCAGGTATCTGTGATTGGTGTCATCCCAGATGTAAGAGTAGGGCGGGGCGAATACCATTCCGTTCCCGCTAAAGGAAAGGGAGATGTCTTCGGCCAGTTCCTTTGTAAACCGGAAGCTGTCTTCCTGTGGAATCTGAAGGACATTCACATATATGTCATAGGTTGTCGTCTTCCCATTCAGCTCCTGCGTCACCTGGATATGAACGACGCCGGTCTGGCCGACGGTCAGTGTGTCGCCGTTGATTGCGGCGTCAGGGATGGTCGTTCCCTCGGGAATTACGGAATAGGTGAATTCAGGTGCAGTCCCTCTGTGCCCGATGACCAGACAGCTTGAGGAAAGGTTGGCGCTGCCCGTGAGTGCGTCCCTTAAGGTAAGGGATGCCGAAGCATTCCCTTCGGGCAATGGAAAGAGGGTTTTTTCTAAGTCTGAGTCAAGTACCTGGCATTTACAGAGATCCTCTGTCTTACCCGTGTACCAGACCGTCCCCTGCCAGATCTGCCCGGTGGAGTCAGAGCGGGAACCGGTGTCTCTTTTTATGGCGTATCCGGAATCTGCGGCGGCAAATGTGCTGTCAGGAGCATCTGAGGAGGTTTCCACGATGCTGATATCTTGCATATTTTCCGGAATTCCGGTTCCGTCGGTGTTCATCCATTGAAGCCGTGCAGAGCCGGCGGGATCTTCTGTAAAATGAAGTCCTTCGTAATAGGCGCTGGTGCGGATCAGGAGCGGATTGTTCCGGAATTCGGTTGCCGGCATATCGGTAAGCATGTTTCCGGTTACCCGCAATGCGCCGCCGTCAACAAGGAGCGTTCCGGCACAGGTTCTTGGGCTGTTATCGTCGCCGGACACGGTATCGTCATAGTAATTCACATAACTGTTCTGTAATGTGATGGAAGTAAATCTGTTCTTATTCAGACAGGAGCCTACAAGCAGCGGATTGTCGATATCCGTAAAGTAGTTGGAAGCGCCCTGTACAAAAGTTCCGAAGCGTCCCGTGGAAGAGCCGCAGTCTGTGTAGGTAAGGGTTGCTTCTTTGGCATTTTTCAGTGTATCCTGCAGCAGTATAAGGCTGCCGATGTCTCCGCGCTCCAGATTGACTGCCAGATTCCCTGCGACCGGGGACTGAAGCTTCAGAAGCTTTGCCTTGCTGTCGGTCAGACTGACTGTTACATTTTTAAGACCCGCAGGATTCCCTGTTTGTCCCAGATACAACTCTGTGTTGGAGAAGGTGTCTCCGGATAATGTAAGGGACAGGTCGCCGGTGATGGCTGCATTGTTGTTGGGCAGTGCAGAGAACTGATTGACAGTACCGCCTTTTAAATGGATTTCGGCATTATTCACACTTGCCGCTGTCCCGTTAAACCCGGCGCCTGCCGGGCATACACAGGGGAGGGTTCCGCCGTTGACGGTGATGGATACGGTGCCGTCAACGGAAGAGGCTTCCTCGCCGCCGCCATAGATCCATCCATTGAACGTACCGCCGTTAACGGTGATAGTACTGTTGGCTGCTTCTGCGCCTCTCCATCCACCGCCGCCATAGATATTTTTGGCGAAGGTGCCGCCGTTGAATGTGATATTTGTGCTTCCGGCGACTTCAGTGATGGCAGTGTCGGAGAATCCCGCACCGCCGCCGTAGATCCAGCCCGCCGCATCGGCGCCGGCGTCGAATATAAGGTCTGTATTGCCGGTAATCAGTCCGGAATCCTTGTTTCCGCCGTAGACGGAGGTGATCTGTCCGGCTTCTATATGGATGCTGGTGTTCCCATTGATCTGCCCAACTGCACTTCCGCCGTATATATTACCTTTTTCATTGCCTCCGGTCATGTGAATGGACGTATTCCCGTTTAGTTCGGCGGTATTACAGCCTCCATATGTCCAGCTGACAGTACCTCCGGAGATGTTTACATGAGTGTCGCCGATAAGGAGTCCGTTCGTGCTGCCGCCGTATGCAAACTCAATATTACCATCGGAGATGTCTACGTGAGTATTGCCCTCAAGGACACCATCCGTATTGCCGCCGCATGTAAGATAGGGATTGCCGCCGGAAATATTTACATGTGTATCTCCTGTAAGGGTTCCGCTTTTGCTGCCGCCATAGATTGCCCATACAGTATAGTCTCCGGACGTGTCAGATGTGCCGGTAAGGGTGATACTGGTATCGTAATTGCAGGTTCCTTCTTTTGCGCCGCCATATATTGTAGAGTTTGGAAGAAAATATCCATATCCATCCGCATAGAAAATTCCATTACCTGAGGGTAAACCATCACCCTTGAATGCAGTGATTTCTTCCTCAGCCTCGCCGATGCCATTTTCATTAGAATCAAGGTACAGTTTTGCGTAAAGGACTGATGTTGAAGTTTCTATGATTAAAGGCTGTCCGTTGGCATAGATGGAATGTGTATAGTCACCGATTGTCTCGAAGGTCACTCCGCCGGCATCATCTATCCGTGCCTTTTTCTTCCCGGCAGGGGTCTCGGAATCAAGTTCTTTTTCGTCCTGCGCATGGATATCAGAAATAAGTCCGGTCCCGTTCAGCAACGGATTACCGGCAGCAGAACCCTCCGGAGTTTGAGGGACTTCTTTGGAGTAGTTCTCAGTTGGGTTCTCAGAATCCGGTAATTTGGCCGTCTCATCTGATTTTTCGGGATTACTGCCGGAAGAATTCTGAGAATTCAGATTATAAGATGACTCGCTGCTTTCCGGATATCCGGAAGCGGCCGCTACAGCATCTTCTGCAATCTGCACTTTTTGTATAGGCTCTGCAGAAACGTTAAAGGCTGGTGCGGCAGATGACAGCCCTGACAACAACATTGCCGCTGTCAGCAGGAAAACGGTTGGTTTGTTTGGTTTCATTTTCATAGATTATTACGCTCCTTTTTAACGGATGTTCCTGATTTAACACAATTTAATTAAATCATATGTTTCGCCGGCCTGTTTTCGCGGCAGCGCATGTGTAAAAACTTCGGTGCAGACCGCTGCGCCTGCATTTTTGCACATGCATTTCTGAAAAAAACATGCTCACCGAAACACCATCGCAGGTTTTCTGTACATTCTGAGAAACAGACTGTACAGAAAAATTATACTAATATAGAAAACATACATTCAATAGAACCGTCACAAACGGTATTTTTTTTACTCAAACGGCGATATTCAGTGACGCAGAAGGATTGCTTCATTTAAAATTATGGGATAGATCTAAGTAGTATCGGAAATATATGGAATAGATATTTAGAAAAGAACACGCTCTACTAGTACAGCGTTGCATAATTAACAGTGAATTCTGCACTCGCTATCTGTGCCAGATGCACGTCTTCAATCCTAG
>CAMSTW010000063.1 GCA_947063855.1 uncultured Dorea sp.
GGTGGAATTTTTTATTGATTTTATCTGGAAAATGTTCTAGAATGATTCTACTATATGCAAAGGAGGAACTGTCATGATCAGCAAAGAGTTTCATGCATCAAGGCGGAAGTTATACGCCGGTCTTCTGGAGGACGGATCCGTCGGATTTGTCTTCTCCGGCAGTAAACAGGGGGACCGCGGCGACTTGATGCACCACTTCGTCCCGTATGCGAATTTCTATTATCTCACCGGATTCACACAGCCCAAGGCCGTGCTGATGATCACGAAGACCAACGGCAAGGTACGGGAGGACCTGTTTATCGACCATCCGGATGAGAATGCAAAGCGGTGGCTTGGGATATTCTACACCACCAAGAGCGTCAGCGAGGAGACCGGGATCGAGAATGTACAGTATCTTGAGAAGTTCGAGGAGTCCCTGCCCTTCTTAAGATCTCCGGACCGTGTCTGCCATGTTTACCTTGATATCGCGAACTGGGAGAGGCACTTTTCTTACAATGAAGCCCAGAGATTCGCCTCCCGGATCAGGGAATATAACCCTACGCTAACGCTTCACAATACCTTCCATCAGATGTCTCTGATCCGCCAGGTGAAAACAGAAGAGGAGATTGCGCTGCACAGGAAGGCATGCGAGGCTACGGCCAGAGGGGTGGAGAATATACTGACACATCTGCATCCTGACATGTATGAATATGAGATTGAAGCACATTTTGACTATACACTGAAGTCGCTGAACGCCCGCCACGCCTTCCCTACGATTGCCGCTTCGGGAAGCAACGCCTGCTGTATGCACTATGAGGAGAATAACCGCAGGATGCAGGACGGGGAGATGATTCTGTTCGATCTGGGCGCCGAATGCGGCTATTACGCTGCGGATGTCAGCAGAACCTATCCTGTGAACGGCAGATTTACCAGGCAACAGAGAGAGCTTTATAATGTCGTCCTGGCCGGACTTGACGCCGCTATCAGTGCGTCCAGACCAGGACAGCCTAAGAATGAGCTTCAGGAGCTCAGCAAGTCTGTGATGGCGGATGAATTGATACGTCTCGGATATATGGAGAAACCGGAAGATATCTCACGGTATTATTTCCACGGTTCCGGGCATTATATCGGACTCTACGCCCATGATGTGGGCGATGATAACGCACCGCTTGAAGAGAATATGATGTTTACACTGGAACCCGGCCTCTATTTCGACGACCTGAAGCTTGGGATCCGTATCGAGGATACCCTGCTCGTAACGAAGGATGGCTGCGAGGTTCTGTCCGGAAATATTCCAAAGACTGTGGACGAGATCGAAGCTTTCATGACATGCAGGCAGAGAGAAGTCTGGCTGTAGGCCAACGATACTTGAAGCGACGGTGCAAGGGTAATCTGGAATCCTCTGCGCAAGAGCATTCAATCAGAAAGGAATTATTATATGTGGATTGCAGACAATTGGGAAGATTACGAGATCATAGATTGCAGCAAGGGCGAGAAGCTGGAACGCTGGGGCGAATATCTCCTGGTACGCCCGGATCCCCAGGTTATCTGGGATACCCCCCGTACCGACCGGGGCTGGAAGCACAGGAACGGACATTATCACCGCAGTCAGAAGGGCGGCGGTGAATGGGAATTCTTCCACCTGCCCAGGCAATGGCAGATTCATTACCGGGATCTGACCTTTAACCTGAAGCCCTTCAGCTTCAAGCATACCGGGCTCTTCCCCGAGCAGGCCGCCAACTGGGACTGGTTCTCCGAGAAGATACGTACAGCAGGACGTCCGGTAAAGGTGCTGAATCTATTCGCATACACCGGCGGAGCCACATTGGCGGCGGCCGCTGCCGGGGCTTTCGTCACCCATGTAGACGCTTCAAAGGGGATGGTGGCCTGGGCGAAGGAGAACGCTGCCTCCTCCGGCCTGTCAGACAAGCCTGTCCGCTGGCTTGTAGATGACTGTGTCAAATTCGTAGAACGGGAAATCCGCAGGGGGAATCACTATGATGCTGTCATCATGGATCCTCCTTCTTATGGCCGCGGGCCTAAAGGAGAGATCTGGAAGATCGAGGACGCCATCCATCCTCTGATTCGTCTGTGCACACAGCTCTTATCAGAGAAACCGCTGTTCTTCCTGGTCAATTCCTATACCACCGGACTTGCCCCCGCTGTGCTAACCTATATGCTTGGCACGGAGCTTAAGAAGTATCCTGGCACGGTCACCTCTCAGGAGATCGGGCTTCCCGTCACCAGCTCCGGATTATATCTGCCCTGCGGCGCGTCGGGACGCTGGGAGGCTGTCTGAGCCCCGATTATTCCGCCGCACGCCGGGACGCCACTTCTTGCCGGGGAACTCGTGTGCTGTCTGCATTATATCTTGCGAAACTCCGCAGGATATAATGCGGCCAGCATACGAGTACAGCGTTGCATAATTAACAGTGAATAATGTGCTTGATATCTGCGTATGATGTGTGGCTACAAGCCGACGTTCTACACTCTGTTTCGGTCCTTGCCAGACAAGCGCCACTGGCGCTTAGCAACGTAGCGGGCTACGTCTAGGATTGGAGACGTGCATCTGGCACAGATAGCATATGCAGAATTCACTGTTAATTACGCAATGCTGTACCAGCCCTTTCCGATGTACTAAAACTCAATTCCGCGCCCCATCGCGTCCTTGAGATATGTAACCACATCTTCCAGTTTATGGACCATCTCCATCTTCTCTTCCCACTCTTCACCTTCCATATCCTTGTTCACCAGACACTGCTGGATATGTTTTACTTCTTTGATCAGTTCTCCCGTCATCGTAAACTACCCCCTTTTTCCAGATAACGTTCGTATTTTCTTTTCAACTATAGTATACCACATTCCGTCTCTGTTGTGCTGTTTAATCATTTCCTCCAGCAAAAACTTTATGGCGTGTTGTAAATTGTTACGACTTTACTCACTTTTTCCTATACAAATTTCTGCACATACCAATTCAGTAAGTCCCGGACCTCTGCCATCTGTTCCCTGGTCTGGGGATTCGAATAAGGAATCCTTCCTATCAGGCGTTCCACGTAATTATTTTCACAGATGATCTCCATCGCAGCCTTATAATTAATATCGAAGAAATAAGCCAGATAGGAAAGCCAGTAATCCATCTTCGTCCTCCGTATGGAAGAAAGGATAGACTCTTTCTTTCGGAACTGCTCCAGCACTTCCTGACTGATCGCCGTCTCTCCCACCTCTTTGGCCGAGACGCCCAGAATCGTCTCTATGGTATCCTCAAGCTTCACCCTGCAGTTGTCCAGCTTATCGGCGTCCCTGATTATGCGGGCGTGCATCCATGTACGCTCATCACAGATCCCCTCCAGCCGGAAATCACTGTGCTTCGCAATCGCAGTCCGGATTATATCATCCCAGGTATCCTCCTCCACAAAACTGCGGATCATCCCTTCTTCAAATAGTATCTGCACGCCAAAGCCCGCGTGATCCATCGTGTCCGGCTCAAAGCTGTCAAAACGCCTAAGCTGCTCGAATCTGCCGATATCATGCAGAAGGCCGATCAATTGCGCCAGTTCCTGGTCCTCTCTATTCAGACGCATCCGCTTCGTAATCTGGCGGCTGCACTCCGTGACTCCGTATGTATGCACAATTTTAAGACGAACCTTATCATCTTCCCTGTCATATCCGTCCAGATACCGTTCGAATTCTTGCTTTGCGTGTTCTAAATCCATTCTGTTATCTCCTGTTCTTTGTTTCTGGCCCAAATTACGGCCATGTATTATATTCTTTGACTCTCTTTCATTATCCCAGTATAATATTATATAAAGGAATTCCCGAGATAACGCTTTCCCGGAATCCGGCCGGAAGACGGATTGCAGATATTCTCGGTAAATATCCGAATATATAATTGGAGGTATATAATCTTGAATATGAATCTTAACCAACTCGCGATGATCCAAAAGCTAAAAGGGTGCATGGACAGCTTCCGTCAAAATCATCCAAAATTCCCCTTGTTCTTAAACGCAATCTCCAGGGAGGCGCTTATGGAAGGCGCTGTCGTAGAGATTACCGTAACCACGCCGGAAGGTAAAAACTATTGTTCTAACCTTAAGCTTAAGCAAGAGGATCTGGAGTTCATTGAATGCCTGCAGTCACTCCGCCAGAGTTGATACACCGTTCTTCGCACAGATATCCTCGAGACAGCAGCGGTCACAGTAAGGCTTCGTCCTTGCAGTGCAGACATCTCTCCCATGATAAACCAGGCGGTGACAGAAGTCACTGCCCTCCTTGGGGGGGATGATCTTCCACAGCGCCATCTCTACCTTCTTCGGTTCTTTGATCCCGTCCACAAGACCCATCCGGTTCGTCAGGCGGATGCAGTGGGTGTCGGTTACGATCGCTGGTTCTCCAAATACATCGCCCATGATCAGATTGGCGCTCTTGCGCCCCACTCCCGGAAGCTTCAGGAGTGCGTTAAAATCCTTCGGAATCTTTCCGTCATATTGCTCCTTCAGCATCTTCATGCATGCGCTGATATCTCTTGCCTTACTCTTGCCAAGACCGCACGGACGGACGATCTTCTCGATCTCCTCCGGCTCTGCCTCTGCCAGAGCGTCTACGTCCGGATACTTCGCATACAGGTCTTCGACCACCACATTCACCCTTGCGTCTGTACACTGGGCTGCCAGCCGGACACTGACCAGAAGCTTCCATGCCTGGTCATAGTCCAATGTACATCCGGCATCCGGATACTCCTTTTTCAGGCGTTCTATAATCTCCAAAGCCAGCTTTTCTTTTGTCTTTTCTGCCATAATCTTCCTCCCCGCTTTCGTCACATGGTTCACTGCTGTATTCTTGAAAGATATATACAACACGTTTATTATAACATTGAATTCATCATTTTTTAATCTCTCTTTAAGGATTTTTCGATTTGTTTAAGAGAATGAACATATTTTGGTCACATTTACCCTTTATACTAAGTGTCAGATAGTTGAAGAACATATCAACTATCTCCCCCCTCACAAAGTAAAGCACTCAGGGAGTAACTCCCCGGGTGCCGCACTTACTCTCATTCCTTTTAGATAACTATAACAACGGCGGGAACCCCACATTCCATTGGTTTGTGGGGTTCCCGCCGTCTTTGGCGATATTCCTGTGATATTATTTCCCAAATACGATCCTTCTACACCATAAATTTGAACTTTGTTCCTACTATATACTGCCGGCAATGAAATGCGAACTCCCCATTCTGGTCGTAATTCGAAGAAGTGACCAGCAGAAGCGGACATTTTACCGGAACATCCAGATAACAGGACATCTCCTTGTCCGCGAATACCAGCTCCAGCACTGCTCCATAATGCTGGAACTTAATCCCATACTTCTTCTCCAGAAGCTCAAACATAGAGCAGTCATTCAGGTTCTCTCCCAGCAGAAAGCTGTACTTCTCTGTAAAATGACTTACCTCCACAGAAACAGGAATGGAATCGGCATAGCGCACCCGCTCAACAGTCACCATCTTCTCCCCCTCTTTTAACTTCATCTCCTCCCGTTCCGCTTCTTTTGGGTCTTCCAGAATACATTTGATAATCCTGCCGCCCGGTTTCAAATTCTGCGCCTCACAAACCTCCGTAAAGCTCATGAGCGTTAGAATAGACCGTTCTAATTTGACATCTGCCACATACGTACCTTTGCCCCGCCGCCGCTCAAGAATCCTCTCATCCGTCAGTTCCTGCAGCGCCTTGCGTATGGTAATACGGCTGATACTATAGCTTTCCTGAAAATCAACCTCTGATGGTATCTTCTGCCCGTGCTTATATATCCCGTTGGATATATCCCTCTTTATAATGTCCTTCAGTTGTTTATAAAGCGGCACACTGCTTTCCATATCCAGCTTCATCCCCAGCCTCCTTAGCTTATATTTTCTTACACTTTGATGATACAATTATAACACATAAAAGCTACTTGAAACAGATTTTGGAAATATATTCCCATATGCCACTATTTTTTACATATTTCTCAATCATGCTCTAACATGATACATGCCGCCTTATGCCCCGGACCAACCTCGCAAAGCCCGGGTTCCCTCTCTAAGCACTCCTCCGTTGCGAAACGGCAGCGTTTCGCAAACCGGCAGCACGGCCTGGGGTTGATCGGACTTGGGATCTCCCCCTCAAGGATGATCCTTTTCTTGCTCTTCGCTTCCCTTGGATCTGCCTCCGGAATGGCCGACAGAAGCGACTGCGTATACGGATGCACCGGATTCTTATATATCTCCTCCGCGTCGCCCGTCTCCACAATCTTCCCAAGATACATCACGACAATACGGTCCGAGATGTATTTCACCACACTCAGGTCATGGGCGATAAACAGATAGGTAAGCCCCTCTTCCCTCTGGAAATTCTTCAGCATATTGATCACCTGGGCCTGAATGGACACATCCAGCGCCGAGATCGGTTCGTCGCAGATAATAAACTCCGGCTTCACTGACAAGGCTCTTGCAATTCCAATCCTCTGCCTCTGGCCGCCGCTGAACTCATGCGGGAAACGGGACATATGCTCCTTATTTAACCCGACCTTCAAAAGAAGCTCCTCCACATACTCCTTCTGCTCTTTCTCCGAAAGCTTCTCATGGATACGGATTCCCTCGCTTATAATCTCACTCACCGTCATCCTTGGATTCAAAGAGGAATAGGGATTCTGGAAAATCATCTGCACCTTCTTGCAGAAATTGAACTTCTGTGCCCCTGTAAATCTGCTTAATTCCTTTCCGTCATAAATAATCTCCCCCAAGGTAGGCTTATATAATTGTATCAGACATCTTCCTACCGTGGATTTGCCGCATCCGCTCTCGCCGACAAGCCCCACCGTCTCGCCTCTTTTTATCTCAAAGGAAACGTCATCCACGGCTTTTAACACTGCCTTTCTCGATATATGGAAGAATTTACTCAAATGTTCTACTTTTACAAGGATATCGTCTTTCTTCTCAGGATTCATTCTATTCCTCCCCCTTATCCATCAATTGGGTGTGAAGCTTAATGCGGGGCGCCCTCTCATCCTGCAGCCAGCACATACACTGATGCCCATCCGAGATATCGAAATAATCCGGAAGCTTCCTGTAACAGATCTTCATTGCATGTTCACACCTCATGGCAAACGGACAGCCCACAGGCGGAGAGAACAGATCCGGCGGCGTTCCCTCGATAGGCTTAAGATCCACAGATTTGTCCAGATCCAGCCTTGCGATGGAGTTCATAAGTCCCACCGTATATGGATGCCTTGTCTGGTAGTAGATATCCTCTACACTGCCCTTCTCTACAATCTTCCCTCCGTACATGACCATGACTCTGTCACAGAGCTTGGCGATCACTCCCAGATCATGCGTAATGAAGATAATCGCCGTATGGAACCTCTCCTGAAGGTCTTTCAGCAATTCCAGTATCTGCGCCTCGATCGTAACATCCAGAGAAGTAGTCGGTTCGTCCGCAATAATAAGACTTGGATTCCCGACCAGCGCGATTGCGATCATCACCCTCTGCTTCATGCCTCCGCTCAGCTCATAGGGGTACTGCTTATATCTTTTCTCAACATCCGTAATCCCTACCATCTTAAGAATCTCCAGGACACGTTCCTTAATCTGTGCCCGGCTTAGATTCTCTCTTCCTTCCATCCGTCCCTTAAGCACTTCTCCGATCTGCCGCCCGATCCGCATGGTCGGATTCAGGGAGGTCATGGGATCCTGGAAAATGAATCCGATATCCTTTCCCCTGATGACGCGCATCTCTTTCTCGGTCTTTGTTACGATCTCGCTGCCCTTGAATTTTATAGAAGATTTCTCTCCAAAAAATCCCGGCGGCTCCGGATTAAGCTTCAGGATACTCTGCGCCGTAACGCTCTTCCCGCACCCGCTCTCGCCTACAATTCCCACTGTTTCGCCGGCATATATGTCAAAGCTCACATTACGGACGGATTTTACCACGCCTCCGTATGTACGAAAAGAAAATTCCAGATCCTTTACTTCCAATATTTTTTCTCTTTTCATATGTAACCTCCATTTACTCCGTCCCGCGAAGCTTCGGATCTAACGCGTCGCGAAGTCCGTCTCCGAACAGATTCATTGCCAGCATGGTCGAACAGATAAAGAAGGCCGGAATGAATAATTGATAAGGATATACGCGGAGCATCTTGGCGCCTTCCTTCGCCAGGATTCCCCAGCTGCACTCCGGCGGCGCTATACCAAGGCCGATATAGCTTAAGAACGCCTCCCTGAAAATCGCGTTCGGAACTGCCATCATCAGATTCGTAATGATAAGTCCCAGAACATTGGGCAGGATATGCCGTACAATAATCTGGAAATCCTTCACACCGAGAATCTTTGCCGCCGCGATAAAGTCCGAATCTTTCAGACGCATAACCTCTCCTCTTACGAATCTGGCTGTTCCGATCCATCCTACGATGATCAGCGCGATGATCAGACTGTTGATCCCCGAACCAAGAACCACCATAACCAGTATGGTCACAATCAATGCAGGGATTCCGTACAACACATCAATGATACGCATGATGACCATATCGACCCTGCCGCCGTAGAAACCGCTGACTCCGCCTACCAGTGAACCTATGACCGCATTCAGGACAGCCGAGATGAATCCGATTCCCAGGGACACCCGCGCCCCTCTCCAGACCCTCACCCACAGATCTCTCCCGATGGAGTCTGTGCCAAACCAGTGCTGTGAGGAGATGAAAAGATTCATCTTCTCCGAATCCACGTCCGCGTAACCGTATTTGCTGAACAATGGCACAAAAACAGCCAGCAGGATATAGATTCCGATCAGAATCATGGATGCAAAGGCAATCTTATTCAGCATCAGACGCCGCCAGGCGTCTCTCCAGTACGACAGGCTTGGTCTCGTGATACTTTCCATCTGCGTTATGTTCTTACCTACTATTTCAAAATCATCATTTTTTTCATGCTTAAGCTCTGCCATATGATCACCTGCTTTCCTGTAACCTTATCCGTGGGTCAATGACGCCATAGAGAATATCTACAACCAGATTGGATAATATTAAAAAGGATCCATAGAAGACCGTCATGCCAAGCACCAGAGAATAATCCAGATTCTGCACGCTCTCTACATAGTACTTTCCCATGCCGGGAATCGCGAAGATTGACTCGATGACAAAGGTTCCGCAGAGAATGGACGCGACCACCGGTCCCAACACCGTAACGACAGGAGTAATTGCGTTCCTGATCTGATGACTGCATACGATCTCTGCTTTCGAAAGCCCCTTTGCTTTTGCAGTCTTAATATAATCCTGCTGCACTACCTCCAGCATACTGGCCCGCATCAGCCTGGATACCATGGCCAGCGTATAAAAACCGACGCCCACCGCCGGGAGAATCGTATATCTGAACCCCAGATACTGCGCCACAGGAAGAAGCCCCCACTTGATGCCGAACAGATACTGTAAGATGGCTCCCATAATAAAGTCCGGTATGGACGTGCCGAGAATGGCTATGACAACGCACAGATAATCCAGTTTCTTCCCCCTATTCAGCGCGGCAATGATTCCAAAAATAATTCCAAAAGAGACGGAGAATACAATCGCCCTGATTCCCAGATCGAAGGAATACGGGAATGACTGGGCAATGATCTTATTCACCGACTGATTGAGATACTTCATGGAATATCCGAAATCTCCGGAGAGGAGATTTCGGACATACATGATATATTGTTCGGGAAGGCTTTTGTCAAATCCATAATAAGCCTCCAGATTTGCCTTTATTTCCGGCGTCATCTTTTCACCCTGAAAAGGCTCTCCAGGCATACAGCGCACGAGTATAAATACTACGGTGACCAGAACCCATAAGGTAACGATTGATATCAGGACCCTTTTTAAAATATACTTTGCCATATACCCCGCCCCTTTCTCTACTTCACGTCAGCGTAGATAAAGTTAATGCTGTAACCGCTGAAATAATTCGTAACTCCCGTTACTTTGTCACTTACAAGCCTGGCGTTCATTCTGAACTGCAGCGGCACCAGACCGCCGTCTTCCATGAAGACCTTCTCTGCTTCTGCCAGCGTATCCATTCTTTCCTTCGCGTCGCCTGTGTGATATGCCTTCTGAAGAAGATTATCGTATTCCTCATAAGAGTAGTTGCAGTGATTGTACGGAGATGTGGTCTCCCAGCTCTCCAGGAAGCTGATCGGATCCGGATAATCCGGCAGGATGCCTGATACAACCATCTCATACTCTCCCTTGTTCTCCCTCTCAACACGATCTGCGAACGGTATCATGCTTATAGAGATATTGATTCCCAGAGCCTCCCCAAGAAGCGCCTGCAGCACCTCGGCCTCCTTCTTCGTCCTCTCCAGATCCGACGTAAGAAGCTCCAGTGTGATGTCGGAAGCAGATGCAATACCCAGCTCCTTAAGCGCTGTATTCAGATATTCCTCCGCCTTCTTCTGATCTTCCTCAAGCGGGAACGCCTCGTACGGGTAATCCTCTCCAAAGGTCCCTTCGAATCCTCCTACGTCCGGAAGAACGAACCTTGTAGCCGGCTCCCAGATGTCATTCGTTGATAACTTGATAAATTCCTTCCTGTCCAGCCCGTAATTTAAAGCAAGACGGAAATTCTTATTGGCAAGCGGGCCGTCGCCTGTGTTCAGCTTGATAAAGTCCTCCGCACCCATCTTGTAGAATTCTGCGTCCGGATAGTTCGCAACAGCGTCTGTCGGCACATTTACATAATCCAGCTCTCCGGCCTCATACATGGCGAGCGCCGTATTCTCGTCTGCTACGATGAGGATTTCCACTCTGTCCAGATTCACCTTATCCGCATCCCAGTACATCGGGTTCTTCTCAAGGATGATCCGGTCGTTCTGTTTCCACTCCTTCAGACAGAAAGGACCGCTGTACACATTCTTATCACCGTCTGCCGCGAATTCTTCTCCGTATTTCTCAACCAGATCCTCTCTTGTCGGATAGAACTGTGACATGGATATTACCTGAAGGAAGTACGGAGCAGGGAAGCCCAGCTTACATACCAGCGTATTGTCGTCTACCGCCTCTACTCCCAGTTCGTCCACATCCTTCGTGCCGGCAGTAATCTCGTCCGCATTCTCAAGAGGTTTTGCAATAAACGCAAACTGGCTTGCAGTCTTGGGGTCAACGATACGCTTCATGGCGTATTCAAAATCCTGTGCCGTAATCTTCTCTCCGTCGCTGTACTTCGCATCTCTTAAGTGGAAGGTATAGGTAAGTCCGTCCTCGGAAACCTCCCACTCTTCGGCCAGTCCGGGATGTACCACGCCGTCCATGCTTCTGGTCAGACCTTCTCCGGTGTGATAACCGATGGTTCCTGACGTACTCTCATTGTTCTTCTGCGGATCCAGCGTCGATACGTCTGAGGTTACGGAATAACGGAAGACCTTCTGTTCCCCGCCTTCGGTTTCGCCGTCGGTTCCTTCTTCGGTTTTACTCTCATTCTCCACATTGCTTCCGGGTGTCGAGCAGCCGGCCATGGATACTGCCATCAGGCCTGCCAGGAATAACGCCGTCCATCTCTTTCTCATAATTTTTGTCCCTCCTCTTCTGTTAGAATATTTCCATTAACTGTTTCTCTGCCTGCACCAGATTCACACATCCATCTGCTTTTACCAGCAGCTCGTCTCCAATGCGGATGCCTCCAAACTCCGGGATGTAGATTCCCGGCTCGATGGTGATCACCATATTCTCTTCTAAAACATCCTCTGAATCCGCCGTAATGAACGGTCTCTGATGTGCAAACAGTCCAATTCCCCGTCCCAGTGTCTGACAGAAATACGACTCGTACCCAGTACCCTTAAGCATATCCCGGGCAATCTCATACAACTCCTTCGCCTTCACTCCTGCCTTCACTGCGCCAATACATTTCTCCTGAATATCAAGTACAAGCTGGTAGATCTCCTTCTGCTTTTCTGTGGCGATTCCCACAATCACAGTTCTTGTGATGCCTGCTTTATAACCGTTATACTTACATCCGAAGTCAATGAGAAGCGGATCTGCGTACTCCACTGCCTTCATCGTCGGATTGATCTGCGCGCCGGCTGTCCTTAATCCGGAAAGCACGATGTTGGGAATAGATTTTACATCTGCGTCTTCCATGGCCATGTACATGGCAAGCCGTGCCTCCAGTTCCTTCTCCGTAACGCCCGGCCGGATATCCCCGTATAGTCTCTTAAGGGCTCTCTCAGATATCTCACAGGCTGCCTTTATGTACGGAAGCTCCTCTTCTTCCTTCACAGCCTGAAAATCTTCGATCACATTCGTATAAGGAATGATCTCACAGGCTGCTTCTCTGGCGTATTCTTCCTCCATGCCCTCGAACATCTCGCAGGATACATACTCGCCTTCCACGCCAAGCTTCTTAATATTCTCCTGCTTTAAGACGACTGCAAGACCCTTCACGATGCTCCCGTGGGGGCGCCAGTCCACACAATCGTAATCCGGACATTCTGACTCTGCGTGCTCCAGACATCTGGGGTCTGTAATCAGATAGAATTTGCTCTTTAATATCAGCAGATATGCGTCTCCGCCTGAATATTTACAGATATATCTTACATTGACCGGATTATGGACATAAAACGCATCTAAACCTTCCTTTTCCAAAAACGATACTAACTTTTCTTCTGATATCTTCATATATTTTCTCCTTTTAATACTCCACTTTCCACATATATCTGCGCACAGATAATGGATGCTTCCTTACTTCTGCCAGTCTGAAATTATAGATATCATAAACCGCCGTAAACAGGGTCTGGTTGAAATAATCTACCACAGATGCATCAATGGTGCTGATTCCCAGTTCTTTTGCGTCCACGATCTCGAATCTGTCTGCATACTTCTTAAGGAATGTAAGCGCTCTCTCATCCAGCGCCCTCGTGCTTCCTTCTGCAATCTGTATCAGAAATACCGTATTGCGGTCCGTAATCTCGAACGGTCCGTGGAAGTATTCGCCGGAGTGGATGCATGCAGAGTTGATCCACTGCATTTCCATGAAAATACAGATGCTCTGGATATACGCCGAGCCGTATGACGCCCCGCTTCCCATCGTGTAGATCATCTTCTCGTCCTTATATTTCTCTGCAAAGGCTTCTGCTCTGTCCACCGTCTGCTCCTGCGCCTTACGGACAATACCGTCGATCTTCTTAAGGCCGTCTGCAAATTCCTCATAGTGAACGTACCCCTCGGTCTGGTGCAGAATCTCTGCCGCAATGGTTACCGGTATCAGCGCTTTGTCATACTCCCAGGACTCCTCGATATCGGTACGGAACCGGTATCCCACCACGTGATGGCAATACTCCGTCATCGGTGAACCCGGAGTGTATGTCATGCCGATGACTGCAGCGTCGGCCTCGTACGCCTTCTTCGCGGACTTCACGGTCTCCGGCGTATCTCCGCCGTGTGAACACACAACTACGACGGAATTCTTCCCAAACGCCTTAGGCGTGTTATGTAAGAACTCATTGCTGTTCATCATGTAGGATTTGATATCTGCCGCCTCTGTCCTGAGGAAATGGTCCGCGCTGTAGAATGCACCAAGAGAACCGCCGCAGGCGATGAAGTATACCTGCTTAATCCCGCCTTCTTCTTCCTTTGCCTTCTTGATCTCACCGACAATCTCTACAATTCTCTCAAATTCAACTATCACTTTCTTATCCTCCTATAATTCAATTAATCTCTTCTCAGTTGTTGTAAAATTCTCACATCCGTCTTTTGTGATCAGAATATTGTCCTCCAGGTGGATGCCTCCCCAGCCTGGGATGAAGATTGCGGGTTCCACCGCGATCACGTTATTCTCATGAAGGATGTCCTCGGAAACCGGCCGCAAGAACGGAAGCTCGTGTACAAACAGTCCGATTCCGTGTCCGATGGACTGATAGCAGTGTGGTTCATATTTCGTCCCCTGAATCGTTCCAAAGGAAGCCGCGCACACATCCCTGGCTCTTGTTCCGTCCCGCAGAACGCTGATACAGTTATCAAGCATCCGGTTGACCGTCGCGTACAGCTCCTTATACTCTGGCTTTGCCTTTCCTGCTACTACCACCCGCGTCATATCTGAGGTATATCCTTTGTACTCAATTCCGAAATCCATCAGGACTAAATCCCCGTACTCGATGGATTTTGCAGAAGGCATGCCGTGCAGAAGCGAAGTCCTCGCACCTGAGATCAGAAGATTGAAGTTCGGCTTCGTATCTCCGCCCAGCGCTACCATATAGTAGGACAGCTTTGATTCCAGTTCCTTCTCGGTCACGCCTACCCGGATATCGTTCAGAAGCAGGTCGAACGCCCTACATGCAAGGTTACATGCACAGCGCAGGTTGTGGATCTCCTGGGGCGTCTTAATGGAGCGCATCTCCTCGAGTACATCGTCAAGTCCTTCTATCGGAATCGTAAGGTCTTCCTTCAGGCTCTTGAACAGATTCAGGGAAACCACCTTCTTCTCAATCGCCATCTTCGTGATTCTCTCCTGTTTCACAAGAGCGGCCACACATTCTGAGAGTCTTTGGTACTCCCGGCAGTTGACGATCGTGACTCCATCGCACTCCTTCCCGGCCTGCTCTCTGCTATGCGGCTCTGTGATCAGAAACATCCGGTCCTCCGTGAGGAAAAGACTCGCATCTCGTGCCGTATACCCAGTCAGATACCTGACATTCTCATACTTCGTGATAAAATATCCGTCTATCCCGCGTTCCGCCATTACTTTTAATAATTTTTCTTTCATATTACCTCCTGTATCCCTTCCCATAGCCAAAGGCTCCTTTTTTCATACAGACTGATGCGGCAAAGGCAACTCCTTCCTTCAGGCTTCTTTGCATATCTGTCTGCCCTGTCTTTCTCTGCTTCAACTCCTCTATAAGAAATGCTGTAATAAAGGAATCTCCTGCCCCCATGGTATCCTCCACCCGGGAAAGAATCACGGGTTCCTGCTCATAAAAATCTGTTCCGTCAAATCCGGTCACCGGTTTTGTGCCTCGTGTCGCGACTGCCTTTGACGCGCCCCAGCTTCTTAAGTGCAAGAGCTTCTCCTTGATCAGCTCCTGTGAATCCTCCGGGCAGGATATGAATGCGTACGTGATATCCCTGCATACCTCTTTTATATAATCCTCTTCATAAATATCCGAGAAATCAAAGGAAACCGGTATGTTCTCCTTCTTGATCTTCCACAATTCCTTCTCCATGAAGGAATAGTTGCCGCTGTGTACAAGATCGAATCCTCTCATATACTCCAGATCGAATCTGTCCAGGATATACGGAGTCTTTCCGCGGATCCCTCCGTAGTTGGTGTATTTGAAGACGCGCTCTCCATCCTCGATGTCCACCTTGGTGCATCCGTTCTCGCCTTCAAGCTGTCTGCACTTCACAGTCTCAACTCCAAGCTCCTTAAGGGTTGCAATCACATGCTCCCCTTCCGGATCGCTGCCGAAGTATCCCATGTACGCCGCCTTCGATACGCCGATCATCCTGGCATATACTGCAAAATTCAGACAGTTGCCGCCCGGATACATGATTCCTTCGTGCTCGTACTTGTCCACCACGTTATCTCCAAACCCCAGCACACGCAGTTCCATGCTGTCTCACCTCCTCTGTGACACCATCATGTATTAGGTTGTTATATATTGTATTATAACATTCAATTCCCACTTGTCAATATTGTACAGAAAAAAATATTAATTTCTTTCCCTTTCCGTTCTTTTGTCCTGTTAATTTTTACCTGGTCATGCTTTTTGCACAAAAAAAAGGCCGCCTTTCGGTTTCTTTTCGCTTTAACCGAAAATGGGCCTTGACAAAGAACGTTTATACCTTGAAAAATCTCATGTTTTCATATATAATCGGGAAAAGATACGGAAGTGTAAAACGGTGATTTCAAAATGGAGTATATATATGAACATTATAAATACATCAACAGACTTTTTATCGGTCTTTGACGCCGGGTGTTTTAATATTGACAAATGGAGCGCTTATATGGACGCATGGATTCCCGGCGCAAAAGAGCTATGTCTTCGTAATATGCAAGACTACATCAAAGCAGGTTATTTATGGCAGGACGTTTTTCTGCCGGTTTTGAATTTGGTAACGACAGATTTTTTGAAGCGTGAAAAAGCTGTAAAATCGTTTCAAAAAATCACAAACCACCTTGACGCAAGAATCGAAGAGATATTCGGCAAACCCGTTGACGCAGATATTGTTCTGTACATTGGTCTGTGCAATGGAGCCGGCTGGGTTACAAAAGTTAATGGAAAAACGACTGTGCTTCTCGGAATCGAAAAAATCATAGAACTCGATTGGTGCGATACAGATTCCATGACGGGATTGATTGTTCATGAAACGGGACATGTTTTTCACTCTCAATATGGTTCCTTCAAATATGATACCCATTCAACGCCAGAAAAGTTCCTTTGGCAGCTGTATACAGAAGGCGTTGCAATGGTCTTTGAGCAAGAGGTGATCGGAAACACAGCGTACTTCCATCAGGACAAAGACGGTTGGAAAAAATGGTGCGATCAACATACAGAACACATCAAACGTTCTTTTCTCCATGATCTGAATACTATGACCCAAGAGAATCAGCGGTACTTCGGCGATTGGGTAAGTTTTGAAGGATACAAGGATGTCGGCTACTATCTCGGAACACTTTTTATCAGGCATTTGCTTCAGCTCGATTGCTTTGATAACATCATAAAATATAGCATTCAGGAAGTAAAAAATGGATATGATAAATTTATGGACCTGAACAGATAAATTCCCCGCATAAATACCTATCTGTTGTTTTTCTTCCTGCTCTTCCAGACAGACGCCAGGATATCCTTTAAGACAAGCATAGAGTCCAGTTCCTTGTACCCGTATTTCTTTTCCAGATCCCTTAACAGCCTATCCAGCTCTGCCGCATAATAATCTGTATCCACTTCCTCCTGATACCGGGAGAGAACCGGATATTTTCTGCTCCATGCCCTCGTCCAGTCAATCTTATCCGATACTTCCTCACTGGTCCGGTCGATCGCTTCCTGTATCTCCTGGAGATCAATATCAAACTGCACCAGCTCATCCAGTGACAGGCCGTACAGAACCGCCATTTTCTTTGACTGGCAGATGTCGGGGAGCGTTTCATCCGTCTCCCATTTTGAAACGGTCTGTCTGCTGATCCCCAGCTTTTCAGCAACCTCTTCCTGTGACAGACCTTTTTTCTTCCGTGCATGAAATAAATGATTCCCTAAACCCATGGCATTACCTCCTGAAATATGATATGCCCTGATTATAA
>CAMSTW010000064.1 GCA_947063855.1 uncultured Dorea sp.
ATCATATTCTATTGCATAAGCATTTCTTACAATCCTTACATTCTCAAGACCAGGTACTGTTCTGTACATTGCATACTGTACATCCTCCGGCAATGAACTCGACATCCCCCCGATATACATCTCATTCGTCTCAAGCCCTTCCGGTTCTATAAAAACCTGATGTCTATTTTTATCAGAAAATTTAACCACTTTATCCTCAATTGACGGACAATATCTGGGACCTGTTCCCTCGATCATTCCAGAAAATAATGGCGACCGATCCAGATTATTTCTTATGATTTCATGGGTCTTCTCGTTTGTATAAGTCAACCAGCACGATACCTGCTCAATCTGTACATCATCCGGATTCGTTGTGAAGGAGAAAGGAACCACCCTTTCATCTCCCACCTGTTCCTCCATCT
Organism: uncultured Dorea sp.; assembly: GCA_947063855.1. Lineage (GTDB taxonomy): Bacteria > Bacillota > Clostridia > Lachnospirales > Lachnospiraceae > Sporofaciens. The sequence goes on from CAMSTW010000064.1 coordinate 402, forward strand.
TACTGAAATCCACCGTACTCCTGTCAATCCTGGCAGGCGTTCCCGTCTTGAATCTATACATCCTGATACCAAGCTCTTTCAGAGAATCCGTAAGATGATTCGCCGCCTGCAGTCCGTTCGGCCCGGTGTTGCTGCTGACCTCTCCATAGATACACCTTGCCTTGAGATAAGTCCCTGTACATAAGATCACAGCCCTGCAGCGGTAGATGGCGCCCGAGAATGTCTGAACGCCTGTTACTCTTCCATCCTCAGTCAGTATATTGACAACCTCTGCCTGTTTGATTTCCAGATTCTCCTGCTTCTCCAACACCTGCCGCATCGTCCTGCTGTAATTCGCCTTATCCGCCTGAGCCCTCAGAGAATGCACCGCCGGTCCTTTTGACTGATTCAACATCTTGGACTGAATAAAGGTCCTGTCTATCACCTTTCCCATCTCACCCCCAAGCGCGTCTACCTCCCTGACAAGATGCCCTTTTGAACTTCCTCCTATATTTGGGTTGCATGGCATCAACGCAATACTGTCTACACTCACAGTAAATACAATGGTGGCGAACCCAAGCCTTGCGGACGCCAGCGCCGCTTCGCACCCGGCATGCCCCGCCCCTATCACCACTATGTCATATTTATCCTTATTTTCCCATACAGAATTTGCTGAAAATTTCATTGACCAGATCCTCTCCTATCGTCTCACCTGTAATGTGTCCAAGCGACTCATACGCGTCCATCAGATCAATCGAATAAAAATCCTCCGGCATGTCTGAATCTATACTCTCTGTAACTCGCTCCAATGCTGTATATGCGTCCTTAAGTGCAGCCTTATGGCGCACATTCGTAATATAAATCTCATCATTAAATGCAAGATTTCCTTCAAAAAACATTGACGTCAGGATTTCCTCCATCCTGTCAATTCCTTTCAAATCCTTTGCAGATACGTCAATTATAGGTATTGTAAACTTTTTTATTTCTCCACAAATTATTTTGCAATCACTCGAAGTTCTTTGCATTTTTGCAAGATTCCCATCATAACGCAATTCAACTCTTTTAGGATTGCAGGAGCGATACATCTCTTCCACATCCCCCGCACCAACCACCACATCCAGATCAGACTTATTCAATAATATAACCGAGGTCTTCCCATCCATCAACCGCATAATCTCGCGGTCATTCTCATCCAGAGGCCTGGACGCGTCTATCACATAGAGAATCAGATCCGCCTGGTCCGCATAACGCTTCGCCCTGTCTACGCCAATCTTCTCCACAATATCCTCGGTATCCCGGATTCCGGCAGTATCCATGATATTCAGAGAGATGCCTTTCAGGTTGATATGCTCCTCCAGCACATCCCGGGTAGTCCCCGCCACATCCGTTACAATCGCCCTCTCCTCCCCCAGAAGGACATTCAGAAGCGAAGACTTTCCTGCATTGGGCTTACCCAGAATAACAGTCCTTATCCCCTCTTTTATGATACGTCCATCCTCGCAGGTATCCAGCAGATGACGGATATCCTTCATCCATTCATCCACATACACTCTTAGCTCCTGTCCATACCCATCCACACTGATATGTTCAGGATCGTCAAGAGCAGTCTCTATAAAAGCAGTGTGGTAAATTATTTTCTTTCTTATTCTATGAATTTCTTTCTTTACACTCCCCTTTAGCTGACTCACAGAACTCTGCAGCGCGTACTTGTTCCTGGCCTCTATCAGATCCCCCACCGCCTCCGCCTGGGACAAGTCCATCCTCCCATTCAGGAATGCCCTCTTGGTGAACTCTCCTGGCTGCGCCGGTCTGGCCCCGTATCGGATCAAGATCTCCAGGATCCGCTTCACCACATACACGCCGCCATGACAGTTGATCTCTACCGTATCCTCCCCGGTGAAGCTGTGCGGTCCCCTCATCAGCATAACCAGAACCTCGTCAACTGTATCCTCCCCATCCACGACATAACCATAATGAATCGTATGGGACTTCTGCCCTCTAAGCTTCTTCCCGTTCTTCCCCACATAGATACGGTCCGCAATCTCGACTGCCTCCGGCCCGCTCATCCTCACAATCCCTATCCCCGCACTGCTTACAGCCGTCGAGATTGCCGCTATCGTAGCGTCATATTGATATTCCAAATATTTTTCCCTCCATTCCGCCTGTATACCATATTTCCTATGCTGAAAATAAAACTTCAACATGCCAAAAATCCACTTACTTCGACATGCAGAACATCCACTTACTTCGACATGCAGAACATATACTTACTTCAGCATGCAGAACATATACTTACTTCGACATGCAGAACATATACTTACAATAATATAGAAAAATAGGGGTCAATCCAACCCCTATCTATCTATCTCTGTCTATCTACGTACAAGTGTCACTACCACTCTTCTATAAGGCTCTTCGCCCTCGCTATGTGTGGATACTGCCGGATCAGTCTGAAGCGCTGAGTGGATAATCCGTCTCTCATACGGATTCATAGGCTCCAGGGATACTGTCCTTCTGTTCCTCTTCACCTTACTTGCGATATTCTTCGCAAGATTCTCAAGCGTCTCCTTCCTTCTCCTGCGGTAATCCTCCGTATCAAGCTTCACACGGACATACCCTTCCTGCATCTTATTCGCTACCCGGTTCGTCAGATACTGCAGAGAATCCAGCGTCTGTCCCCGCTTTCCGATCAGGATCCCCATATTGCTTCCTTCCATGTCTATTGAGAGAGCGCCCTCTTCATCTATGGAAGAAGTAACCTTCACATCCTTCATATCCATCGCCTTCAATACGTCATAGATGAACTTCTCACAGGCCGCTATCGTCTGCTCCTCTACGGGCGCAAGCTCTGCTTCCTTACGCTCCTTTACAGGCGCCGCCTTCTCCTTTGCTTCTGCCGCAGGCGCTTCCTTCGTCTCCTTCGCAAAGGACTTCTTCTTCCGGGAATCCTTCTTATCCTTCCTTGATGACTCCTTCTTAGAAGTCTCTTTCTTAGAAACTTCCTTCTTAACTGCGTCTCTCTTCTCTTCCTTAACTTCCCTGTTTTCCTTCTTCACAGGTTCCTTAACAACTGATACGTCTACCTTTGGAATCTCGATCTCAGGCTCCTTCTCTGCCGGCGCTTCTTTCCTGCGCGCCTTGATCACCGCCTGCTTCATTCCTATACCCAGGAATCCGGCGCTGCCCTTTTCAATCACCTGATAATCTAACTGATCACTCGTCACTCCCAACTGGATCAACGCCTCTGTAATCGCATCGTCCAGTGTCTTTGCTGATACAGTAATATATTCCATCTCGAATAACGCCCCCTAATTATTTTCATTGAATCTCTTAACCATATTTGCTTTTGATGCAAGGCTTCCTTCCTTGGCATTTGCGGCGCCTGCCCTTGCCTGCTCGATCTTTCTTTCTCTCTCTTTCTCACTCATCCCTGATGTGCTGCGGCTGGCAGAATCCTTGATACTCCTTGTGTTGGCCTGGGCCATCGCGTTGATCTTCTCTGCCTTCTCTCCCCGCTTCTGACGCTTCTTCTCTGCCTTCTCCTTATTCCGCTCGATCAGTTCTTCCACGGATATCTTAGCCAGATGCTTATTGATCAATACCTGCTGGACGATCCTTACCAGGGCGCTCACCACCCAGTAAAGTCCGATACCGGTAGGAAGCGTAAAGACCATGAATACCGAAAAGAGCGGCATCGTCACATTCATCGTGTTCATCGTCCCCGCCATCGGGTTATCCTTGTCCATCTTCTGTCCCGAGATTGCCTGAGAAATCTTCACGCTCAGATACTGCGTCGCACCGGACAACACCGGAAGAAGTATCGCCGTAATGATGATCAGGGCCGGCGCAATCCCATAAGAACCACTGTTCTTGATCATCACAGTCGGTGCGATTGTAAGATCCGGAATCGTAAGGAAACGATTCACAGTCGCAGGCGCGTCCTTCATGGCCGGCACATAACTCTGAATGTCATAGATAACCGGGTACAAAGCCAGAAGCAGAGGCATCTGGATCAACAGCGGAAGACAGCCTCCCATCATGGATGTTCCATACTTATCGTAGACCTGCTGCATCTCCTCCTGCTGCTTGAGCATGGATGCCTGATCCTTCTTATTCTTATACTTCTTCTGGACCGCCTGAAGCTCCGGCTGCATCACAGACGTCATCTTCATCGATCTCTGCTGATTAATGGTAAGCGGAAGCATCAGCGTGTATACAAATATCGTATACAGGATGATCGACAATCCAACCAGTCCGTTTCCCCCCGGAAATACACTATCCAACATTGTATAGATAAAGTTCATCACCTTACCTAATAACCAGCAGAGCTGCCCGACAATCGGCCAGTTGGCTGCTGACAGCAAACTAAACGCCATACTCTTCTCCTCCATATACTACTTTTGTTGTTAAATGCACAATGTACCGGCGCTACGGTACGGGGTCGCAGCCTCCCTTGGCAAACGGATTACACCGAAGGATTCTCCATATGGCCAGAGCGCCGCCCTTCCATGCTCCGTACTTCTCTATCGCTTCTATTGCATACTGGGAACATGTCGGATAATAGATACAGCTGGAATATCCCTTCAGAGAGGACAAATATCTCTGATAGAATCTGATGAGACCTAACAGAACCTTCTTCATAATTCGCTACCCCTGATCTATAATTTCATGAAGACGGGCCAGATGGAGCATTGCGCTGTCAATATCGTGGTAATTCTTTTCCTTAGCGCCTATTCTTGCTATCACAACTATATCATATCCACATCTGTATCTGTCTTCTTGCAATCTATAGCTTTCTCTTATCAATCTTGTCAATCTGTGACGGACAATACTGTTGCCAACCTTCCTGCTTACGGATATTCCCAATCGGTTCCTGTCTGCCTGGTTCCTTAACACATACATCACCAGGTACTTGTTCGCATAAGACTTCCCCTTCTTATAGACAGTCTGGAAGTCCTTGTTCTTCTTCAATGATTCGGAATATTTCATGAGATTACCTCTCCTGCGTCGTGTTACTATTTTTATAGAAGAAAAGGCCACATATATGCGGCCTACGCTGATAATCTCTTTCTTCCCTTTGCTCTTCTGCTGGCAAGTACTTTTCTTCCGCCTTTTGTGCTCATTCTGGATCTGAATCCGTGAACTTTGGCTCTTTGTCTCTTTTTTGGCTGGAATGTCATTTTCATAGATATCCACCTCCTTATATTTTATAAGGGATAATCCCCGCTTTTTCCTAAGACATCAGCTTAGATTATATAAAAAAATCAGCCCAACGTCAAGCCATTCCTGGATTTTTCTAAATTTATTTATTTTTATTTATCCACATTTTGTGGATAATATCAGGAAATTCTGTGGAAAACGTGTGGAAATAAATAATTTTCATCCATTTTTCCTTTGGAATACGCATTTTTCCTATGTGAATTGAGTTATCCACATCCATTTAGAGATTGCGTAATCTCTTATTTTGATGTAAAATGTTATGGATAGTACAATGGGAGTAGGAGTATACAATAATGGATATCGTCAATGAAAAATGGCCTGAAATAATCGAACAACTTAGAGTAGAACATGAATTATCCAATGTTTCGTTCAATACCTGGATCCAGCCGCTCAAGGTGTATGACGTAATTGATAATACTGTATTTATACTGGTGAATATCAATGCAAGTGTAGAATATATTGAGAAGAAGTACCTTCTTCCGCTGAAGGTATGCATATCCGAGGTCACGGGCACCGACTACGAGGTCGTGTTTGTCTCCGAGGATGATTCCAGGATCAGCGAGATCCATAACATGGCCGCAGAGGCCACACAGAAGAAGCGGACCAGGACTGCCAGTGAGAAGGCGGGACTGAATCCGAAGTATACATTTGATACCTTTGTAGTCGGAGGCAACAATAATTTTGCCCACGCCGCGTCCCTTGCCGTGGCAGAATCCCCGGGAGAGGTGTATAATCCCCTGTTCCTGTATGGAGATGTAGGTCTTGGCAAGACACATCTGATGCACTCGATCGCACATTTTATATTGAACAAGAACCCAAAGAAGAAGGTGCTGTATGTCACAAGCGAGACCTTTACCAACGAACTAATCGAGGCTCTTAAGAAAGGTAAGACTGCGGACAACGAATCCGCCATGGCTCAGTTCCGTGATAAGTACCGCAACAACGACGTCCTCCTCATCGATGATATTCAATTCATCATCGGAAAGGAGAGTACGCAGGAAGAGTTCTTCCATACATTTAACCATCTGCATACCTCCGGCAAGCAGATCATCATCTCCAGCGATAAGCCTCCCAAGGATATCGAGACGCTGGAGGCGAGACTTCGTACCCGCTTCGAGTGGGGACTGATCGCAGACATCTCTGCTCCGGATTATGAGACCCGTATGGCAATCCTCCGCAAGAAGATCGAACTGGACCATCTGGACAAGTATCACATACCCGAGGATGTACTGAAGTATATCGCCGACAACATCAAGTCCAACATCAGAGAACTGGAAGGTTCGCTGAACAAGCTGATCGCCCTGTACAAGCTGGACAAGAAGGAGGTCTCTATCGACATCTCTCTTGCCGCGGAAGCGTTGAAGGATATTATCTCTTCCTATAACAACAGAGAAGTGACGCCTGAACTGATCCTTGATATCGTATCAGACCATTTCAACATAACCATAGCAGACTTAAAGAGCAACAAGAGAAGTGCGAACATCTCCGTCCCAAGACAGATCTCCATGTACCTGATGCGAAGCCTTACAGAGACGCCTCTGCAGGCGATCGGCATCATACTTGGGGGAAAGGACCACTCCACCATCAAGTATGGCGTGGAAAAGATTGAGAAAGAGATGACCAGGGATGAGACGCTTCATAATACGATCAACATTATAATGAAGAAGATTAATCCCGCCTGATATTGTGGATAACTATGCGGACAAATATAGGATTACCTGTGGATAACCTGTTGAAAATCCTTTCCAGAGAAATAAAAAAGTTTTTTTAGACAAGTTTTCACCACACCATCCACAGCTTATCTTTCTGGAATCCACATGGTTTTTACAGCTCGAAACACCGATAGATTGTGGCTTTGGAAGGGTTTTCCTCTTTTCCACAGCCCCTAATAAGAAGAAGGAGAAAGTATTTCATATATTGATATACCTGTCTCCGCCCGAAAGGAGTTTTTCACATATGAAGATAATCTGCAGCAAATCGAATCTTACCAAAGGAGTAAGCATTGTATCCAAGGCAGTTCCTTCTAAGACTACAATGCCGATACTGGAATGCATCCTGATCGACGCGACCAATGATATTATAAGACTGACGGCCAACGACATGGAACTGGGGATTCAGACCGATATTGAAGGAGAGATTGTTGACAGGGGAATGATCGCGATCGATGCGAAGATATTCTCCGAGATTGTACGTAAGCTTCCGGATAATGAAGTTGTGATTACCACAGATGATAGTCTTCAGGTGACCATCACCTGTGAGAAGGCGAAGTTCAACCTGTCCGGCAAGCCGGGAGAAGAGTTCTCTTATCTGCCTGTGATAGAGAAGGATGATTCTATAGAAATATCACAGTTTACTCTGAAAGAGATGATCAGACAGACGATTTTCTCCATTGCCGACATGGAGAGTAACAAATTAATGACCGGAGAATTGTTCGAGATAAGAAATAATGTCTTAAGAGTCATATCACTTGACGGACACCGGATCTCGATCCGCAGGATAGAGCTTAATGATGAGGTTGGCGACAGGAAGCTGATCGTTCCCGGTAAGACGCTCATAGAGATCAGCAAGATCTTGTCCGGCGAGGCTGAGAGTATGGTCAATATCTCATACAGCAATAACCATATCGTATTCGAGTTCAACAATACGGTCGTGGTATCGAGGCTGATCGAAGGAGAGTATTTCAAGGTGGACCAGATGCTTTCCAATGATTACGATACGAAGGTGAGGATCAATAAGCGGGAGTTACTGGACTGCATCGACAGGGCGACTCTTCTTGTGAAGGAAGGGGACAAGAAGCCGATTATCATCAATATCGGCGATGAAGTGATGGAGCTCAGGATCAAGTCCCAGATCGGTTCCATGAATGAGGAGATATATATCACCAAGGAGGGGAAGGATCTGCTGATCGGGTTTAACCCTAAGTTCCTGATCGACGCGCTCCGTGTGATTGAGGATGAAGAGGTCACGCTGTATCTGATGAATGCGAAGGCGCCCTGCTTTATCAAGGATAACGAGGAGAGTTACATCTATCTGATTCTCCCGGTTAATTTTAACGCGGCTCTGTAGATCTGTGGATAACTGCCAAGATTAATGCAAATCTGTACTAGTGTCTGCATTATATCTGGCGAATAGACAACCATAGCAGATAAGATAACAGGAGAGAGGTAGGAAGCAGTGGATGTCATAAAACTGAGAGATGAATATATCAAATTAGGCCAGGCGCTCAAAGCCGCCGGACTCGTGGAGTCCGGCAGCCGGGCGAAGGAAGTCATAACCGAAGGTCTGGTACAGGTGAACGGGGAGACGGATACCAGAAGAGGCCGCAAATTATATGCCGGGGACAGGATCACTTTCGACGGGGAAGAAGTGAAAATTGAGAATTAAATCTTTAAAGCTTAAGAATTACAGGAATTATAGTCTATTAAAACTTGATTTTGATGATGCTGCCAATATATTCTATGGGGATAATGCGCAAGGCAAAACGAATATTCTGGAGGCAGTTTATCTTTCCGGAACCACCAAATCACACAGGGGGACAAAGGACAGGGACCTGATACGGTTTGGAGAAGACGAGTCTCATATCGAGGCAGTTGTGGAAAAGAACGGTATTGAATATCAGCTTGACATGCATCTGAAAAAGAACAGCCCTAAGGGAATCGCGATTAATAAGATGCCCATACGCAGGGCGAGTGAGTTATTTGGAATCGTGAATCTGGTGTTTTTTTCTCCGGAGGACCTGAATATCATCAAGAGCGGTCCTTCTGAGAGAAGAAGATTCATTGATATGGAATTATCACAGCTTGACAAGGTATACTTAAGTGATCTGGCGAATTACAACAGAGTTGTGAACCAGAGAAACCGTCTTCTCAAGGATATGAAGCCGGGCGGGGACAAAAGTCTTATGGATACCCTGGAGATCTGGGAATTACAATTGATTCAATACGGCAACAGGATTGTGGAGAGAAGAAAGATATTCATAGAGGAAGTAAACGAAATCATTTCTTCTATACACAAAAAATTAACTGGAGAGAAGGAAGACATTCAAGTAATCTACGAACCCAGCAATGGGAATCTCACGTTAGAACAAGCATTGATAAAAAACAGGGAAAGAGATATAAGGATTAAGAGTACGTCGGTCGGACCGCACAGAGACGATATCTGCTTTATGGCAGGGGACCTGGATATCCGGCGTTTTGGATCCCAGGGACAGCAGAGGACTGCCGCGCTCTCTTTGAAGCTGTCTGAGATAGAACTGGTAAAAAAGGTAATAAATGACACTCCTGTTCTATTACTTGACGATGTTTTGTCTGAACTGGACAAACACAGGCAAAACTATCTGTTAGACAGTATATATGATATACAGACGCTTATTACCTGTACGGGGGTAGAAGATTTTGTAAATCATCGTTTCTCAATTAATAAGGTGTTTCATGTCCATGAAGGGCAGGTAACGGATGAAAACTAGGAGGATAAGAATGAGTACAGAGAAGGTACAGCATGAATATGGTGCGGATGAGATTCAGATATTGGAAGGACTTGAGGCTGTAAGAAAGCGTCCTGGTATGTATATCGGCAGCACTTCATCCAGAGGTCTCCACCATCTTGTGTATGAGATTGTGGATAACTCTGTGGACGAGGCGCTGGCAGGATTCTGCGATACTATATTTGTGACTATCAACAAGGATAATTCTGTAACAGTTCTGGATAACGGAAGGGGGATACCTGTCGGAATCAATCATAAGGCAGGGCTTCCCGCGGTGGAGGTGGTATTCACGGTCCTTCATGCCGGCGGAAAGTTCGGTGGCGGAGGATATAAGGTGTCCGGTGGTCTCCATGGGGTCGGCGCGTCTGTCGTGAACGCATTGTCCAACTGGCTGGAGGTCGAGATCTGCCATGAGGGGAAAGTGTATAAGCAGAGGTACGAGCGTGGAAAAGTAGTGGAGAAGTTAGATGTCATCGGGGAATGCGAGCCTGACAGGACAGGGACGAAGGTTGTATTTATGCCGGATGACACGATTTTTGAGGATACGGTTTTTGATTATGATGTGTTAAAGCAGCGGTTCCGGGAGATGGCGTTTCTTACCAGGGGGCTTAAGATTGTACTCAGAGACGAGAGACCGGAAGAGGGCGCGGTGGAGAAGACCTTCCACTATGAAGGCGGTATCAAAGAATTTGTGACCTATCTGAACCGCAGCAAGACGGCGCTGTATGAGGATATCATCTATTGTGAGGGCGTGGTCAATAGTGTGTCTGTCGAGGTTGCGATGCAGCACAATGATTCCTACAGCGACAATACCTATGGATTTGTGAATAATATTACGACTCCGGAGGGAGGAACCCATGTGGTGGGATTCCGTAATGCACTGACCAAGACCTTCAACGATTATGCGAGAAAGAATAAGCTTCTGAAGGACAGCGAACAGAACCTGTCCGGCGAGGATATCAGGGAAGGTCTGACCGCTATTATCAGTGTTAAGATAGAGGATCCCCAGTTTGAGGGACAGACGAAGCAGAAGCTTGGGAACAGCGAGGCCAGAGGGGCTGTGGACAGTGTGGTAAGCAGACAGCTTGAGATCTATCTGGAGCAGAACCCCAATGTGGCGAAGCTGACGATCGAGAAGTCGGTGATGGCCCAGCGTGCAAGAGAGGCCGCAAGGAAGGCAAGAGAGCTTACCAGAAGGAAATCTGCCCTGGACGGCATGTCTCTTCCGGGAAAGCTTGCAGACTGTTCGGATAAGGATCCTAAGAATTGTGAGATTTATATCGTGGAGGGAGATTCTGCGGGAGGTTCCGCGAAGACTGCCAGAGACCGTGCAACCCAGGCGATACTGCCTCTGCGCGGCAAGATCTTGAATGTGGAGAAGGCAAGGCTTGACAGAATCTATGGAAATGCAGAGATCAAGGCCATGATCACTGCATTTGGCACCGGGATCCATGATGATTTTGATATCTCGAAGCTTAGGTATCATAAGATTATCATCATGACGGATGCCGACGTGGACGGCGCGCATATCAGTACGTTATTATTGACATTCCTTTATCGTTTTATGCCGGATCTTATTAAAGAAGGATATGTATATCTGGCACAGCCGCCGCTCTATAAGCTTGAGAAGAACAAGAAGGTATGGTATGCCTACAGCGATGAGGAACTGGAGGGCATCCTGAAAGACGTGGGGCGTGACGGGAATAACAAGATCCAGCGTTACAAGGGGCTGGGCGAGATGGATGCGGAGCAGCTCTGGGAGACGACCATGGATCCTGAGCACAGGATTCTTCTGAAGGTCAGGATGGACGAGGAGTCTACATCAGAGCTTGATCTTACCTTTACCACACTGATGGGGGATAAGGTCGAGCCGAGACGTGAGTTCATAGAAGAGAATGCGAAGTATGTGAAGAATCTGGATGTATAGACGAAGACTTCTACTGAAAGGAGAAGAGGGGAATTGGAAGATAATATTTTTGATAAAGTCCATGAAGTTGATTTGAAGAAGACGATGGAGACCTCTTATATAGATTATGCCATGAGCGTCATCGCCTCCCGTGCGCTGCCGGATGTAAGGGACGGACTCAAGCCGGTACAGAGAAGGATCCTGTACTCCATGATAGAGCTGAATAACGGTCCGGATAAGCCGCACAGGAAATGTGCCCGTATCGTCGGCGATACCATGGGTAAGTATCACCCGCACGGAGACAGTTCCATCTATGGTGCGCTTGTCAACATGGCCCAGGAGTGGTCTACAAGATATCCGCTGGTGGACGGTCATGGGAATTTTGGTTCGGTGGATGGAGACGGCGCGGCGGCCATGCGTTATACGGAGGCAAGGCTGAGTAAGATTTCCATGGAACTGACGGCCGATATCAATAAGAATACGGTTGATTTTGTGCCGAACTTTGACGAGACGGAGAAAGAGCCTACGGTATTGCCGGCGAGATTTCCCAATCTTCTGGTCAATGGTACTTCCGGAATCGCAGTCGGTATGGCGACGAATATTCCGCCTCACAATCTCAGAGAGGTCATCAATGCGGTGGTCAGGATTATAGACGATCAGATCGAAGACCGGGAAGAGACTACCATCGAAGAGATCCTTAAGATCATAAAGGGACCGGATTTCCCGACAGGGGGCACGATCCTTGGAACCCGGGGAATCGAGGAAGCATACCGGACCGGGCGCGGGAAGATCCGTGTACGTGCGGTTACGGATATCGAATCCATGCCCAACGGTAAGAGCAGGATTGTTGTGACGGAGCTTCCTTACATGGTGAACAAGGCGAGGCTGATCGAGAAGATTGCCGAGCTGGTACGGGATAAGAAGATTGACGGCATCACGGAACTGAGCGACCAGTCCAGCCGTGAGGGAATGCGGGTGGTCATCGAACTGAGAAGAGATGTGAACGCTAATGTCATCCTGAATCAGTTGTATAAGCATACCCAGCTGCAGGATACCTTCGGCGTGATCATGCTGGCTCTGGTCAACAACCAGCCCAGGGTCATGAATCTTCTGGAGATGCTGGATCACTATCTGAAGCACCAGGAAGAGGTTGTGACACGGCGGACACAGTATGAACTGAATAAGGCTGAGGAGCGGGCGCATATCTTAGAGGGATTGCTGATTGCCCTTGATAATATTGACGAAGTGATCCGTATCATCAGAGGCTCCCAGACGGTGCAGACTGCCAAGAATGAGTTGATGGAGAGATTCGGCCTGACGGATGTGCAGGCTCAGGCGATCGTGGACATGCGTCTGCGTGCGCTGACAGGTCTGGAGAGAGAGAAGCTTGAGAAGGAATACAATGAGCTGATGGAACAGATCGGCAGATTGAAGGCGATTCTTGCAGACAGGAAGTTGTTGCTTGGCGTGATCAGAGAAGAGATTATCATTATCCGTGACAAATACGGGGACGACAGAAGGACGTCCATCGGATTCGATGAATTTGACATTTCCATGGAAGATCTGATTCCGAAGGAGGATGTAGTCATCACATTGACTAAGCTTGGATATATCAAGCGTATGTCCAACGATACCTTCAAGTCGCAGAACCGCGGCGGTAAGGGGATTAAGGGGATGCAGACTCTGGAAGAAGATTATGTGGAAGAATTGTTCATGACGCATACGCATCACTATATTATGTTCTTCACGAATACGGGAAGGGTATACCGGCTGAAAGGCTATGAGATTCCGGAGGCAAGCCGTACTTCAAGGGGAACTGCGATTGTGAACCTGCTGCAATTGATGCCGGGTGAGAAGATCAGCGCCGTGATCCCGATCGATGAGTACAGGGACGGCGAATATCTCTTTATGGCGACGAAGAAGGGACTGGTCAAGAAGACGCCGATCAAGGAATATGCGTTCGTCCGTAAGACGGGGCTTGCGGCGATCACGCTTCGGGAAGAGGATGAACTGATCGAGGTGAAGTATACGAACAGCGACCAGGAAGTGTTCCTTGTAACAGAGTATGGACAGTGTATCCGGTTTGACGAGAAGGATGTAAGGCCTACCGGCAGGAATTCCATGGGCGTCCGGGGAATGAATCTGTCCGACCGGGATGAAGTGATCGGTATGCAGCTAAGTTCTCAGGGAAGCGAACTGTTGATCGTATCCGAGAAAGGTATGGGCAAGCGTACTTCTATCGGGGAATTTACCTGCCAGAACCGCGGCGGCAAAGGAATCAAATGCTATAAGATCACGGAGAAGACAGGGAACGTGGTCGGCATCAAGGCGGTGAATGCGGAGGATGAGATTATGATCATCAATACCGAAGGAATCGTGATCCGCATGAAGTGTTCCGGGATCTCCGTGCTTGGACGTGTGACCTCCGGCGTGAAGCTGATCAATCTTAAGGAAGGCGATATCGTGGCAAGCATCGCCAAGGTAAGGAAGGGCGATGAGGAAGAAACTGACAGCGAAGAGCGAGATAAAGATGTAGATATAGATGATAACGAGGCTGAATAAAGGTTTACACGTGAATGAATGATTGATATAATTAAGTTAGCAAGTAGATAGGATTCAAGAAAGCAGGCGAAAAGATGACTGGTAAAGCGATTGTAAATCTGATCAGGCAGCTTAGGTTAACTGGAATGAGTGATACAAAGATACTTGATTTGATTGAGTTCATAGAAACTCACGATCCGAAAGAGATAGCAAAAGAGGAGAAAGATAGTTAGATCAGACTGACAGCAAAAAGAGGCTGCCGGAAAGTGACGGTTATAAAGTCATTTTCCGGCAGTTTTTTATACTAGTACTCCATCCGGTCAGAAATAAATGAATGATTATCAAGTTCGCGCAGAATAATCTCAGCTGTTTTTTCCACTGTATCGGATACGAATTGCGTACACTGGGCCTTCCTCTTTGGAGAATCCTTCTCCATCCCTCTGGTAAGTACACGGCAGCATGTCCCGCCGCAGGTCTCTTTGAAATAGTCATGGAGTTCATTGGTCAGTTCAAAGCATCTTACGACCTTAGGATCGCCGGGCGTCTTACGTCCGAAGAAATATCCGATGCACATCGTACCTCCGGCGAGTGCGCCGCAGATGCATCCCCCTCCGCCAAGCCCCCACGGGAATCCGGAACTCATGGCAATCGCATCATCGGACATGTCAAGTTCAAAATGCTTGCGGATCGCATAGATTACAGATTCGGAACAGGCAAATCCCTGATGGAAGATATCTACCGCATCCTTTTTCAGCAATTCCATATTAATATTTGTTGTCATTAGTGAAAACCTCCTGATTATTTGTACGTAATGTATGCTATATTTTACATACATTGTATCTTTTTAACTATAGTTATTGTATCTCAGTATAGAATTATTTGGAAGAGATATTCTATGATTTTATGTATTTTCCATTCATTTTCTGCAATGACTGTGTTTTACAGAACTTTCGGAAAAGTACACTTGATATATTGAATAACAATATTAATATATCGAAAAACAATAAAAAATAATTGATTTTCAATAAATTGTATGGTATAGTAATAAAAACGAAAGTATTAAGAAGGAAGTAGAGATTGTATGAACAGACATCTTATAAGATTCACGAAGCTTGTTCTGGATATTATGTTCTACAGCAGTTTCGTTGTATTTCTTACTCTCCCGTTAAGTTTAAAGTTTCTTGGGAAACATTATTCTGGCATAATTAACGAATATTTTCTGTTTATGCTTGGGGTATTCGGAGTTTCAGGGGTATGTGGTATCCTGATAATCAGACAGCTGCGCAGGATGATGACGACCGTGATACAAGAGTCCTGCTTTGTCTATGAGAATGGTTCTTTATTGCTTCCTTGTTCTGTGAGGTGCTGGCTCATGTATTTGCACAGGCAGTGAATTATAAGGAAGAGAATGATCTGACGATATAGGAGGGGATGCTGTGGGGATAAGGATTCATATTGATGTTATGATGGCGCGCCGTAAGATCGGGCTTACGGAACTTGCAGGTAAGATTGATATCACTCCGGCGAATCTGTCAATATTGAAGAATAATAAGGCGAAGGCTGTGAGGTTTTCCACACTGGAGGCAATATGCAGGGAGCTGGAGTGCCAGCCGGGAGATATTATGGAATACGAAGCGGATGAGTGATATTATGGAATACGAAGCGGATGAGTGATATATTTGATGCGGCGATGGAGTACGAATGAAGTAACTGCGGATATTTTAGGTCTTTATGTAATGAATGTAGTATGTATGGAGGTAAGATATTTATGAAGGAAAATATGCTGGTCATGAAGATGCGCGATAACTATAAGTATTTCGGAGGATTGAGTCTGATCTATGGTCTGGTCTTTACATTCTGTCTCTATAAAAATATATCAGGGATTACGTTTCCGATCTGTGTGGGAGTAACGATTCTGTTTGCGGTCTTATTTATGAAGAAGATACATTACAGGATCATGAAGCATTCGGTTCCCTATATAGCAGGTATGGCGCTGCTTGGGATATCGTCGGCTTTTACGACGTCACTGTTTGTACTTTTTTTCAATATTATTGGAATCTTGTTGTTATTCATGGTATTTATGCTGCATCAGTTTTACAATGATTACAGATGGGGATTTCCGGATTATCTCAAGAGAATCGTGATTCTCATCGGGACGACGATTCAGTCCGCCGCTTACCCATACTGGCATGGAGGATGGTTTTTCAGTAAGAATAAGAATATCAGGAGAAATAATACGCTGATTGCCATAGTGATCGGATTCATCACTGCCATGGGAATCTTATGCGTGACCCTGCCTCTTTTATTAAGTTCGGATATCATGTTCTCGAAGCTGTTTGGGAAGATATTGGATTATATTAATTTTGCGACGCTCTTCTGGGTGAGCCTTACATTTATCATAGGATTCACACTTCCATATGCTTTCTTTGCCGCATTGTGCAGGTATAATCTGAACCCGGGTGAGGGGACTTCTCCTGACGGAAGCAGTGTGGCGCCATGTCCGGGTGAGGGGAATTTTCCGGAAGGAAGAGGAAACAGAAGACGGTATTTTGATCCTGTGATCGGTATCACATGTACGAGCATCATCAGTGTGATATATCTTGTATACTGTGCGATTCAGATCATGTATTTATTCATGGGGA
>CAMSTW010000065.1 GCA_947063855.1 uncultured Dorea sp.
CTTATGGGATCTATTAAAACAAAAATAATAAATTTTTCAACCTACTCATCTACTGATTAAAAATATGCAACCATCCAATTGGAAATTTTTAGTCTTAGCTTGACACAACCGTACCGCAGCCAGTACGGGAGCGATGCAAATTTTATCACATTTATTAAAATATAAGGATAAATTATGTAATCAGCATAGTTGATTTCCTCTAGTAAGAAGGGCGGAAGATTCTGTAGGGGTAATTGTTATTTGTGTGGTATATAGATATATTGAAAAAGAAAGGAGGGCGTCTGTTTACACCAGACAATGTGGTATGTCCAGTATACAACGACAGCATGGAGCTAGAGGGGGATATATACTATGACGAATAAATATATCCTGCTTGAAATGAATCAGAGGCAGCAAATGAAACAAAGGGATTGTGCTGAGATTTGATTACTGGGACTTGGGTGGGCGATGACAAATAATAAACGGAGGTATGGAAATGGAATATAAAGAGTTTATCAGCGAACTGCAAAAAAAGCTTGCGGAAAAGAAACAGGAGCTAGGTTATAACAAACTGACCTTTTTAGAGGATGGTGCCACATCGTCTGATATGAAGGATCTTTCTATTATACGTGAAACGAACATCAAGTATCACCAAACGGAGTCGGATGTGCTGATCGGTGATTATATCGTCCTGTTCCAATATGAGGGTAACCGTGAACAGATGTGCAGATTCGACTGCGGGCAGTTGTACCGGATTTATGAAAAAGAGGGTTGGGAGGCTGTGTGGGAACAGATTCTTTCTTCGCTCGACTCCAGCAGACAATTCATGGAACTGGAAATTATGGATCTGATCGAGAAAAATGAGTATAACTTGTTAAAAGACAAGCTTTTCATCCGTCCGCTGAATTTCAACGACCACCGATATGAACTGAAAAATCATATTTACAGGCGCGTCGGTGATATGGTGCTGATGCTCTACATCCTTGCAAGTGATAAAAATGACGGCAAAAGACATGATGTAGTGTCTGTCAAGGTGCATAAAACTTCGATGCAGGCATGGGGGATCGACGAGGAAGAAGTGTGGGAGAATGCGATGGGCAATACATACGTCATGGCGCCGCCGCGTATGTACTTAAAGGCGATGGACCTGGCAAATCCGCCTTATCACAGAGGCGCGTTTATGGCGCTGAACAGTGATATAACTTCTCTTTCGCCGCTTGCAGTGCCGACTGTGACAACGACATCGCAGATAAACGGCGCAATTGCCATGTTTTATCCCGGAGTAATGAAGCGTATAGCAGAGCTTTTCGGAGATGATTATTATATCGCTTTCACAGGCACCAGCGAAGCCAGACTTCATAAAAAAGGTACGATACAGCCACGAAATATACTTATGCGGATCAAGCAGATGAACAGAACCTTCGATCCGTCAGAAGTCCTGTCGAACAAGGTCTATTTGTACGAAGCAGCGAATCAGGAACTGAAGCAGCTGGAGTTATGAACATTAACAGGTAAAAATTTCCATTGTGCATTCAAGTTTTCCTGTGTATAATAGGAGAACGGCAGACGGAGCATGCCAGCCGCACTGCCGAAGCAATACACTATGGAACAATAAGAACAAAGAAAAGATAGGAGAAAAACATGACCAAACAGAAGAAGCAAAGCAAGAAGCTACTGGCATTTCTTCTTATTCTGGGATTCGCCGGCGGAATGCTGAATCATCTGCAGTATACCGCTAAAGCTTCGGAAGCAGAAGCCCTTGAATCCTCAGAGGCAGAAGCCCTTGAATCCTCAGAGGCAGAAACCCTTGAATCCTCAGAGGCAGAGGATAACACTACAGAGAAAGAGAACGGCATCACCGAAAATACCATCGCAAAAGCCGCAAGTGAGAAATCAGCGGAACTTTCTGCGGTCCCGGCAACGGACGAACAGATTCAGAAGGCCTGGGATGCGATGACCGCGGCAATGCTCAACTGGGAAAAAGAGACGGATCTGGCAAGCTATAACCTTACATCAGATGATATGAATCAGATCTGGCCGGATGTGGCACAGGATAATCCGGATCTGTTTTACGTACTTGCATACAACTATACTACATCACCTGACGGAATTGTACAAAAGATCCAATATACCTATAATCCACAATATACCACAGCCAGCGTCGCCGAATACAAGGCCGCGATAGACAGGGTTTTCGCTGAAGTAATCGACAACCGTATGACCGACGAGCAGAAGGCGGCCGCACTCCACGATTACCTGGTACAACACATGGTATACGACCAGAACGCCAACAACAATCTGGGAATTGAGAAAAGAAACGCGTACGAAGCGCTGGTGAATGGGATCGGCGTCTGCCAGGGCTACACCCTCGCCTACGCCGCTCTGCTGAAAAAGGCCGGCATAGAAGTCGATTACTGTAAAAGCAAGTCTATGAACCATATCTGGAATTACGTGAAGCTGGATGGCAAATGGTATCACGCAGACCTTACCTATGATGATGCAACCGCCAGCAGCCAGGTTGGAGAGACCGGTTATGTGAAGCATACCTATTTTCTCCTCAGCGACACTGCCATGAAGAACGCGTCGCATGACTGGGAACCTAATGGTATCACATGCTCCGACACACGCTATGACAATTCCTGGCATAAGACCGCCCCCATACAAGAGTCCGCCATTTACACGGTTGACGGTAACTGGTATTATCTCAAAGGGAAGATGATTCTTGATTCAAGCAATAATCCGACCGATATGTATGCCGGCGCAGAATTAGTAAGAAGAGATACCGCTGGAAATGAGACCTCCGCAGCCGGCTTTACTATAGAGAACCTGGGAAGCGGATGGCCCATGTATAAGTCGAGCTTTTCCAGGCTTTCAAACTCAAACGGCGTCCTTTACTTTAATGTCGGGAATTCCATCTACTCCTTTAATCCGGCAGTAAATGCATCGCCGGCTAAAATCTATCAATATGACGACGCAGAGAAACGGATTGTAACCGGTCTGCTTGTCAGTGGAAATACTATGACTGTGGAGATTTATAACCCCACAACATATAAGATAGAAGACAAATTAACACTCCCTGTATTTACCTTATCTGCCAGTGAATCAAGCATAACGGCTGATTACACAACGCCGCCTGTCCTGACAGCCAATCCACTGGCCACAGGATTCACCTGGTCAAAGCAGCTTACAGACGGCAGCTGGGAGACCATAAGCGGAGCTGTTGATTCCAGCTATACCATAGAGACCGGACTTCCGGCAGGCAATTACAGATATCGTGTCCAGGCCACGCTGAACGGTACGTCCGTATCCGCCGAGATTGTCATTACCGTGACAGAAAAAAACGACAACGACGGCGATGACGGCGACGATAACAACGGCGGCAACGATGGTGACAACGGCGATAACGGCGATAACAATGGCGGCAACGATGGTGACGACAGCGATAACAACGGCGGTAACGATGGTGACGACGGTGATAACGGCGATAACAATGGCGGCAATGACGGCGATAACAATGGCGGCAATGACGGCGATAATAACGGCGACGACGGCGACGATAACAACGACGGCAATGACAGTGATAACGGCAACGATAATAACGGCGGCAACGATGGTGACGACAGCGATAACGGCGGCAATGACGGTAACGACGGCGATAACAGCAACGGCAATGACGGTAACGGCAACGATAACAACGGTGACAATAACAATAATAACAGTAATAATGGCAGCACCAATGGGAACGGCAATAATAATACCAACAATGGCGGAAACAACACCGGCAATAATAACGCCGGCGGAAACAGCAACGCCAGCACGCCCGGTGCCCCAACCCAATCTGCCGATAGAACCAAGTCTCCTGCTACCGGGGATACCTCGCCAGTCATGCTGTATACCCTGCTTGCAATCGCATCAGGAAGCATAATGCTGAAAATCTACTCCCGTAAAAAGAGACCTACACATATTTAAGAATAGAGACTGCTGCGAAATCTTCATTTTGCGGCAGTCTCCTTTTTTATAGAATTTTCAGATAAATACCTCCATTTATCATTTCTATCAATTCATCATTTTTCACGCATATTGCTGTAATATTGCGGGAAACTTATTGATATGGAATGAAAAGGAGGAGACTTATGAAAAGAAAACTCATCAGCACACTATTGGTTCTGTCCATGACCGCAGCCGTGGCGGCCGGATGCGGCGGCAAAGATGCTTCGGATACCGACGGGAATAAGAACCCTTCTGCCGAAGGCACAACCTCAAAGGACAATTCCGGCGGGGAAGGCGACCATATCACCTTCATGGCCCCTGACTGGGCAATCCCGACTGAGGACCAGCTAGAGGCTTTTACCAAAGAGACTGGCATTAAGGTCACGGTAAATGAGGTCGGCTGGGATGATATCCGCGACAAGATGGTAACCGCCTCTGCCGGCGGTCAGGCTGTCGCCGACGTCGTAGAAGTAGACTGGTCCTGGGTCGGCGAATTCTACGCCGCCGACTGGCTGGCGCCGATGGAAGTATCCGACGAGATGAAGGAAGATATGCCCACACTGGAGACATTTACCAAGGGCGGTCATGTACTTGCAATCCCCTACGCCAACGACTACCGCCTGTCCTATTACAATACGAAACAGTACGAAGACGCCGGCATCACAGGAGAACCCCGGACCTGGGACGAGGTCTATACAAACTGTAAAACCCTCAAGGAGAAAGGCGTCTGTGAATATCCCTTCGCCCTGCCGCTGAATGCGGAGGAAAAGACTTCCACTTACCTGATGTGGCTTGCCTATACGATGAACGGCGTCGTATTCAACGAAGACGGAACCCTCAACAGAGATTCTGTTCTGGCGGCTCTGAAGTACGAGGAAAATCTGATCAAAGATGAACTGGTAGATCCCGCAGACAAGACGTCCTCCGGCATGGACACCTACAAGCGTATCCTGTCCGGATCCGCGAATTTCCTGACCGGCCCGACTTCCTTTGTATCTAAGAGTACCAGCGAAGAGGACTGCAGCGTCATCGGACAGATCGAGCCGATCCTGGTCCCCGGCAAAGACGCCAAATCCGACGTTACCATGGCCCTTCCCGAAGCGCTTGGAGTCACGAAATTCTCAAAGAACAAAGACGCCGCGCGGGAATTTATCAAGTGGTACACCTCATCCGAGATGCAGGAAGCGTTAAATAAGTCCAATACTGCTATCCCTACAAGAAATTCCGTATTGAAAAAGCTGATTGACAACGGTTCCATCCAAAACGCAGGCGCCATGCTTGAGCAGGCCGAACGAATCGCCTCCCCATTTCCCGGCGGAATCCCGTCTTATTATGCCGAGATGAGCCACACGATGTATAATGCAATCCACAAGATGGCATTGGGCGAACTGACTGCCGAAGAAGCTTACGCCGAGATGGACGCCAGGATTGCCGAATTGTCCTTTGAGGAGGCTTACGAGTGAATATTTTGAGAAAAAAGCTCTTACCTTATCTGCTGCTTACACCCATGATCCTGGTCATGGGTGTACTGGTATTTTATCCGATCACAGCAACATTTTCATACAGCTTAAAAAGGTGGAAACTGACCTCGCCCGGCGATATCCATTTCATCGGGCTGCAGAATTATTCCTCAATCTTGGAATCTGACTCTTTCTGGTACAGTTTCCAGAACACATTATTCATTCTGACAGCCGTAGTGCTCCTGACGTCCGTGGTGGGATTCCTGACGTCCATCTTCCTCCATATAGAGGTGAAATGGTCCGGAATCCTTCTGGCCATTGCCATGCTGCCTTGGGCGCTCCCCCCTTATGTAAATGGAATCCTGTGGAAGTTCGTCTTCTCTTCCGGATACGGATTCCTGAACAAGGTGGTGATCGGTCTTGGCCTGGCCGGCCAACCCGTCGAATGGCTGAACTCCCGCCGGGCGCTTTTGCTGATTGTCTCCCTGGTTGTATCCTGGCGGAGCATCCCGTTTACCGCATTGGTATGCCTGGCCGGCAGACAGTCCATCCCCGGCGGATTGTACGAAGCAGCGAGAATCGACGGCGGAAACAGATATACTATTTTCCGGCGTATCACCCTGCCTCTCATGCTTCCGTTTGTCGCTATCGGAATCACATCCGCATCCGTTACGGCGATCAACGTATTTGACGAGATTATCGCCCTGTCCGGATACAATGATCTGGGAGCGAACCTGCTTGTGGAAAGCTATCTGACTACCTTCTCATTCCTGGATTTCGGGAAAGGAAGCGCCCTCACCTATCTGGTTATACTGTTTGGCACGGTACTTGGCGGCTTCTACCTGAGAAGCATGAATAAAGAAGTCGATTACTGACAACTGCGCAAGGCGCTATATCGACATTGGAGGATTACCTCCATGCGCAGGAACGCGGCACGAAAATACCCTGACAAGGGTGATAGGAGGAACGATTGGAGGTGATAGACCCATGCTGAAAATACAACACGAACGTATCCTGACCAAGGTCAGAAAGAAAGTCGGTTATCTCACGGCTTTACTTATCTTTCTACTCTTAACACTTGGTCCCTTTCTCTGGACCTTCATACTGTCCGTCACTCCGGAATACGCGATGCTTGAGAAGACCCCCGGACTTCTCCCGGAAACCGTCACCTTTGACAACTACAGGGAACTTCTGACCGCCGATACGCCAAGAGGCGGCCTGCTGATCACTGGCATAGGAAATGCCATAAAAGCAGTATGCGCCGCCCTGACACTTGGGATTCCCGTTTCCATGCTGACTGCCTACACGTTAAGCCGCATGGAATTTTGCGGAAGAAGACTGATCAGGAACCTTCTGCTCATCACCATGGTCATCCCGGTTATGGCCACCATTATCCCCCTGTACCGCCTCTTTGTGGCAAGGCAGTGGCTTAATGACGTGTTCTGGCTGAGTATGGTATACGTAAGCTCCTACCTTCCCCTGACAACATGGCTGATGTCAAATTATTTTGCAACGTTTCCAAAGGAACTGGAAGAAGCCGCCCGGATTGACGGCTGCGGATTGCTCTCTTCCTTTCTCAGGATCATACTGCCCGCATCATATCCTATCATCCTGTCTGCCGCACTGATCATGTTCCTAAATACCTGGAGCCAGTTTCAGATTCCTCTGATCCTGGCGTCCTCTCTGGAAACGAAACCGGTTGCAATCGTAGTATCCGAGTTCATGACGAAAGATTCCATCCAATACGGACTTACGGCCGCAGCCGGAATCATCGCCGTCTTTCCTCCGGCCCTCGCGGCCCTGGTATTCCGGCGGTTTCTGATCTCAGGAATGATGAATGGGTCTGTAAAGGGGTAGACATACGCCTCCACTTTCTCGCCCGCCCGACAAACTACCTCTACATCAGCTTACGGAACAGCTCTTTCAGATCTTCCACACAGGTATCCTTCGGATTCCCCGGGCAGCATGCGTCTGCATACGCAGATTCTGCAAGGAAATCAAGATCCTCTTCCTTCAGCGCCTCAAGCTTCGACGGGATACCCACATCCTCAGAGAGCCTGCGTACCGCGTCAACAGCCGCTTTCCTGTAAGCCGCCTGATCCATACCTGCCGTATCAACTCCCATCGCCTCGGCAATACTCTTATACTTATCCCCGCTGCACTCTGCGTTGTATTCCATCACGATCGGAAGCATCATCGCACAGGCGACTCCGTGGGGCGTATCATAGACCGCGCCCAGGGTATGCGCCATAGAATGTGCGATTCCAAGGCCTACATTGGAAAATGCCATACCGGTCACATACTGTCCCAGCGCCATTCCTTCACGGCACTCCGGGTCATTCTCCACCGCGCCGCGCAGGCTCTTGGCGATCAGACGGATTGCTTCCAGGTTCAGGCAGTCTGCCAAAGCCCAGGCTGCCTTTGTCGTATAACCCTCAATCGCATGGGTCAGCGCATCCATACCCGTTGCCGCTGTCAGGCCCTTTGGCATGGTGGACATCATATCCGGGTCCACCACCGCGATATTGGGGATATCATTGGTGTCCACGCAGACGAATTTGCGCTTCTTCTCCACGTCTGTGATTACGTAATTGATCGTCGCTTCCGTGGCAGTTCCCGCCGTCGTAGGCACTGCAATCGTAAATACCGTCGGATTCTTCGTAGGCGCCACGCCCTCCAGGGAACGTACATCCTCGAATTCCGGATTATTGATGATAATACCGATGGCTTTACCAGTGTCCATGGAAGACCCGCCTCCAACGGTGATCATATAGTCGGCGCCGGACGCCTTATATGCAGCTACGCCTGCCTTCACGTTCTCGATGGTCGGATTCGGCTTAATATCCGAATACACCTCGTAAGCCATCCCCTCAGCATCCAGAAGATCCGTGATCTTCTTCGTAACATTGAATTTCACCAGGTCCGGATCCGACGCGATGAACGCCTTCTGAAAGCCCTTGCTCTTAATAATTCCAGGAATCTCCTGGATTGCTCCCTTCCCATGATAAGAAATCCCATTCAGTACAAAACGATTTACCATTTTCCTGCTCCTCCTTAAATATATTATTTTCATTGTTACTATCGTTACTCTGGCCGGATGTGCCAGGCTTTCCGGCCAAGCCGTCTGCTCTTGTTATGTTTTACTTCTCGTATAAGAATTTCTCAGGCAGTGTCACCTTGAAATCTACCGCCAGGTCGCGGAAATTCCGGGGCGTGATCGTCTGCAGCTTGTCCGGACGCATGGACAGCATCTTCACAAGAATCTCCGCTGATTTCTCAACCGTATGCATCAACCCGAAGGTCAGGTCAAAATCCTCGCCGGAGCAGAACATCCCATGATGCGCCCAGATCGCCACGTCATACTGCTTCATCAGCCCGCTGGTAGCCACCGCGATATCCCTGCCGCCCGGTACCATCCAGCCAACCACGCCGATTCCTGACGGGAATACCACCGGACACTCCGTGGCCATCTCCCACAGCTCTCTTGTAAATACCTCGTCTTTCAGCGGCAGCACGAAGGTAAGGGCGATTACATTTGTCGTATGGGCATGGTAGATCACGCGGTGCGCGCCGCCGGACGCCTCCTTCTTCACCTCATGGTTCATCAGATGGCTTGGAAGCTCGCTGGTAGGCCTTCCTCCATTCACCAGCCCCCAGCGGATCCGGTAGTTCTCCCCCTTATCATCCAGCTCGATGATACAGATACTGTCCACCGGATCTAAGATCACATTGCGGAAATATTTCCCGCTTCCCGTCACCATGAAGTACTCGCCTGCAAGTCCCGGTACGCTTGTACCAATCTCCTTCCACTCACCGTCTGCGTTTAAGTATTCCTGGACCGCTTCCACTTCCTCAGGCTTCATACGGTAGGACAAGTTGCCTCCGTTTCTCTCATGCCATCCCTGCTCCCATCCGTCGTTGCACATACGGATAAAGCCCTGTACGAATTTCACATCTGTAATACTCATTCTTTTCCATCCTTTCTATACTGATTTTTAATCCATTTCCGTCCCTTGAACAACATCTCGGCCGTGCAGGTGGAAACACTTTATCCTACCTCGTGATGATATCTACCGGTACATTAAATATCTTCGCAACCTTCAATATCGTATCAATATGCCTGCCTGA
Source organism: uncultured Dorea sp. (assembly GCA_947063855.1). GTDB lineage: Bacteria > Bacillota > Clostridia > Lachnospirales > Lachnospiraceae > Sporofaciens. The sequence continues at coordinate 9,558 of CAMSTW010000065.1, forward strand.
CGCCGCCGCCATATGATGAGTCGGCCCCGCCTCGCTCCACCTGTTGCAGAACTCCCTCGCTCCGCAGCTGAAACGTGTCCGCATATTGGTATCGCCAAAGGTGAAGACCGGCCCGTCCTCATTGACTCCTTCCGCCGCAACGAACTTGAAATACCCATCCTTATCCTGAGTGATGCCTAAGTACGTGACCGGACCAAGATGCGGATAGAACTGTGTCAGATAACCGCCGCCGGTCTTCCCATGGAACACAGGCACGATCTTCATCGTAGGCTTTTTTGCAGAAATGTCGGCGTCACCAGAACCACTGTGGCCGATAATGCAGATATCCTTCTCGAAATCAATGGAGTACATCTCAGACAGCTGTCCGCATCCGGCGATTGTCTTAAGAATACTCATAGCCATGGCAACCTTGATATCTCCTTCCACCGCGCAGGCAACTCCCTGCCTGATGAGCATGGAGAACGCCGGAATCAACATACTGTCTAAGATCCCTGCCTTCCCTTTCGCAAATCCATCGTAATGAGAAGCCACAAAAGCAATCTGCTCCTCCTTCACCCACTGCTCGAAAGCAACCACATATCTCGCCATGTCCCATACTTTCTCAACCGTGCCGCCGCCTTCAATGTCAAAGGTATTAAGGATATCCTGCGCCTTCGCCCGTATCACAGCCTCATCCGTGATATCATCGGCGATTGCCCACATCTTCTCCCAGTCGAACTGCTTGGTATAAAGCGACATCCTGTGGTAGAGGTTCGTCTCGTCAATATACAGATCCATCATACCCGGATACGGACGTCCGATCTGGGCCAGATTGGTATCCCTGAACCGCCGGCGCACCTGAGCTGCCAGACACCAGCTTTCAATCTCCGCCTGTACCTGCGGATCTCCGCCTTCTACGACGCCTGTGATGACAGCATGACGCTTGCCTGCGCGCTCAAGATCCGCCACCATCTCCCCCACAGCGCCGCAGGCGTACAGCTCGCCAAGCCATGTGGCTGTATCCGTATTCTCATAGTCAGGCGCTTTCTTCTTCTGAATATTCACCAATACCACCGGCACATCCAGATCCCGGACCGCCGGAAGCATATTATAGGATGCGGCGTAGGTCAGAAGCTGCAGAATCACAAGATCCACATCCGCGCTGCGGAACTTGTCCCCCGCCGCCTGCGCCAGCTCCTTTGTGGTAACGATACCCCCGTCCACAATCTCCACGGTCTCCGGAATCGTTTTCTTGAATGCGTCATACTGCGCCTCAAACTCCGGCACCAGTGACGGAAACTGAGGCAGATAAGCGCCCAGAGCTATTGAAAAAACTCCTATCCTCGCTTTTGTCTCTACTAACATGATACTTCCTCCTTTTTTATATTTTCCACCTGTACAGTTGAAATCCACTTCCGTCCCTTGAACGGCCTCTAAACTGTACAAGCGGCATATTTTTTGATATCGAAAGACTGCATTACACATTCTCTTGCTTTTTTCAGCCCTTCAAATTCCTGATTATAGATCATCTGCACCAGCAGATTCCCGATTGCCGTCGCCTCGCCGGGACCTGCATAGACGGTACGCCCGGTATAATTCGCCGTAACCTGATTCAGGTATTCCGCGTTGGATCCGCCGCCCACCACATAGATACAGTCGTACTTCTTTCCAGTCATCTCTTCGATCTGCCCGATGGTATCCCCGTAACATTTCCCAAGGCTGTTGTAGATGACTGCCGCAGTCTCCCATTCGTCTTTCGGCACCTGCTGCCCGGTCTTATTGCAATAATCCTTCACCGCCTCCACCATACTGGCGGGCGCCAGGAACATATCGTCATTGCAGTCCACGATGGAAGCAATCTTCTGCTTCTGCGCCTGTTCACAGATATATCCATAGGAATACTCCTCGGCAAATTCCTTCCGGATGGACTGGATCATCCAGAGCCCCATGATATTCTTAAGATACCGGAAACGATACTCATAACCGCCCTCATTGGTAAGGTTATACATCCGGCTCTCTACGGAACAGTCTGCCTCCGACAGCTCCGTCCCCATAAGGGACCAGGTACCGGAGCTGATATACAGCGCATCCTCACCGGCAGTCGGTATGGCGGCCACGGCAGATCCCGTATCATGAGTGGCCGGCAGAATCACCTGACAGTCGAATCCAACCTCTTCCTGGATCTCTTTAGTGAAATTTCCTACCAAAGTACCCGGACGGCTGATCTCACCGAATATCTCTCTCGGATAGCCCAGCATATCGATCAATCCATAATCCCAGTCCTTCGAGACAGGACTCACCAGCTGTGTGGTCGTCGCGTTGGTGTACTCTGTCCGCTTCACTCCGGTCAGGAGGAAATGGAAGTAATCCGGGATCATCAACATGCTTTTTGCCTTCTCAAGAATCTCCGGCTCCTTCTGCTTCACCGCCATCAGCTGATAGATGGTATTAAAGATCTGCTTCTGGATCCCGGTGCGTGCATAGAGGTCCTTAAGGGAGATCTCCTCGTATACCTTCGCGTCCATACCGGCTGTCCGGTCGTCCCGGTATCCGTATGTCTTCCCAAGGATCCGGTCATCCTCATCTAACAGCACGTAATCCACCGACCAGGTGTCGATTCCCATAAAGGACGGTATCTTACCAAGCTCCTTACAACGCTTCAGTCCTTCTTTGATCTCATAAAATAATGCTTTCACATCCCAGCAGAGACTTCCGTCCTCACGTTTCATCCCGTTGGGGAACCGGTAGATCTCCTTAAGCCGGATCTTCCCATCCTCGATACAGCCTAGCATGTGACGGCCGCTGGACGCCCCGATATCTACAGCCAGATAATATGTACTCATCTTCTTCCTCCTTCTTTTTTTGTCAATCCTTTTGCAAAACCTTTGCGGCATCCGGCCGGCACGCCCATCACCCTGCCGCTGTCTGCCGTGCCAAGACCCTCTCTCATACCTTGTGTCTGCAAAGCCTGTCTTACTAATCAAGACAGATGAAACACCGGAACCAGGTCTGTACTCACCGGGCTGTTGTCCGGATTCGTATCCATAATGTCCGCCATATAATCCCACCACCTCCGGTTGATCTCGGTATCGGCGGACCGTGACCATTGCTCCTCGTCTTCAACCTCCAGATAACCAAAGAGTACGTCCGTCTCCTTGTCAAGGAAGATGGAATAGTTCCTTCCGCCATACGTATGGATCATCTCCCGCATCTCGGGCCACAGCTCATTGTGGCGCTTCTCATACTCCGCCGCCATGCCCGGATACAGATGCATCTTGAATCCTTTTCTTACCATATACACTCCCTCCTTTCCTGCACATTGTCATGTACCTGCATTGCATTCCATTCACAAAACTGCTGCCGCATTGGATTTTCCAGCCGCAGCCACCGCTACGCTTTCTCTGTCAGACCATACCTAAAATATGTAGATATGCCGCTGAGCGCAAAATATACAAACGAAATTATGATCGAACTGCTCTTCCAGGCATCCGGCGTCACGCTGCCTCCTGCTACCATAACCGTGAATACCGCGAATCCTGCAAGCACCGCATAGGAAGCATATGCCGTTACCTTCTGGACTGCCGGATACTTCGGACGATACTCTATGATCTCGTCGTCCTCTTCTTCCTGAATCTTCTCCAGCGCCTCCGCAATCTTCCGCTCTTCTTCCACCTGCTTACTGTAATCCTCCTTCGCTCCCATCAGACACGCCAGAACCAGATAGGATACCATGGCCAGTAAGTATGTCGGCAGGAAGAGGAAGTAAGAGTGTAATGCTTTCGTGACCGTCATAACCACTACAAATGCAAGGGCAATCAGCCATGCCGCAAGCCCTGCGTAATTAATCTTCCATCCCTTGAAAGAAGCCCAGTACCGGGTTCCGCCAAGCTTCGGGATAATCCAGTGTTCTGCGAATACGATTGCTCCCACCGGAGGCACTACCAATACAATAATATTTACAATCGTCATGATGTTCATCGTAATCGGGAAGCATGCCACAACCGTCATGAACGCGCCCACCATGTAGGTTAATTTCTTAGAAGATACCTTCTCAAATACAGATCCATATGCAAGGCTCGCCCTGTAGATACTCGGGTTCGCCGTCGTCCATCCCGCGATGATGACTGCAAGAAGTCCTGTGCTTCCTAAGACCGCGCTGGTGATGGCGCCGGAATCCAGGATCAGCAGCGACTGGTTCAGCATCAGCGCCGCAGTCGCGCCCATGATGCCCGCGCTTCCCCATGCAAAGAAATGTCCGATAAACATTCCATAACAGGTCACAAATCCATATTTTGCAGACTTCGCATAGCGGAACAGCGCCATATCGTTCAGCCCGCCGTGATAAGCCAGGTTACACATCCAGGCAAATCCTATCACATGGAAGATACTTAAGTCCTGTCCGCCTTCCATGATCTCTCCGCTCCATACGCTCGTATTCATCAGGTTCATGAAGTCCCCGACCCCGTGTATCCCCGCAGAACCTGTAATCTCAATCAGCTGCGGCACCACCACACAGAAACCGGCCAGGAATACGATGATCATCCACGGTACACATGCCGACGAGAACTTCGCAACTGCATTGAATCCATTTGCCGCGACCAGCGTTACGATGATACCAAGAACGATGACCACCAGAATGAATTTGACGTCTGTCGGATACCACTCTGTCTGCAGCTTAATCCCGAAGATTTCCCGCACCGCCGACGCCGAGACCGTCAGCATGGACGCCGCCATTGCGATAGAGGCAAGCCCCCATACGACATTGTAGATCTTCTGCATATATGGTCCCATGACCTTCTTAAGATAGGAATATAAGGTGACTCTGGTATCCACGCCGATGGGCGCGCAGATCAGTGCATAGGTCAGGGTCGCAAGGATATTTCCTATGATCAGTCCTAAGAATATATCTGTCGCCCTTACTCCCAGCGTGACCAGCGTCGCGCCGATCACGAATTCTGTCGCGGCGATATGTTCTCCGCCGTATATGCCGAAAAAGTTACCAAGACCGGACACATTTTTCTTCGATACCGGTCTGTCCTCCGCCGGTATCTTCTGTGCTTCTTTTCTGTAATCCATGATATCTCCTCTCATCTCTTCTATGGCAGCGCTGCTTTCCTGTTCTCTTGGGTATTCCCGGAAGAGCCGCGAAACCTGCTTTCATGACTCCCTGTGAATACTCCTTACTTAAGTGTCTTTATTATATACTGCCTGCATGGATTCCATAATGTCCTGTCTTGGCGAAAATACGGTCCTTATTTTCACAGACATTTTTCATAGACCGTTCTCTGCCCGTATGGCGCGCTCTTGCCCCATCAGAGCTTTATCGCCTCGTCATTCTTGTGCATCCTGCGGTACTGGCTGGGCGTCATTCCATAACGCGCCTTGAACTGCCGGTAGAAGTAACTGTGATTCTCATACCCGATATTGACCGCGATCTCCTCCACCGGAAGCTCCGTCTCGACCAGGAACATCACCGCCTTCTGAAAACGCTTGCGCATCAGAAGCTCCTGGAAGGTAAACCCGGTCTCCTTCTTGATCATCCTGCTCACCGTAGGCAGAGAGAGCTTAAAATCATCCGCAATATAGCCAAGCGACGCCGTCCTGTAATGGGCATCAATGTATTTCATCGTGGACTGGATCACGATATCCTCGTAATTATGGGATGAATTCTCCGACAGTGTATCGATATGGTCGATTAGATACAAGAATACCAGTCCCATGGAATACTGGTTGATCACATCCTCGCTGCTGACCTCCAATCTTCCCGGGACACTGGTTTGGGCCTGGTCACACATTCCTCCGCTTCCGGCATCCCGCCTTTCCGGGACACTGATTTTGACCTGGTCATACATTCCTCCGCTTCCGGCATCCCGCCTTCCCGGGACACTGGTTCCAGCCGGATCATGTATTTCCTTTTGCGATGTATTCTCATTTACCAGGGACGCAATCATATTCTCCATCAGATTCGAGATTGCCTTCTGACCGCGAAGCTGAAAATTCAGATACTGTGGAATCGGATTATTCTGCCTCAGGATACCTACAAGAAAGTCAGCGATGACATTCTGCTTGCGCATCATCTGGAACGGTATATCAAAAAACTCCGGGAGAACGATGAAGTTGACGCCCACATCCCCGGCTCCCGCACGTTTGATGCTGTGCCTGACATGCTGGTTCATAAGGAGCATGTCTCCCTGATGCATGACCAGCTCTTTTCCGTCTATATAGTGCGTAATCTCCCCCATGCACACATACATGATCTCAATATAATTGTGCTGATGGACCGGGAAATCCACAAACCGGCTGTGATGCCTCACCGTTATAAGTTTTCCCTTTCTCAGAAACAACTGACTGTCCACCTCAAACTGGCGCGTTTCGTCTGCGGATGTACGTCCCCGCGGGTATCTGTAGACATCCTTCTCTACCTGTGTCCTACCGTCCAGATACGCCTGTTCCTCAACCGTTATCTCCTGTATCTTCTGCATCAGCCATTCGTCCATAGATATCTCCTTCTCACATTCTAGTGCTCTCATTCTTATTTTACCCCTTATGCCGATAAATACAACGTCGTAGTTTACCAAAAACAGGGTCTTTATTTGCACCCGGGCACAAGGATATCACTTCATACACTGCAAAAAGGGGCTGTCGGGAAATAGATAGTCCAATACAATGGAGGTGGCGATCTATAT
>CAMSTW010000066.1 GCA_947063855.1 uncultured Dorea sp.
ACAGACAGACAGACAGACAGACAGACAGACAGACAGACAGACAGACAGACAGACAAGGGGGAAGTCTGTCCTTTTTTATGTTTTTCATAATGTAGTGTCATATAGAGTTATTAGATATACAGGAGCACGATATTCTCTGGTTCAGCTGAATCAGAGAATATCGTGTTTTTTGTTGCCATAATCCGGGACAGTCTGCCGGGGTTATGAAGGAATGACCATCTGAATTACGGACAGGCATGCAATCCGTGCAACCGGAATGGGAGATGTTGTGAAGACATGAGTATTTGACTTACGGAAAGGGGTGAGCAGGAGCGTATGCATAGTGACAGGGAGAGTAAAATGGAAAATCTGCAGAAGATTTCCTTCATTTATCTTAAGAATGGAGCGTCTATGCTTGTGCAGTTTGATTCTTATAAAGAGCGTGTGGCGCGGGGAAGGGTCCAGACCCTCTACTATAAGCATCCCTTTGAATTCAGAAGTCTGGATCAATTGCTGCTGATTATAGATGATGTTCTGGATTCGGCAGGTTTTGAGAAGGATCCGACGGATTTCCGGCGGTTGTACTTGGAGGAAGAAGCAGCGCCGCCGGTGTTCCAGACTGTGAATCCGGCGGATATCTATACGAGTGAAGATATCCTTAACAGGAAATATGAGAACCCCTTCAAGGGAGACGTGTCGATACGCGTGCTCGGAAGGCAGAACAGCAGTATGCAGGGAGAGATCCACATCGGAGCAAGAATGGAGCGTTTCAGAAGCTCGCTGGAACTTTTGCGGATGTTGTATGAATATCTGGAACATGAAGCGTGCGGGACATAATGAGGAAAGTAGTGATAACATGATACAGGAAAATAAGAATGAGGAGAATATTCTCCGTGTCCAGATGTTCGGGACATTTTCCATGAGCTATGGAGACAGGCCGCTGGCAATGCCCAGGCTGCGCCGGAATAATCAGTTCATGAATCTGATGCAGGCTTTACTCTATTATTCGGAGAATGGAATTGGAAGGGACTGGCTGGAGGACATTGTATTTGAGGACAGGGATGTAGAGAACCGGCACAATTCTCTGCGGGTGCTGATTTACAAAGCAATCAAGAAGCTGAGAGAGCTGGGACTGCCGGAGGGCAGATACATTTATCTGGAAAACGGACTCTATCACTGGACCCCGGAGATCAGGCTGGAAATAGACGCCATCGAGTTCGACCGCATCTACCAGAAGGCAAAGGCGGCGGAGGATGAAGGGGAGCGGCTCGAACTGTATCTGCAGGCCTGTTTCATGTACCGGGGAGAATTTCTTGCCGACTGTGCGGGAGTAGTCTGGATTGGCTGTGAGTCGAAACGATATAGGAAGGAATTCCATGATGCGGTGGCGCAGGCGGCTATACTTCTGAAGAGCCGGGAGGAATGGCTGAGGCTTGAGAAGCTGGGGAAATTCGCGGCTGTGGCGGCGCCGTTTTCCGACTGGGAGATGTTGATCATGGAGGCTCTGATGGAGACGGGGCGTTTTGATGAGGCGAGACGGCTCTATGAGGAGACGGCGGATTATTATCAGAGGGAGCAGGGAATCTATCCTTCCGCCCAGATGATGCAGGCTATGGACCGGCTGGGCAGTCAGATGATGCATTCTTATGAGCTGCTGGATACGATACAGAAGAAGCTTAGAGAGGAATCGGAGGAGACGGACGGAGGGTACTATTGTTCGTATCCGGTATTCCAGGGAATCTACCAGGTGGTCAACCGGATCATGGAGAGGGGAGGCCAGGCTGTGTATCTGATGCTCTGTACGCTGGTGGATGGGAAAGGGAATCCCATACAGAAGGAGGAACGGCTGGAGGAATATTCGGAGCGGCTTCGGGATGCAATCTGCAGGTCGGTAAGACATGGGGATATAGTGAACCAGTTCGGGCGGGGGCAGTACCTGGTACTGCTGATCAATACGACGAGGGAGAATTGTGAGATTGTGCAGAACCGGATTGACCGGAATTTTGGCGCGGGAAACCACCGGGTCGGGATCCATTACAGGGTGAATAGTGTGGAATGTGAGTGGTGAAGGGAAACGGCCGTTCTCGTTACAGATGTTTAAGTAGCGGGAACGGCATTTTCTATCTCTTATTTTATCTCTTAGTTGTAAGAAATGTACTGCGTGTAGTCCGAAGCCTTGACAAAGCGTCTTCTCCTCTCTGCAGACTGACCATTGAGAACAAAGCGTCAATGGTACAGAGCTGTGCGACGCGGGAACTCATGGCGTCTGTAACAAGGTTCTGCTCCTCGGCCCTGGTGAGGAGAACAACATCGGCCAGGCTGCCCAGTGTTGAATTCTCTGTCCCGGTAATCAGAATGGTGGACACTTCCTTGTGGGCGATTCGGATCAGTGGGTTGATAATATCACGCGTCTCGCCTGAATGAGAAATACAAAACAGCAGGTCCTTTGGATTGGGACGTGCCAGAAGGGCGGCATTAATATGCGGATCCGCTGAAAAATGGCAGTTGAAGCCAAGCTCTATAAACCGGAAATGAGCATAATAGCACATGGCGGCGGAGGCGGCGTAGCCAAGAAAGATTATGCGGTTGGCGTGGTCTATCAATTTGCAGGCCGTTTCATAGACAGCTTCGGTCTGGCACTGGGCGCTGGAATCAAGAGCGGAGATGGCGCCTCTGAATATCTTCTCCTTAATGGACAGAGTGGTGTCGTCAATATTAATATCCTCATGAGAATGATAAAACGTACGGCTTGCCAGCTCCTGGGCAATCTGGATCTTGAAATCCTTGTAACCGGAAAACCCAAGCATCCGGTAAAAGCGCACGACAGAAGCTTCGCTCTTTACGCCGGCATTCCGGGCCAGCTCAGTGATGGAATGCTTGATAATATCAGAAGGATTCTCCATAATGTAGGTTGCGATCCTCTGCTGGCCGGGAGTCATGGAACTGTATATCTTTTTAATCTGCATCAAGGTTGCCTGCCCTGATTGTGCTGAATGATTATCCACATCTTATACCTCTCATCCTATATTTTGGAAAAATAACAATATGGTCGGATAAATATCCCTGTAATTCGATAAAATTATATCATAATGAATCTCAAAAAACAAATGCATTTTTATAAAAATTTTCGCCAGTATGAAAATAATTTTACTTTTAAATTGTATAATAAGCATAAATAATGAAAATAAAAGAAAATTATATTGACATTATTACCAAATAACACTATAATTAGAGAAAATAAAAGAAAATTATTTTCATGAAATGGAGGTGTCGGATGAGATTTGCAGAGAAGACGGTTGTTGTAACGGGGGCAAGCAGCGGAATCGGGCGGCGGACGGCGGCTGTATTTGCACAGGAGGGTGCGAAGGTTGCCGTTGTCGCAAGAAGGAAGCAGGAATTGGATGCATTATGCAGTGAAGTGTCAGATTATGGCGGAATCATGAATGCATATGCCGCGGATGTCACAGACTGGAAGAGGATAAGGGAAGTATTTGAATGTGTTTACAAGGATTTTGGAAGAATTGATATTGTAGTACACTGTGCGGGAGTGACGGTAAAAGGTCCGGTACAGGAGATGGAGCCAGAAGACTGGGACAGAGTGCTTGATACGAATTTGAAATCCACATATTATGTGGCAAAAACCGCACATGAGTATTTAAAAAGAACAAAAGAGGAAGAGAATACCAAGTTCATTGCTGTAGGCTCTGTAGGAACTTACCTGGGGATACCTCTGTCAGCGGCATATTGTGCTTCGAAAGGAGGTGTCGTGCAGCTCATAAAGGCCATGGCGGTGGAATGGGCCGCCCAACAGATCAATGTCAATGCGGTATGTCCGGGTTATGTCCGCACACCCCTGTCAGAAGGCGCTTTAAAGATTGGACAGACCCGTCAGAAGGTGCTTTCCAGGATTCCGATGGGATATATCGGCAGTACGGATGATGTCGCACAGGCTGTTCTGTTTCTGGCGTCCGGGCAGGCAGATTATATTACAGGAACAACGTTGAATGTAGACGGAGGATTATTGTCGGCGGCGTACACGCTGGATTAATCAGGTAAGGTTGACAGGTTGTCAGGGTATAGCTGGCGGGACGAAAGAAGGTGCGGAGAGAAGTGCAGTATATGCAGGGTGAAAAAGTCAGAATATGAAAGGAGAGATCTGTGGTGGAATTAAAAGACAAAGTAAGCGTGATTACCGGGGGGACTTCCGGCATAGGAGAAGCAACAGTAATCCGGTTTGCAGAGGAAGGGGCAAAGGTAGTTTTTTGTGGAAGGCGTAAAGAAAAGGGAGAGGCCGTTCTGGAAAAAATTAAAGAAGCCGGTTATCCCGGCGAAGTACGGTTCTTTCCGTGTGACGTGAGTATAGAGGAAGAGGTGGAAGCTCTCGCAGAGTATGTTAAGAATGAATTTGGAAACTGTGAAGTCTTGTTTAACAATGCAGGTGTGCATCAGGCGGGTAAGTTACATGAGACGGCTCCTTCGGACTGGGACAGGATCATGGGCATTGATGTCAGAGGCGTGTATTTAACATCTTATTATTTTATCCCGCAGATGCTTGAGAAGAAATATGGGACGATTATCAATATGTCTTCTGTATCCGGACTGCTGGGAGACACAGAGATGACGGCGTATAACACGGCGAAAGGGGCGATTACAAACATGACCCGCTGCATGGCGCTGGATTATGCGGCGGATGGAATCCGGGTGAATGCGGTGTGTCCTGGTATTACCCGCAGCGAGATTGTTGAGAATACATTTACTTCGGTAGATCATGCAGAAGAGAAGTTCAAAGAGGCATATCCGGTTCATTATATTGCAGAACCGGTGGAAGTAGCGAACACGGTTGTATTTCTGGCATCCAGGAAAGTTGATTTTATAAATGGTGTGAACCTGCCGGTTGACGGCGGCATTACCGCGCATACTGGTCAGCCATATATGGGAAGGTACTGATGAAGACGAGAAGAAGTGTTTTGATTACGGGAGCGGCCAGTGGAATCGGAAGAGATACGGCCATACGTTTTATGGAAAAGGGCTATAGGGTGACAGGATGCGACGTTGACGGAAGCGGCTTGAAGAATCTCGCTGTGATGGCCCAGGAGAATCAATGGGAGTTTCAATTACAGATTTTGGATATGATCCGTATGGATACCTTCGCACAGTTGTATAAACAGATAGAGAAAGAGGGAAAACTGGATGTATTGGTGAATTGTGCCGGAATCTGTTCTGGCACGGAACTGGATGAGATGTCGCCCGGGGAGTGGGACAGGACATTTGCAGTGAATCTGAAAGGTCCATTTTTTCTGACACAAAAGCTGATTCCTTTGTTGAAGGAAGGTGATGAGCCTGTGATAATCAATGTCAGTTCGATGGCAGGGTTCACCGGAGGGATCCAGAGCAATCCGGCATATTCCTGTTCCAAAGCGGCGGTGACCTGCATGACGAAGAATCTTGCCAAGTTCTGCGCTCCGTTCGGAATCCGGGTGAATGAGGTGTCGCCGGGGACGGCCCGCACTGCCATGACCAAGAACTGGCTGGGGGAAGAAGGGTTAAGTGAGTTTGTGGGAAGGGTGCCGTTAGGCCGTCTGGCGGAGGCTGCTGATATAGCGAAGGTCATTATTTTTCTGGCGTCAGAGGATGCAGGTTTTATAACAGGGCAGAGCATACATGTGAACGGCGGCATGTATATGCCGTAAGAGAGAGGAGAATGAAGGGAAAGGAGGGGACAAAATGGAGAAAGACAATGAAATAGTTGTTCATCTGGATCATGTCAGTAAGCAATTTGGAGGGATCTATGCGCTCAGTGAAGTAGATTTTGAACTGAGAAAGGAGATTCATTCTATCGTGGGCCATAATGGCGCGGGAAAGTCGACGCTGGTCAAGATCCTGATTGGAGCCCTTAAGCCGGACGGAGGGCAGATCTGCCTGCATGGGAAGCCGGTGACGTTCTTTTCACCCCGGGATGCACAGAATCACAAGATTGCAATGGTCTGGCAGGAATTGGCAAATTTTCAGAACCTTACTATAACAGAGAATCTGATGATGCACAGGTTCGCTTATAAGAAATCCGGCAGGATCGACTGGAAGGAAAGCCATAAAAGGTGCAGACAATATCTGGAAAGGATATCTCTGGATATCGAACCGCAGACATTGATGGGAGATCTGCCGTTAGCGCAGCAGCAGCTGGTGGAATTCGCGAAGGCTCTGTCCTATGATCCGGATGTGTTGATTCTGGATGAACCGACCTCTGCGTTATCATTCACAGAACAGGAAATACTATACGAGAAGGTCAGGCTGATAAAGTCTCAGGGAGTAGCCGTTATCTTTATTTCACATAAGCTTGAGGAGGTCATCAGCCTGTCAGACCGGATTACCGTACTCCGCGACGGAAAGAAGGTGTTCACGAAAAATGCTTCGGAACTTAATAAGGAACAGATTGTGGAAGGAATCGTGGGAAAGGCGGCGGTGAAAGAGAGCAAAAGCGCGGATAGCAGAGCGGTCCAATCAAAGGATAAGATTCTGCAGGCAGAAGAACTGTATGTGGACAGGCGCCTGAACAAGGTATCCTTCGACTTACAGAAAGGAGAGATTCTGGGACTTACCGGCGTATCCGGCTCCGGAATCACAGAGGTTGGTCAGGTGTTGTTTGGTATAGAGAGGGATTACACGGGCAGACTGTTGCTGAACGGAACCTTATATGAACCGGGAAATCCGCGGGAGGCAGTTGACAAAGGACTGGGGTACGTCTCTAAAAACAGGAAAGAAGAAGGGATTATCCCGGGTATGTCCGTGGGTGACAATATTATTCTTTCCACACTTAAGAAGATCAGCCGTGCAGGATGGATCAACCGTAGGCAAAGCCGTGAACGGATCGAGTCGATCATGGAGACGATTGATCTGAAACCCCGGAATCCGGAGCTGGCGATTGGTTCGCTGAGCGGCGGCAACCAGCAGAAAGGCGTGATTGCCAGATGGATCAGTAAGCGGGTGGATGTGCTGATTCTGGATGAGCCTACGCGAGGCGTAGATGTAGGAGCGATACAGAAGATCTATTCGCTTATAAAGAAGCTTGCAGATGAAGGAATCAGCGTGATTATTATTTCCAGTGAGTTTGAGGAGATCTTTGACGTATGTGACCGTGTAATTGTGCTTAATAAAGGCAGCGTCGCGGGAGAATTTGAACCCGTATCAAGTAACTGGGAAGATGCCTTTGCATTGGCGGTAAAGTAATAACAGGGGAGAGAGCATGATATGAAAATACCTTTAATGAAGGAACGAAAGAAAACAAAACAGTCGACATCAGGAGGCGTCATCATCATCTTTTTCATTATCCTCGTGCTGGTGGCGGTTCTGACAGGAGGAAAGAGTATCCGGTGGTCCAACATCGTGAATGTCCTTATGCAGTCGACGACAATCGGATTGATGGCGATCGGCATGACGCTGGTGATCATCGACAGAGGCATTGATCTGTCAGTTGGAGGCGTGGCCGCTCTGAGCAGCGCCATAGGAGCAATCCTCATGACCCAGCATAATGTTCCCTGGTTTCTCTGTATTCTGGTTATGCTGGTGATAGGAGCGCTTGTGGGACTGGTAAACGGCATGTCTATTGCGATTCTGAAGATGCCGGCGTTTATCTGTACGATGGCGACGCTTAAGATTACGCAGGGACTTGCCCATTATATTCTCAATGGAAAGACGATATTCGGCCTGCCTGAGATACATGCGGTGTTCGGGCAGAAGAATTTCCTGTCTATACCGGTATCGGTATGGATGCTGGGGGTATTTGCAGCTGGCGGCATATTGCTGCTTAAGTTCTTCAAATTCGGGAGAGAATTGTATGCTATGGGCGGGAACCCGAAAGCGGCGTGGCTGTCAGGAATCAACGTAAGGAAGAACCGGATCATTATCTATGTGATATCAGGCGTCATGAGTTCTGTGGCGGCGTTGATCATCACTTCCAGGATCATGTGCGCACAGGTAAGCATCGGAGAGGGAAATGAGCTGGATGCGATTGCCAGCGCCGTAATAGGCGGGGTAAGTATGGCAGGAGGGGAAGGGGGCGTGGCAGGTGCTATCATCGGGACACTGGTTATTGTCATGATCAATAACGGCTTGAACCTGATGGGGATATCTCCGTATATACAGACTGCAATCAAAGGATTTGTGATTTTCCTTGCTATTGCGATGGATGTGATCCGGCGGCGCAAAGAACTGGCTGATTAGATAATAATGTAAATGAAAAATGAAAGGAGAAAGAAATGAAAAACAAATGTTTGGCAATTATTTTGACACTGGTGATGGTACTTGGTCTGGCGGCATGCAGCGACAGCCCGGATGAATCGTCCGGACAACCGGATTCTTCCGGAAAGGAGACGGAGGATAAGCCCGCACAGGAGACGGATGCCGATAATCCGCTGGCGGGCCTTGCGGTAAAGGAGGACGGCACACCGTATCTGATGGGATATATCTACAACGAGACAGGCAGCGGATGGATGTCTAATAATACCAGCTATGTAGAAAGTCTGTGGAAACGTGCCGGCGGGGAGTTCTACGGATTCTGTTCGGATTATGACCTGAATAAGGAGATTTCTGCAATGGAAGACCTGAAGCAGATGGAACCGGATGTGATTCTGGTACATCCAAGTGATTCCAGCGCCATTGCCCCGGCCGTACAGTCGGTCATGGATGCAGGCTATCCGGTCTTCGCAGTTGACATGGGAGTGATCGGGGCGAAGCCGGATTCATTTATCCATGCGGACCAGGTAGAGATGGGACGTGCCTGCGGGGAATATATGGTAGAGAACTTTTCGAAGGAGAACCCGGCGGTCGTTCTGGAGATTGCAGGCGGCTTACAGCAGGACGGCGCGCAGCAGCGTCAGAAGGGATTCCATGAAGCGGTTGAGGGCGTGGATTATATCGAGATTGTCCAGATTATCGACGGGAACTGGGAGAGCAGCAAAGCCTTTGACGGCGTACAGGATGCATTTGAGCGTAACTCCAAGATCAACGCCATCTATACGCATTCGGATATCATGATGCAGGGGATCATCGAGGGACTTAAGGTAAAGAATCGTCTGGTTCCGGCAGGAGAGGACGGACACATCGTAATATGCTCGATTGACGGAGATCAGACAGGCATGCAGGGAATCCGGGACGGATATGTAGATGCGATTGCTGAAAATAACCCCGTTATGCATGCGGCGGTAGCCGTTAACGCGATGCTTTCCTATCTGCATGGAGAGACGATAAAGGAGGATTATCTGCTGGAGGTGCCGGTGATTACGGCAGAGAATGTTGACGATTCCCAGTGGTGGGCGAATCTTCCGGAGGGTGATTTTGATAACTGGCCGGTAATGGAACAGGATTTCTGCCCGATTCCAGGCAAGTAGACGGAAGACGAGGGGGTGTGAGAAGTAATGATTACGGAAATCAGTTATGTATTGGACGCCGATATGCCCAGATGGCCGACGAATCCCGCCGAATATCTGGAGAAGACGGTAAGCTTTGAGAACGGAGACCCGAATAATGCATTTTCCTGTCATCACCACATGCATAACGGAACGCACGTGGACGCGCCGGGACATTTTTCGAGAGGGGCGAAGATGATAGAGGAGATACCGGTTGAGGATTTTTACTACACAGCCCCTGTATTATTGGATCTTCCAAGAGGTAAAGGTGAAGCGGCAGGGCGGGAGGAGCTGGAGAAATATGCGGATATATTAAGAAATGCAGATCTGGTGTGTCTCTATTTTCACAATGCGGATATCAGGGATAAGGATCCCCTTGGGTATGTAGATAATTTCCCGACTATGACGCCGGAAGCGGCAGTGTATCTAAGGAAAGAATTTCCGGGGCTTAAGGCAGTCGCTGTTGATACGGTAGGCGTTGATAATACGGTAACAGCGGCAGAGACGGGATTCCCGGTTCACAAAGCGCTGCTTGACGGGGATGCGTTCAGGCCGCTTCTCATCTATGAAGATGTGAATCTGAAGAAAATGTCCGAGATTACCGGTACGATAAAATCAGTCTGTGCATTCCCGATACGATGGAAAGGGGCGGAGGCAGGACCGGTCAATATTGTGGTAATAAGTGAATAATACGATAAAGGAGCTTTATACAATGGAAAAAATAAAAGGTGTTATACCTCCCATGATTACGCCGTTCGATGAGTATGGGAATCTGGATGAGAAGAACCTGGTCAAATTGGTAGAATATCTGTCTCCGCGAGTGGACGGCCTGTTTATCTGCGGTTCTTATGGCTGCGGTCCGCTGATGTCTCTGGATGAAAGAAAAAGGGTCGCCGAGATTGTGAGGAAAACGGCGCTTCCCGGCACGAAGGTGGTTGCGCATACGGGCACCACGAATGTCAGGGATACCATTGAGCTGACAAAGCACGCCGCACAGATTGGATGCGATGCGGCGTCGGCGGTAGGTCCGTACTATTTCCGCTACGGGGATGATGAGCTAGTTACATATTATGAGACAATCTTAAAAGAAATTGACGGATTTCCTTTTTATATCTATCATAACCCCAAATTCCAGGGATACAGTACGAGTCTTAAGGTAATGAAAACACTGAAAGAGATGGGGTTGAGCGGGATAAAGGATGCAACCTTCGATATTCTGACTTATGCGGTCTATGCCAGGGAATTGATGGACGATACGTTCGATATTCTTCTCGGAACCGAAGCCATGTGGGTATCTGCCCATGTTCTGGGATGTCAGGGGTATATTCCCGGAATCGGAAATGTATTTCCTGAATTATGCAGAAAAATGTGGCAAGAATCCATAGAGGGAAGAAGGGAAGAGAGTCTTAAGACTCAGTTTGTCATTAACAAATTAAGGGATGTGATGTATCTGGCGCGCTCTACCCAGCTTGCAATCTATGCGATCGCAGAGATTAAGGGGATCGTCAGGGCATATCCCAGGAATCCTTTTATTCCGGCTACAGAGGAAGAAAAGAAATCCATCGAAACAGCACTGCGGAAACTGGAGGTTATATGATGTTTTATGCAACAATAGACTGCGGAACGACAAACTCCCGGGCTTATATTGTGGACAGGCACGGAAAGGTATATGGAAAGGCTGTGAAGCAGGTGGGCGTCAGGGACACAGCTGTGACAGGAAGCAGGGATACCCTGCGGCAGGGGCTTAGAGAGATTATCTGCCAGGCTGCCAAAGAAGCGGGAATTACGGCAAAGGAGCTGTGCGCGGTGTTTTCTTCTGGAATGATTACATCGGAAATCGGTTTGTATGAGATTCCGCATCTGATGGCGCCTGCGGGATTAAACGAACTGGCAGGGACAATAACCAGGGTGCCTGATGCGGGAATCGTTGATGAGGAAATACCTGTATATTTCGTCCGGGGGATTAAGAACTACATGG
The DNA here is from genome assembly GCA_947063855.1 of uncultured Dorea sp. GTDB lineage: Bacteria > Bacillota > Clostridia > Lachnospirales > Lachnospiraceae > Sporofaciens. The sequence goes on from CAMSTW010000066.1 coordinate 11,359, forward strand.
ACGCGGAATCAAAGGAACCTCCCGGCAGGCAGGTGGGAGAGCTTGATTTTATGAGGGGTGAGGAGACGCAGGCGGCGGGAATACTGATGCAGTCTGCAACAAAGCTGCCTGTGGTAATCGTAATATTGTCTTCGCATACGAAGTTCATTGGAATTGATGAACAGGGACGAATACGGAGCAGTCTCACGACGATGAGCGGCCAGGTCTATGATGCTGTAAAGAAGCATACGTTCATCAGTAAATCCGTAATTCGTGGAGAAAATGATCCGGAGCGCCCCGGGGACTATTTCGATCCGGCGTTGATCGACCGGGCTGTCGATTGGGTGGGCGAGACGGGACTGCTTCGTTCTCTGATGTTTCCACGGTTCATGGATGTACTTCTTCAGACCCGGTGGTATGAGAGATGTCTGTTTCTGGAGGCGATGATCGCGGCGGATGATATGCAGACGATCGGGCAGTTAAAGAAGCAGGGAATTCAGGAGATTCCGGGTATCATACTGGTCGGGAGAGAGGAAAGGTGCCGGCTGTACGATTATATTCTGCAAAGGAAGTTCCCGGACGCCCGGATCAGGAGTATCTGTGATGAGAAGGAAATCGATGAATTAAGTATTAAAGGGATACTGGCAGTCGCTGCAAAGGCCGGCCTTGTAAAGCGTGCTGCAGAGGAAGAAAAAATGGATGGATGATGCATTCAGGGGATACCAATGATTGTCGAAAAGCAGGTGTTGTAGATGAATAAATATAAGATTGTGATCACGGATTATTATTACCCGTCTCTGGAGGAGGAGTATAAAGAGTTTCAACGGCTTGGTCCGGACCTGGAGATTATTGACTGTACGAAGATTGTTCCCGGAGGGATAAAGGATCCGGACCAGCTGTTGCCATATGCCGAGGACGCGGATGCGCTGATTGTCCAGTTTGCCAGTATACCGGCAAAGCTGATAGACAGGCTCAAGAAGTGCAAAGTGATTGCAAGATATGCAATAGGCGTGGATACGATAGATGTGGAAGCGGCTGGCCGGAAGGGAATCTGCGTTGCAAATGTTCCGGATTATTGTATCGACGAGGTGGCCGACACGGCGGCCGCACACATTTTGTGCTGTATGCGTAAGCTTATGATATCCAGAGACATGCTCCTTCAAGGAGATTTTCAGATAGAAAGCATACGGCCGGTGAGACGTCTTCGGGAGAGTACCCTTGGACTTTTGGGATTTGGGAATATTTCTAAGAATCTTGCGGGGAAGATGAAAGGCTTTTTTGGCAGGGTTCTGGTGTCGGATCCGTATTTCCGGAAGCAGACAGAATATCCGGATATTGAATTCGTAAGCCTGGAAGAAGTCTTGCGGGAATCAGATGTGATTTCTATTCATGTGCCGTTATCGGACGCTACAAGGAACATGATTTCCGCAAAGGAATTTACCATGATGAAGCAGGGCGCGGCGCTGGTGAATACATCCAGAGGCGGGATCATTGATGAGGATGCACTGTGGGAGGCATTGGAACAGGGGAGAATCTCCTGCTGCGGGCTGGATGTTTTGTCGGCGGAGGATTTTGTTGGTTCACGGTTCCTGGGGCATCCGGGAGTGACGTTGACGCCGCATATTAGCTGGTGTTCGGAGGAAGCCATGCTGGAATTGCAGAGGAAGACGGCCCGTAATGTGGTTGAGGCACTGCGAAGCGGAAGACCGGTCTATTGTGTGAACCAATTGTAAATATAAGCATGCCTGTTTGGCGGCTGTCCGCCGGAATGCGGAAATAGACGCCGCCGGTGAAGATATTCCAAATAGCAGGAAGTGTGCATAAACAGGGAGATAAAGGCAGGAAGGCTGAGAGAGGAATGAAGATAACAGATTATAAATGTTTTACTCTGGGAACCGGATGGAGGAATCTTACTTACCTGATGGTCGAGACAGATGAAGGGATATGTGGATTTGGAGAAGCGCATATTGTGGGGAAAACGCATACGGTAAGGGAATACCTGAAAGATGTCAGGCGGCATATTATAGGGCATGAGGTATACAATATAGAAGAATTATATAACAAATTCACATTGCTGGATTTTGGCGCGCCGGGGCAGGTGACGATGACGGGGCTGGCTCTGGTGGAGATGGCATGCTGGGACTGTATTGGCAAGAAGGCGGGACTGCCGGTCTATAAGCTGATCGGAGGAGCGGTGTGTGATAAGATTCCGGCTTATGCGAATGGGTGGTACACGGTGGAGCGCACGCCGCAGGCATTCCATGAAGCGGCAAAAAAGGTGACAGCCAGAGGTTACAGGGGGCTTAAGTTTGATCCTTTTGGAAACGGGAACATGGAGCTATCACGCGGGGAATATCGCAGGGCAATGGAACTTGTTGAGTCAGTCCGCGACGCGGTGGGAGAGGATGTGCAGATATTCATCGAGATGCATGGGAGATTCTCGGTCTCGCAGGCAATAGAGATCTGTAAGGAGTTGGAGAAGTATAATCCGGGGTTTGTAGAGGAGCCTTGCCGTCCTCTTGATGTAGGAGCCCTGGAACAGGTGATGCGCCGCACAGACATTCCTATTGCCGCCGGCGAGCGGCTGTACCTTGCCAGCGCCTATAATGAGGTGTTCAGGAGGCGGATGGTGCATATCGTACAGCCGGATATCTCGCAATGCGGCGGCCTGTTGGAGGTGAAGAAGATCTGTTCGACGGCGGAACCCCTGTCTATCATGGCCGCTCCCCATAATGTGGGCGGCGTGATTGCTACGGCGGCCAATGTGCACTTGATGGCTACGTTGAGGAACGGAAAGGTATTGGAGCATTTTAATGATTTTTCAGATTCTTATGTGAAGAATGCGGGCGCGCCTTATCCGGAGGTGAAGGATGGATATTTTAGCCTTCCGGACGGTCCGGGATGGGGCGTGGAGATTGACCTGGATTTCCTGAAAGAACATGAAGCAGAGATGGTGGACGGCGTGATTCAGGATCCGGGGCTGAATATGTATAAATCGACGGCGTGGAATCTCAGGAGTATGGCATTGGACTAACAGTCCAGGGGAGATAAGACCCAGGTCGAACCCTGCCATATGTATCTGTTGTCGATAGTATGTCTGATTGAAGACAGGCTGGGAAAAAGGCGGCTGTTTACGGGGATATTACACAGGGACAGTGCCGGAGGGCGGCAGGGATGGCCAACCGGTATCTTAAGAAATCAGTCCGGCTTCCCGGTGAATACCGTAGAAATGGCAGAAACCTGTTAGAGTGCATTGATATGGGCAATCTCCGAAAATACATTCGGGGATTGCTCATTCATACATGATGTGCTATACTTCAAGCTAAGAATTCTAAGAGACGTTCGTCTTTTACATTCTGACCGGCAATCCGCCGGAGAGTTACCCGAGATTTATTTTAACAATGCAGAGTTTTTACAGAATCAATAATAGATAGAAAGATAGAAGATTTTTTACAATTCCGCCTTTTACGGGAATTCGTTTCATGGTATTATGGTTACAAGCAGCAAGAAAGGTCTTCTTAATCTGATTCTGTGAGTTGTGCAGAAGAAAGGAGACTTTTTATGAAAACCAGAATTAAAGCACCAAAAGAAACGCAGATGGAAGACACCTCTGTCAATTCCCAATCCGATGTAAATGAAGTGCATCAGCAGGACGACTTTATCATGCATCCGACGAATGACGTATGTTTTGCAGGTCTGATGGAGAACCCTGTTGTACGGAAAGGTTTCTGTGCCGCTGTGATGCGGGTGAAGCCGGAAGAGATTGTAGAAACGGAACTTCTCCCTACGCATCTTCGCCGTGAATATGGAGATGATAAGCTCGGTATTTTGGATGTGCGGGTACGTCTATGGAACGGAATGCAGATTAACATGGAGATGCAGGTGAAGAAGTTTGATTTCTGGAATGAGCGCACATTATTTTATCTAAGCAAGATGTTTGCAGGACAGCTGAGAACGGGAGAGTCATACGAGAAGCTGAAAAGGTGCATCCAGGTCAGCATCCTGGATTTTGTCCTTTTTCCGGAGGATAAAAGGTGTTACCGTACGGTGCATTTCCGGGATGATGAGGGTGGAAAACTCTATAGTGATAAGATGGAACTGCAGATTCTGGAGCTCAAGAAAATTCAGGGAGAAATCCGGACAGGAGAGGATATCCTGAAGTGGATGCGTTTCTTTAATGGGAAGAGCCGAAAGGAGTTTGAAGATATGGCGCAGACAGATCGATATGTGGGAGAAGCATATGAGGCATTAAAGAGATTGAGCGCGGATGAAAAGAAACGGCTGGAGTACGAGGCAAGGGAAAAGGCTTTGAGGGATTATAATAGTCAGATTAGCAGCGCAGAAAAGCGAGGAAGAGCACAGGGAAGAACTGAAGGAAGAGCGGAAGAAATTATAGAAATGGGATGGGAATTTGGCCTGGATGATGCAGCAATATTGAAAAAGCTGCAGGAAAGGATTGGATTCTCTCTGGAAACAGCCATTGCTTGTTTGGAGCAGCATAGGAAGCGGCTTGTGCAGTAAATTGAAATTTGTGGATATTAATTCTGAGAAAAATTTGGAGGTGAAATAAATGACTTTGAGACAGGAAGCATATGCTATGATTGATTCTTTACCTGATGATGATAGTGTTAAGTTTTTTATAGATATGATTAAGCGGTTTAATATAGTAGTTGGGAAAACAGAGAGAATATTTGAGACTCAAGATTCGTTTTCAGAAAAAAGACAGGCGTTTTTACACATGGAAGAGTTGAAGAAAAAGTATCCATTCCCCCCCAATTATGACTATGAACAAATCAGAAAGG
>CAMSTW010000067.1 GCA_947063855.1 uncultured Dorea sp.
CATGCAGCAGAGAAAAGAAACGAACCACACAGAAGTATTGTCAATAGAAGAATACCTGATGAGGAGAAAAATAGTCAGAGACATGGACCAGAGCCAGAGACGGGGAGGGATCCCAAAGGAGAAGCAGGCGCTGGTCCTGGCGGGACTATACATATAGGAGAGGGACTTTCAGGCGATGGATTGTCCGATACAGGGGATGCCGGTTTATACCGGGTCCCTTTTTATGTGCAGAATTCCCCATTATATGGCATCCCTTAGGGCAAAGCCTGCCAGGTTGTTAAGGAATGACGGCGCTTGCCTGTCTTGACGGACGAGGATGAGAGATTATGGCAGGTCTTCATCATGTACGTCTGCCGCTGTCTCTGATGTATCGCTGAAATCTGTGTCAAAATCGCTGTCATGCTCCCTCGTTACCCGGTATACGAGGGTATAGGCATAGAGCAGCACGGGGAGAATGATTGTACAGGCAATGGAGGCCTTCAGAAGTCCCCGGGAGGCGGAGTGGTCGGTCAGTGCAAAGACAAGTGTGCTTACATACATGCCGAGGAGAAGAAGGGCTCCTGCGGCGGCCAGGATCCGTTTTATTTTGTCGTGTTTTTTATTTTTCATGAGAATCATCCTTTACATCTTAGTAAGACTTTAGTATATTATATAGGTGGCAGGAAAAAAATGCAATTAAATACGAAAATAATTACAAAGGAGCATCACATATGAGTCGTACATTATTAGAACAGTGGCAGGAGATTGCGTATAACGAAAAAGCAGACAGAGGTCAGCTTCAGAGATTCTGGGCGACATATTTCGACATTGAGAAGGGGATCTATGAACAGCTTCTTACGAATCCGGAGGAAGAAGTGAAGGGAACCGTGAAGGAGCTGGCAGAGAAGTACGGGCAGGAGGTCCTTACGATGGTCGGATTCCTTGACGGCATCAACGAGAGTCTTAAGGAGGAGAACCCGATTGAGACCATGGACGAGGATACGGTTGTAAGTCTTGCCTTTGACAAGGAGAAGCTGTATAAGAACATGGTGGCGGCCAAGGCGGACTGGCTCTACGATCTGCCGCAGTGGAAGGATATCTATTCCGAGGAGGAGCTCAAGAGACTCTACAAGGAGCAGAAGGAATCCGGCACGATCCGCAAGGAGAAGAAGATTGGACGGAATGATCCGTGTCCGTGCGGTTCCGGTAAGAAGTATAAGAAGTGCTGCGGGAAGTAAGAAAATAAGCTGTGACGGTCAGGACACAGCTTGCTGACAAGGAAACAGGCGGTTTATGAAAGGGCTGGTTTCTCCTATATATAGTGGGGAGAGACCAGCCCTATAATTATACTTGCCGAAACAGCCGGGAATTAATTATTAGAATGGCGTCCCGTACAAGTCGTAAGGCGTCACCTGGTACACATAGTAATTGAGCCAGTTGGTGTACAGGTTATTGGCGGTTGCACGCCAGGTAAGCAGAGGCTTGTTCTCAGGGTTGTCGTCTGTATAATAATTCTTTGGAAGCTGAATGGGAAGCCCCCTGGACAGATCTCTTTTGTATTCGCTGTCCAGAGTGACTCTGTCGTACTCGGGATGTCCCATGACGAAGATCTGTCTTCCATCCTGTGCCATGGCAAGGAACAGTCCGGCTTCGTCGGACTCTGCCAGCACGGTGAGTCTCTTGTCTGCCCGTATCTGGTCCATGGGTATCTCCGTATGTCTGGAATGGGGAGCCAGGAACACGTCGTCGAACCCGCGTACAAGCGGGATCTTGCGGTTCATCACCTTATGCCAGAATACGCCGAATACCTTCTGGTCCATGGGAACCTTGTCGATCCCGTAATGGTAATAGATTCCGGCCTGCGCCCCCCAGCACAGGTGGAGTGTGGAGGTTACATGGGTCTTGCTCCATTCCATGATCTCCATAAGCTCTTCCCAGTAATCGACCTCCTCAAAGGGCATCTGTTCAACCGGAGCGCCGGTGATGATGAACCCGTCAAATCTGGCGTCCCGGATATCCTTAAACTTCTGATAGAACTGGTTCAGATGACTGGTCGGCGTATTCCTGGACTCATGAGTGGATACCGTGACAAAGGTAATGTCCACCTGGAGCGGCGTGTTGGACAGGGATCTTAAGATCTGAAGCTCGGTGTCCTCCTTAAGGGGCATCAGGTTCAGCAAACCGATCTTGATCGGGCGGATATCCTGGTGGGTGGCCCGGTGCTCGTCCATGACAAATATGTTCTCGTGTTCTAAGATCTCCTTTACCGGGAGATTGTTCTGCACTCTGATTGGCATAATTTAGATTCTCCTTATATAAGTATTTATAGATTCCGGGCGGCCGGAAATTCCGGCGGCGCAATGGAGCAAAACAGGAGGCTCAAAAGTCCGATTCCCGGCCGGATGGTTCATCTGCCCCGTCTTGGAGTTTCTGCGAATGGTAATAGGTTCCTTCGTCGTCCACATAACTCATCGTATCATAATATTCCGAACCTGTCGGAAGGCGCTTGTGTTCCAGATGGCTGTTCACCAGCATCTGGACGATATAATAGAGAACGGCAAACGTAGGGACGCCCATGATCATCCCGGCGAATCCGAAGAGTCCGCCGCCTAAAAGGATGGCCACAATGACCCAGAAGGCGGACAGCCCCGTGGAGTTGCCAAGGATCTTTGGACCAAGGATATTACCGTCGAACTGCTGCAGTACCAGGATGAATATGATAAAATATACGCCCTGGATCGGATTGGCCAGCATGATCAGGACCGTGCTGGGGATGGCGCCGATGTACGGTCCGAAGAACGGAATCACATTGGTGACGCCTACGATCACACTGACCAGCATGGCATAGGGCATCTTAAGTACGGACAGGCCTACGAAGCAGAGGACGCCGATGATTGCAGAATCTATAATCTTCCCGATGATAAATCCGCCGAAGATCTCATTACTCTTCGTCGTAAGGTGAAGAACCATGTTCGCGTGTCTTGCAGACAGGAGAGCATAGACACACTTCTTCGACTGGCGTACAAATATCTCTTTGCTGAACAATATATAGATAGAGACGATGAGACCGATTACGGCGTTGAAGATCTCGCTTACGATGTTCAGCACGCCTACCGTCAGGTTGGACATCAGTTCATTCGCCCGCCCCATCAGGTCTGTGCGCAGCCAGTCAAGAAGCATGTCCGTGCCTTCCTTCATGGCAGTCTTGATCAGGGTGCTGGTGGTCGAATCATCCAGCCGTACTTCGCTCAGTTCGTCGACCAGATCGTTGAGCTGCTTTGGCAGGGTCATGACCAGGTTACGGATACTGGAATACAGCTCCGGGATCAGGAGATTGCAAAGGGTGCTGATCAGCACGAGCAGAAGAACGACTGCAATCAGGATGCCCGCGGCGCGCGAAGCCTTCTTCGCCTGTTGGGAGTTCTTCATCCGCTGTTCCAGAACCGGGAGCAGGTACTTGTCGATCTGCTTGACGATCGGGTTCAGGAGATATGCGAACACACATCCATAGATCACCGGTTTCAGGACGCCGAATACATCCTGGAATACCCGGGATATGTTCGTAAGCCTGAGTAATGCAAAATAAAATAAAATGCCCGCTGCAATCACCAGGAAGTAGGTCATACCCCTGCTGAACTGCTGGCGGAGCTTCGAAGGGCCGCTTCTGCCAAGCTTCGGCTGACTGGAATAATGCGCCTGCCGTTCCGGTTCCCATTCGGTCTTGCCGGACTTGTCTATATTCGCTTCCGTTGGTGTGTTATTGCTCATTTTATCAACCTCTCCTCTACACAGATACTACAATTATACTCTGCGTGTATATTTGCGTCAATCAAAAAAGAAGCCCTTACGGACTTCTTTTCATCTCATATAGCATTTCTGATTGCCTTTACCGGTGTGCCGGCTGGTCCCAATCTCCCATAAGATGTGCAGGATACGGCTTATGGGATGTGATTTTTAGTGGCTGCATCCGCACTGGAAGGTCGCGCATTCTGTCTGCCCGCACCGGCATGCATTGCTTCCTTCCACGCTGATCTTTCCGGCGTGGCATTTGCAGTCGTCGTTGTACGTGCAGTCTGTGGCCTTACAGTCAATCTGGCTGGTCGGGGACGCTTCGCCGGTCACGTTGCTATAAGAGTCGCCCTTACGTTCTTCGAAGCTGTCGCAGCAGGTTTCCTCGGCGCGCTTTGCGGAATTACCGCCTACCATGATCTTGTCCAGATCACAGTAGAAGTTTTTGTTGTGGGTACATGTCTGTACCGTACATTTTAATTCTGGCATAATCTTACCTCCTAATATTCAAGAATATCAAGGTTTATTATGCTCAGTTTCCGCTATTTTATTATAAGATATTTTCAGAGTTACTATTTGCCATTGATTTTGTTTTGAAAAATGGTATACTGTATATGCATAATTTCGACAGATTATGATAATATCCGATAAAATATGTACAGGAGAGATACAGGTATGGTAAAGGTACAAGAATACAGAGGACATATACGAAACTGGGAGGCGCTCTGCAAAGAGCTTCTGGTAGACCGGACGCTTCCCCGGGAAGAGAAGGAAAGGCAGATACTTGTGAAGGCCTATGAAAAATGGGGCTGCGATATGGCGGACCATATGTATGGAATGTTCGCTTTTGCGCTGTGGGACGAAGAAGAGCAGAAGCTGTTCTGTCTGCGTGACCAGTTTGGCACGAAGCCCTTCTATTATTATCAGACGGCTGCGGGACAGCTGCTCTACGGTACGACCATCCGGGGGATCATGGAGCAGCCGGGATTTGTGAAGGAACTCAATGAGGATATGCTGCAGATCTATCTGACTCTGACCTACGGCGCAGGGGAGGATACCTTCTTCAAGGGGTTGAAAAAGCTGCTCCCCGGACGCTATCTGATCTGGAAGGATGAAAAGCTTGAGATTCACCGGTACTGGAAGCCTGAGTTTCACCCGGACGACAGCAAGTCGCTGGAAGAATGGGCAGACGAGATCCACACGACGCTTCAGAGCATTATGCCCGAGGTCAGGACAGAAGAAGAGCATGCAGAGTCATTCCTGTCCGGCGGCGTGGATTCTTCTTATGTGCTGGCCATGTCCGATGTCCGGACGACGGATTCCTGCGGCTATGACGAGGAGCGGTTTGATGAGTCCGGCCTGGCGGCGGAGACGGCAAGGATCCTTGGACGTGAGAACTTAAGATGCCGTATCACGCCGGAGGAATACTTTGAGACGGTTCCGTATGTGATGTATCATATGGAGCAGCCGCTGGGCGACGCTTCCGCAATCGTATTTGCCATTGCGTGCAGGGCGGCGGCAGAGCATACGAAGATCTGCTATTCGGGAGAGGGCTCTGACGAATTCTTCGGCGGATACAACATGTACCGCAATGCTGAACGGTATGGGGATAATCTGAAGACCTTTTATGTGGGTAACACCAATATCATGAAAGAGGACGAGAAGAAGCGGATCCTTAAGAATTATTCAGCGGACAACCTTCCGATCAACCTGGTTAAGGAAATCTATGAGGAGACAGAAGGACTGGATCCGCTTACGAAGATGTCGGATGTGGATATTCAGCTCTGGCTGGAGGGAGACATCTATCTGAATGTAGACAAGATGAGTACGGCCGCGGGACTTGAGATAAGGATGCCGCTGACCGACCGGAGGATATTCGACATCGCATCGCGGATTCCGTCCAGGTACAAGGTGGATAAGGAACAGAATAAAGTGGCGTTCCGCACGGCCGCAGCGAAGGTTCTCCCGGAGGAGATTGCATTTCGCAAGAAGCTGGGATTCATCGTGCCGATCCGTATCTGGATGGCGGATGACAGGTATAACCAGGATGTGCGCGCCAAGTTTTGCAGTGAGACGGCAGAGAGATTCTTCCATATAGATGAGATCAATGCGATCTTTGATGAGTATATCGGAGGGAATTCTGATAACTGGAGGAAGGTGTGGACGATCTACACATTCTTAGTATGGTATGAAGAATATTTTGTAAAGCGCTAGAGGCGTAATTGAAAATCCCTTTGTACCATGTTATAATAGAAAAACGTATGGATATTGAGTGCAAAGGAGATTAAGTATGGAAGCATATACAAGATTTGCCGAGGTATATGATATTTTCATGGATAATATACCTTACAGGGAGTGGGCAGAATATCTGCATGAGATATTGAAAGAATACCACATTCCGAATAAGATGGTGCTGGAGCTTGGGTGCGGGACCGGTAATATGACGGAATTGCTGGCGGAGAAGGGATATGACATGATAGGCGTGGACAATTCGGAGGTCATGCTTGAGATTGCCATGGAGAAGCGGATCAAGAGCGGACATGATATCCTCTATCTGCTGCAGGACATGCAGGCTTTTGAACTATATGGCACGGTTGGAGCTGTGGTGAGCATCTGTGATTCCATTAATTATATAACCAGCGACGAGGAGCTTAAGGAAGTATTCCATCTTGTGAACAATTATCTGGATCCCCGGGGAATCTTTGTATTTGATTTCAATACGGAATATAAGTACCGGGAATTGCTGGGGGATAAGGTGATCGCAGAGGAGCGCAGGGAGTGCAGCTTTATCTGGGATAACTATTATAATGCGGAAGATAAGATGAACGAGTATCAGCTCACGCTGTTTGTACAGAGTGAGGAGGATCCGGAGATGTACCGGAAGTATCAGGAGGTGCATTATCAGAAGGCGTATACCCTGGAGAAGATCAAGACGCTGATTGAGAAGGCAGGCCTTCGCTATATTGCGGCATATGACGCTTATACGAAGAAAGCGCCCATGTATACCAGCGGGCGTATCTGCGTGATTGCCCAGGAGTACGGGAAGTAACCTTTGTATATAGGATGAATATCCGCAGGGGAAAGTATGTATACTATGTATATTAAGGAGAAGGGGCAGGAAGAATGGAAGATTATATCGTGAGAGCTACTGCGGCAGACAACCAGGTCCGTGCGTTTGCGGCGACTACCAGACAGCTGGTGGAGACAGCCAGGCAGCGTCACGGCACCAGTCCGGTGGCTACGGCGGCGCTTGGGAGGCTTCTGAGCGCGGGAGCGATGATGGGCAGCATGATGAAGAATGATACGGATGTGCTGACGCTCCAGATCCGAAGCGGCGGCCCGATCGAAGGGATTACTGTCACGGCGGACAGCCATGCCAATGTGAAAGGGTATGTAGGGAATCCTAATGTCATGCTTCCGCCTAAGAACGGGAAGCTGGATGTGGGCGGCGCGGTCGGCGTAGGGCTTCTGCAGGTGATTAAGGATATGGGACTTAAGGAGCCGTATTCCGGGCAGACGGTTCTTGTATCCAGTGAGATTGCCGAGGATCTGACCTATTATTTTGCGAATTCTGAGCAGGTTCCCTCATCCGTAGGACTGGGCGTCCTGATGGAGAAGGACAATACGGTGCGCTGCGCCGGAGGTTTTATTATACAGATGATGCCCTTTGCCGGGGAGAAGACGGTCTGCCGGATTGAAGAGAATCTGAAGCGGGTGCCGTCGGTGACGTCGCTGCTTGATCAGGGCTATACACCGGAGAAGCTGCTTGAGGTATTGTTCGACGGGCTGGGGCTTGAGATTACGGATACGATACCGGCCAGATTCTACTGTAACTGTTCGAAGGAACGGGTGGAGCAGGCGGTTGTGAGTATCGGAAGGAGAGAGATTCAGGAGATGATCCGGGACGGCGAGGATATCGAGGTGAAGTGCCACTTCTGTAATACCGCCTACCGGTATACGGTGGAAGAACTAAAGGAGATATTGAAGCGGAGTAAGTAAGGGAAGGGAGCGTGCCGGCAGAATGAGGGATGGATTTTTGAAGGTGGCGGCCGTGACGCCGGATATCCGGGTTGCGGACGTCGCCTATAATACAGAACAGATATGTATGTGGATCGACAGGACGGCGGATGCAGGAGCGAAGGTGGTTGTATTTCCGGAACTGTGTGTAACAGGCTATACCTGCGGGGATCTCTTCACACAGGATATCCTTCTTAAGGATGCCAGGGAAGGACTTCTTAAGCTGGCAGAGCACACGAAGGAAAAGGACGCCCTGATATTTGTGGGAGCGCCGCTTAGTGTGAACGGTGAATTGTACAATGTAGCGGCAGCGCTGAACCACGGGAGGATACTGGGATTTACTACAAAGACATTTCTTCCGAATTACGGCGAATTCTACGAGATGCGCCAGTTCAGAGAGGGGCCGGAAGAAGCGGTTGATATTCTGTTTGACAAAGAGAAGATTCCGTTTGGTCCGAAGCTCTTATACGGGACGGATTCGATGGAATCTCTGGTAGTGTCTGCGGAGATCTGCGAGGATGCATGGTCCCCGGTTCCGCCAAGTACCCACGCGGCAAGGGCGGGGGCGACTCTGATCGTCAACTGTTCGGCGAGCGATGAGACGGTCGGGAAGGCGGGGTATCGGAGAAGCCTGATTGCGGGGCAGTCTGCGAGGCTGATCTGCGGGTATGTCTATGCCAATGCGGGAGAGGGGGAGTCCACGACGGATCTGGTGTTCGCAGGACACAACCTGATCGCGGAGAACGGCGCCGTATTGAAGGAGGGCGCACGATTCAAAAACGGGGCTGTCTATTCGGAGATTGACCTAAAGCGTATCCAGAGCGAACGGAGGAAGAACACGACCTTCCAGCAGGAGGAGAATGCACCGCTTAGAAGGATTCCGTTTGAGATAGAGACAGAAGCGACGAGCCTTACGAGAGAGATTCCGTCAAGGCCGTTTGTACCCTCCGGGGATAGGGAGCGGGCAGAGCGCTGCGAAGAGATACTCCTGATTCAGGCCATGGGGCTTAAGAAGCGGATTGCCCATACCCGTGCGAAGAACGTGGTGGTGGGGATATCCGGAGGACTGGATTCGACGCTGGCGCTTCTGGTGTCTGCGAAGGCCTTCGATATGCTGGGGATGGACCGGGGAGGTATCACGGCGGTGACGATGCCCTGTTTTGGAACGACAGACCGGACATATCAGAATGCATGCAGGATGTCGGTAAGGCTTGGGGCCTCTCTGCGGGAGATCCCGGTGGCAGAGTCTGTGAAGCAGCATTTTAAAGATATCGGACATGATATATCAGATCACAGCGTGACCTTCGAGAATGCCCAGGCGAGGGAGCGTACACAGGTGCTGATGGATGTGGCGAACCAGAACGGAGGTCTCGTGATCGGAACCGGCGATATGTCAGAGCTGGCTCTTGGCTGGGCAACCTATAACGGCGACCATATGTCCATGTACGGGGTGAATGCGTCCGTACCAAAGACGCTGGTACGTCATCTGGTACATTATTACGCGGATACCTGCGGGGATGAGGTACTTAAGGAGATACTCTACGATGTACTGGATACTCCGGTCAGCCCGGAGCTTCTGCCGCCGAAAGACGGGGAGATCGCACAGAAGACGGAGGATCTGGTAGGACCTTATGAGCTGCATGATTTCTTCCTGTATTATCTGCTGCGATTCGGATATGAGCCGGCGAAGATCTACCGGCTTGCCAGATACGCATTTGCCGGAGAGTATGCAGATGAGACCATCTACAGATGGCTTGAGACATTCATAAAGAGATTCTTCAGTCAGCAGTTCAAGAGATCCTGTCTTGCGGACGGGCCGAAGGTGGGGACGGTTGCGCTGTCTCCAAGGGGAGACTTAAGGATGCCAAGCGACGCGTGCGCGGCGGGGTGGCTTAAGGATCTTGGCAGTGTGTTCTCGCGCGAAGAAGAAGTATGCCACAGGTGACCGCCCGGGCACATTCTTTATTATCATATTTGGGTTCATCCCCCGCAGCTTGCTGCGGGATGGTACATTTTGAGAGCAACAATTGGAAATAGAAGATTTTAGGATAAACGGGGCTGTCGGAAAATGACATGTTCATACAATAGACAGACAATTTTTGCATACAAAGAATGTCTATGTTGTAGAAAAACAGCATTTCCCGACGGTCTTTTTATCTGGTTAGGGGATGAAAGATGGAGCAGACGACAAATATTATTGAATTACGACATATTACGAAGACCTATGAAGATGGTTACAGCGCTGTATCAGACTTCAACCTGGAAGTAAAGCAGGGGGAATTTATCACTTTTCTTGGGCCTTCCGGATGCGGTAAGACGACAACGCTGCGGATGATCGCAGGGTTTGATATCCCCACGGAGGGAGAGATTCTTCTGAATGGAAAGCCGATTACCAGCCTTCCGCCGAATAAGAGGCCGATCAATACGGTTTTCCAGAGGTATGCACTGTTTCCGCATATGAATATCTATGAGAATATTGCTTTCGGGCTGAGACAGAAGAAGACGCCGGAGAAGGTGATCATGAAGAAGGTGAAGAAGGTTCTGGAACTGGTGGATCTGGAAGGCTTCGAGACCAGAAGCGTGGATACCTTATCCGGCGGCCAGCAGCAGAGGGTTGCCATCGCAAGGGCCGTGGTCAACGAGCCTCAGATTCTTCTGCTTGACGAGCCTCTTGGCGCGCTGGATCTGAAGATGCGTAAAGAGATGCAGCTGGAGCTTAAGGAGATGCACCGGGAGCTTGGGATTACCTTCATCTATGTGACGCACGATCAGGAAGAGGCGCTGACCATGTCAGATAAGATTGTAGTCATGTCGGAAGGGAAGATGCAGCAGATCGGAACGCCGGAGGATATCTATAACGAGCCGATCAACGCCTTTGTGGCGGATTTCATCGGAGACAGCAATATCTTCAACGGAATCATGACAGGGAAGCTTAAGGCACGGTTCTGCGGCGGCGAATTCGTCTGTGTGGACGACATAGAAGAAGGGACGCATATTACCGCGGTGGTACGGCCGGAGGATGTGAACCTCACCGCTCCGGAACAGGGAAGGATCCGCGGAACCGTGACCTCCGTGATCTTCAAGGGGATTCACTACGAGATCACCGTGGAGTCCGGCAAGAATGAGATTGTGGCGCAGTCCGTACACGCTGCAAGAGTGGGAGACCGGGTGGGCGTTACGGTTGATCCGGATAATATACATCTCATGCTTGCGGAAGACCACACGAATATTTTCGCGGCGGAGATCAATAAGAATTACGAGCTGGAGTACAACGGGACGGTTCTGGCCGTTAGTCTGACAGACATCATCAAGGGGAGCAGCATGTCGGAGGACGGTACGCTTCTGGATAAGAAGGGGCTTGAGATCGATCCCGGCAAGATACGGATCAAGATCTCGATCAAGCCGCAGGATATCGAACTGACGGACGAGCAGGAGGAAGGGCTGGTGCAGGGGTACATCAGCAACCTCATCTATAAGGGCGACCATTACAGCTATGTGATACATACAGACCTGGAGCAGGATTTTGTGGTAAATGACGAATATCTGTGGAATATGGAGGATCAGGTGGGCCTGATCATGCCGGTGGAGAAGATGATATTTACAGTAAAGAAATAGGAGGCGGATACATGCAGAGACGTACATTTTCCAGAAAATATCTGGGGATTCCATATGCGCTGTTTCTGATACTCTTTGTCGTGGCGCCGTTGATCGTGTTGTTTTATTACGCGTTTACGAATGGACAGGGAGAGATTACGTTTGGTAATCTGACGGGATTTTTCACGGATCCTAATACACTGGGAACACTTTTTTACAGCTTTGGCATAGCATTGGTCACAACGGTAGTGTGCCTGCTTCTGGCGTATCCGACGGCATATATCCTTGCGACAAGTAAGCTTAAGGCGAAATCGGTCATCCTGATGATCTTCATCATGCCGATGTGGATCAACTTCTCTCTGCGGATCACGGCGCTTAAGGAGATACTCACGTGGATGGAGGGGAACCTGGCGTACCATCCGTTTCTGAACACGGTGCTTGGTATGAGCTATGACTTCCTGCCCTTTATGATTCTGCCGATTTACACGACGATATCCAGGCTTGACGGGGCGCTTCTGGAGGCTTCGCGCGACCTTGGAGCGGGGGAGAGGGAGACTTTTCTGAAGGTGACGCTGCCTCTGTCGCTGCCCGGGATCATGAGCGGCGTGTCGATGGTGTTTCTTCCGGCCATGACCAATTATGTCGTACTGGATATGCTGTACAACAGCACTTATATCATGGGAAGTCTGATCGGCAGTTACTTCGCGGCCTATAACTGGAACGGAGGATCCATGATCGCGCTGATTCTTCTTGGAATCATCTGTCTGTTTACGGTTCTTACCGGCGGGGCGCAGGAGGAGAATACGAGAGGAGGCGCGCTGCTGTGATAAAGAAAGCATGGAAATGGATGGTCATCCTGTTGGTTCTATTATTCTTGTATCTGCCGATTCTGGTACTGGCAGTATACAGCTTTACGGATGCGGCAAACATCGGGGCAATCCGGGGATTTTCCGTACATAATTATGTGACGCTGTTCACGACGCCGGAGCTTCGGGATATGATCTGGGGCACGGTGGTGCTGGCGGTGGTCTCTGCATTGATTGCGACGGTATTAGGGACGCTTGGGGCCATCGGAGCGTTCTATTCCGGGAAGGGAATGTCCTCAGTGATTACGACCATGAACCAGGTGCCGGTGGTGAATGCGGATGTAGTGACCGGGTTCTCGGTCTGCATTCTGCTTGTGGTTGTATTCGGCGTCAGCAAAGATACCTTTATCCCTCTGCTTGCGGGACATGTGACGCTGTGCGCGCCCTTCGTGTTCCTGTCGGTGATACCCAAGCTTAAGCAGATGGATCCAAGTATCTATGAAGCTGCTCTGGATCTTGGAGCGGCGCCGTTTACCGCATTGACCAGGATCGTAATCCCCCAGATCTTCCCGGGGATTGTCTCAGGCTTTGCGATGGCGGTTACATTATCACTGGATGATTATTTTGTGGCTACCTATACGAAACCGGCGACCTTTGATACGATCAGCACCTACGTGGTCAATGCAACGAAGGGGGCGCAGACCAGCATTAAGACGGCGCTGTGGGCGTTGTCTACGGTAATCTTCCTTCTGGTCGTATTGTTCACGGTGGTGATGAATATTCGTGCCAACCGGGATATTCCGGAGAGAAAGGGTGTATGATGATGAGAAGATTGAGAGGTATTCAAACGCCGGCAGACTGCGGGCCTGGGTTCCCGGGCGGCAGGAGACGGGGAAGAAGCGGGGGGCGCAGGGGCGTAAAGCGCCTCCTGATGTGTCTGTCTGCCGGCGTCTTTTTCACGGCTTTGGCATCTTCCGGGGCGGCACAGGCGGCGGACGCCGGGGACAATGACAGTCAGAGAGAGGTTACTCTGCGGGTGTGCAACTGGGAGGAGTACATTGATCTGGGAGACTGGGATGAAGAGGAGACCATAGACTTAGACAGCGGCGATATCATCGGGGTGAATTCCATGGTAGAGGATTTCGAGGAATGGTATTATGAGAACTACGGGATCCGGGTCAATGTGGAGTATTCTACCTTCGGAACCAACGAGGATCTGTATAACATGCTGACGCTGGGGGACACCTATGACCTGGTCTGCCCGTCGGAATACATGATCATGAAGCTGATGACAGAGGATCAGCTTGTACCCCTGTCGGAGGAGTTTTTTGACACCGGTGAAGGGAACAACTATTATATAAACGGGGTGTCGCCTTATATAAGAAGTATTTTCGAGGAAAATGAGATCGGCGGGAAGCCCTGGGCAGATTACGCCGCGGGCTATATGTGGGGGATTACAGGGATTGTGTATAATCCAAAGCTTGTAAGCCGGGAAGATGCGTCCAGCTGGAAGATCCTCAACGATCCTGCATATCAGAGGCAGGTTACGATCAAGGATAATGTAAGAGATTCTTATTTTGCCGCGGTGGGCGCCATCAAGTCGGAGCTTCTGACTTCCAGAGAATTTCTTGAGGATCCGGATTATAAGAAGAATCTGGAGACGGAGATGAACGACACCTCCAGGGATACCATTGCCAGAGTGCAGGAGTATCTTCAGGATGTGAAGGATAACGCCTATTCCTTTGAGACGGATTCCGGAAAGGCGGATATGGTGACAGGGAAGGTGGCCGCGAACTATCAGTGGTCGGGAGATGCGGTGTATACTATGGATCAGGCGGATGAAGACGATTATACTCTGGCGTTTGCCGTTCCTGAGGAGTCAACGAATATCTATTTTGACGGCTGGGTGATGTTGAAGAATGGTATAGACGGGGACGCGTCGAAGCAGCATGCGGCTGAAGCGTTTATTAATTTTAATTCCAGACCGGATAATGCGATCCGGAACATGTATTATATCGGCTACACCTCTGTGATTTCCGGGGGGAAGGATGGGCGTATCTTTGAATATGCAGACTGGTGTTACGGAGCCGGAGAGGATGAGAAAGATGTAGAGGACTATGATCTGGGTTATTTCTTCTCTGAGGAGGATCGTGAGCCGGAAGGGAGCTATGTGATTACCGCGCCCTCCGACCAGGTCAGCCGGCAGTTATCTGCGCAGTATCCGGATCAGGAGGCGATCTCGAGGTCGTCGCTTATGGTCTGCTTTGATGAGGAGCAGAACAGAGCGATCAATCAGATGTGGATCAATGTGCGATGCTACAATATCCATGATATCCCGGTGTGGGTGTGGGCGCTTGCCGGCGCCCTGGCCGGTATGCTGGCGCTTATGGGAATCCGAAAGATAAAAAGGTAAAAAGATAAAGAATCCCGCCGGGCGGGATTCTTTTTAATCCAGCTTGATTCCCTTGAACAGGTCGCCTAAGCTGGTGCCGATACTTTCAGACTTTGGAAGGTTCACCTTCTCAACAGGTTCTTCCTTTACTTCTTCCAGCGCTTTCATGCTGAGACTGATCTTGCCGTCCTTGAGGCCGATGATCTTAACCTTTACTTCGTCGCCTTCATTCAGGACGTCCTTGGGCGATTTGACGCGCTTCTGGCTGATCTGGGAGACATGTACAAGACCTGACAGACCGTCTTCCAGGCGGATGAATGCGCCGTAATTCTGGATACTCTCTACCGTACCGTTTACGACACTGCCGATCTTCACGCTGGCGATCCGCTCTTCCATCGCCTTCTTCTCCTTCTCTTTGAGAATCTCGCGGGCGGAAAGTACCAGACGGTTGCCGGCCTGGTCCGCCTCGATGACCCTGACTTCGATATCTTTAAGAAGATATGTCTCCAGATCTTCAATATAGGATAAAGATAATCTTGAGGCAGGTATGAATCCGCGAAGCCCCTCTACCATGGCGATCGCACCGCCGTTCACGATACCTTCCACCTTGACCGGAAGGACGGTCCCTTCTTCCATGTAAGACTTCACAAGGTTCCAGGGATTGGCGTCGTCAAAGTGTTCCTCAAAGTCTGCCATGGTCTTCTCTGTGCTGCCCGGGGCAGCCTCTGTAGCTGTTGTTTCTCGTAATAATTCTTCGCTCATAGTAATATTCCCTTTCTCTATCGAGACTCGTACGCTTTCACATACTGTTTTCAGTATACCATAAAACAGGGGAAATGTTCAAAGAAAAATGCGTAATTATGATAAATTTGCATAAAAATAGAGAATTGTGGTTGACGAATGCCGAAAAAGATGGCACTCTTACTAATAGCAACATTAAGATTCAATACGGGGAAGTGATGTTATGGGAAAAAAGGCTGGAAAAGTGTATGTGGTAGGGCATAAGAATCCGGACACAGATTCGATCTGTTCTGCGATTGCATATGCGAATCTGAAAAAGCAGCTTACGGGCGAAGAGTATGTGGCAAAGAGAGCGGGGCAGATCAATGAGGAGACACATTATGTGCTGAAGAGATTCAAGGTGCGCCCTCCGGAGCTTCTGCAGAATGTGAAGCTTCAGGTGAAGGATATAGACATACATAAGATCGAGGGCGTGGAGCCGAATGTATCGATCAAGGCTACATGGGAGAAGATGAAGGAGCAGAATGTCAAGACGCTTCCGATCCTGAAGGATGAGGAGCTTGTAGGCGTGATCTCCACAGGGGATATCG